>JAUHXM010000120.1 GCA_030426605.1 Phycisphaerae bacterium | reverse complement strand
CATGATCGGCGGGCGGCGGCGGGCTTCAAGGTGTTGGTCGGGGAGGGACACGTTTTGGCGTGCGGGTGTGGTCGGTGCGCGCGTGTTGGCGCGCCGATGGGGTGATGCGCGCGGGCGTGGGGGCGCGGCTGCCCTCGAGCGAACGCGGGCACGTGGCGGTGTGCTGCGGGTGCAGGCCGGCAAGCACGGGCGCTGAGGCGAATCGCGTTTGGCTCGGTGCCGGATCTGGCGCTGGAGGATGGGGACGGGCCGTGGGATGGGGAGCCGGCGGGCCGGAGCGCGCGGGCTTCGTGACGGGGCAGTCGATCGTGGTGGATGGCGGGGCGAGGTCTACGCTTACTTGAGTCGTCAGAACAACTGAACAGCTTCTCGTCAAGGAGGACCAGATGGTCACGACCACCGAGTTGTGGATCGCAGCGATCTCATGCGGTCTTGGATCACCTGTCGTGTTGCTCTTGCTCGATCGGTTTCTTGGGTTCCTGCAAGGAAGGAACCAGGCGCGGTTCAGTTCAAAATTGTCGCCTCTGGGCGCTGAGCGTCTGCGGCTCTCGGTCGAGCTGACTAGGAAGCTGTCCGACCTCAATGGGCAGTTGAGGACTCTGGTCTCGCCGGCTCGAATGCCGGATGTGGATGGACTGCTTGCGACCGAGTTCGCCGAGGCTGACGCTATCTACTGGTCGCTCATCGGCGAACTCGATGTTTGCAAGCTAGTGCTGCCGGAGTCCAAAACCTCGATCATTGACGAAATCAAGCGTGCCGCCCTCGGCGCCACGAGCGAGGTCGAATCTACGATCGACGTTGCTCGAGGCGCGCCTGCCAAGTACCAGGAAGCGCGTCAGGAGGCACGCCAGTACTTGATCCAAGTGTTCGAGCCCGCGCGCGAACGCCTGAACGAGGAGCTACGGAGGCTGATCGATGCAATGAAGTGATTGCTAGGCGGCCCCGCCTTCAAACACCACCCGCTGCTTCTTCCGCCGCGGGTTCGGCTCGGGCACGGCGATAGTCTGCCCGGCCGTCCGGGTTTGATTGCCGACGATCGTGTCCGCGGTCGTGCGCTCCGCCGCGCCGGTGTGGACGGCCGTCGTTGTGGGCGTGCGCCGCGTGGCGGTTCGTTTCGTGACTGGGCGGGACCTTCCCGCACCGCCCACGGCGCGAACCGCCATCACCGGGGCTGACACGGTCGCGTGCAGCCCAACGTTCAGGGGCGACCTGACCGCGAACGGCGGGGTTACGAAGCGCGGGCGTAGCCCACGCCGTCCGGCTCGGTTCCGGCTTGTTCGCGTTCGTCCGCATCGGAACCCTCGGCGTCCCGGGCGTGTTGCATGAGCGAACTGACCACACCGGCAATCGCGGCACCCCGGCTCGCGAGGCGGAGGGCCCTGAACGGGCCGACAACGGCCAGCACCGCGAACGCCCCGCTCGCAACCTCGATCGGGTGATCAGCGACGAACCGGGCGGCCCGGTCCTTCCAGTCTCCCGATTGCGGGCCGTCAGACGGAGCGGCCCCGCGGGCGGGCGGTCCGTCGGGCTGTGAATCGACCGCTTCGCGCACTTGACGTTTGTGCTGCCGGGCTTCTTGTTGGGCCTGCTCGGATGAGTCGTTCAGCGCGCTGGGCATCATGAGCTTGCCGACGAACACGGCGGCGAGGCTGACGAACAAGATCCCTCCGCTGACGGTTGCGGCGGCCGGGGCCCAGCCGATCGCGTCGGCGAGCATGACCACGCCGGCGACGGCGAGGACGACCAACGCGACGGTGGCGAGCACCATCGCCAAGGCCATGAACGCGGTCACAACCAGCACGCGTTTGAGCGCGTGGGCGGCCAGCTGCGCTTCGGCGCGCAGCAGGCCGCCCCCTCCGGTGACGAGTTTCGCGATGCGATCCAGCATCCGGATCACCGCCAGATCAGGCGGCCGAGGACCGCGCCGGCGCCGAGCGAGATCAGAACGGCCGCGGTCGGGTGCTTGCTGACCTGCTTGCACACCGACTTGTGGCACGCTCTCGCTTTGTCACCGGTTGACTGGGCGAGTTCCATGGCGCTCTCGGCCCCGGACTGCACGCGGTGCACGACCTCCTTGGCCGCCTGAGAGCCGACGTCCACCGCGTCGTCTTTCAGGGCCGCCAGGTCCTGGCGTACGGTGTCGGCATCGGCCTTGAGGTCCTTCATCGTTGCGTGGGTCTGGGCGTTTTTTTCGGCTGCGTACGTGCTCATGTCGTGCTCCTTGGCTGCGGGGGGCCCGTTGGACATCCGGTCGTCCGAGCGTGTCCCGCGTTGACACGGGGATATTGGCCCGGCCGTCTGTGACGCCGGTGAACACAGCATGAAATTGAGATCACATGCACGCGACGGGCTTCGCACGCTCAATCAGAGCCCCGGCACCACGTATCAGCGACCCGATCGCGTGCGGTCAGCTGACGAGCGGGCCTTGGTACGTTTCTCGCGTCCGCTTTCGGCGCGGGTCCGGCTCGGGGACGGCCGAGAGGAGGGAGCGTGTGTACGCGTGCTGCGGGTCGTTGATGAGTTGCTCGCGCGGGCCCTCCTCGACGATCTGGCCCTGGTACATCACCGCGAGGCGTGCGCAGACGTGCTGGATGACGGCCATGTCGTGGCTGATGAACAGGTAGCTGAGCCCGAACTCGCTCTGGAGGTCCGTCAGCAGGTTGATGATCTGGGCCTGGATGGAGACGTCCAGGGCGCTGGTGGGTTCGTCGCAGACGATGAACTTGGGCTCGAGGGCGAGGGCGCGGGCGATGCCGATGCGTTGGCGTTGGCCGCCGGAGAACTCGTGGGGGTAGCGGTCTGCGGCGGCGCGGGGCATGCCGCAGCGTTCGAGGAGGGTCTCGACGCGGGCGCGGAGTTCGTCCTTGTCTGTGCAGACGCCGTGGATCTGGAGGGGCTCGCCGACGATCGCGGCGATGCGCATGCGGGGGTTCAGGCTGCCGGCGGGGTCCTGGAAGATGATCTGCATGTCGCGTCGGAGGGCGCGGAGCTCGGCGCCTCGTGCGGCGAAGACGTCGTGCCCGTCGAAGAACACGCGACCGGAGGTTGCCGGGATGAGGCGCAGGATCGTGCGTCCGACGGTGGTCTTGCCGCAGCCGGACTCGCCGACGAGGCCGAGGGTCTCGCCCGCGTCGAGGGTGAACGAGACGCCGTCCACGGCTTTGACGTGGTCGGTGACGCGCTGGAGGACGCCCGAGCGGACGGGGAAGTGGGTCTTGAGGTTCGAGACCGTGAGCAGCGGGGGGTCGACCGGAGTCGTCGTCTCGCTGACGACGTCCGGATCGGCGATGGATTGTTCGGTCGGGGGGGCGTCGGGCATGGGAAGATCCTACCGGATCACTCCTTCACGCCTTCGACGCGGGACTCGTCGGTGTACTTCTCGCAGGCCTTGGCGATGTCCACGCCGGAGATGTTGGCGAGGGTGGCGAGCCAGGCGAGGACGTCGGCGAACTCCTCGGCGAGGTTGTCGCGTTCGGCGTCGGTGGGTGGGGTCTTGGGGCGGTTGTTGCTGGCGAGGGCGGTCGCGAGCTCGCCGACTTCCTCGATGAAGTAGGCGAAGGTGCCGGCCCAGCCGCGGGCGGAATCGGTGGGGAAGTATCGGCGGTGGATGAGCTGCTGGAACTCGGCGATCGTGAGCGGGGCGGGCGTCGTCATGGACCGAGGGTAGGGGGCGACACATCGCCCGCCTTGGCGAGCCACGCCGCGGCGTCGTCGGCACGGCCCATCCGGGTGCAGACGCCCGCCGCGATCGCGGCGGTCTCCCACGCGGGGGGCGACTCTGGCGAGATCGTTGCGCTGAGGATGCGGTACGCGTCGGCGAGCGCGTCGAGCGCCTCGGCGTCGCGTTGGGTGTTGATGTACGCGTCGGCGAGCGCCCGGTTGGCGAAGCCCGCGCCGATGAAGTCGGGGCCCATCGCGTCGTTCATCAGGCGGATCGTGTCCTTCGCGTAGGGGATCGCCTCCTCGGGCGAGCCGCACTCGGCGAGGAACGCGCACCAGTTCACCTTTGACACGAAGGTCGAGGGGTGCGAATCGCCGAGCGTACGGATCGAGATCTCCAGCTCCTCTTCGTAGAGCGGGCGCGCCAGGTCGTACAGGCCCATGCGTTTGTACAGGACCGCGAGGTTGGCGAGCGTGGTGCCGGTGTCGGGGTGGTCGTCTCCGAGCACGCGGCGCTGACGCGGTACGACGTCCTCGAACACGGCGCGGGCCTCCTCGAACCGGTTGTTCATGCGCAGCATGAGTGCCTTGTTGCAACGCGCGGAGAGGGTGGTGGGGTGGTCCTCGCCCAGGGCCCGCGTCGCCGACGCGATGGCGCGGTCGTACAGAGGCTCGGCGGCCTCCCACTCGAACGAGGCGGTGTGCACGTCGGCGAGGTTGCACAGCGCGGAGATCGTTGTGCGGTTGTCCGGGCCGAGCGTGCGCTCGAGCACGGGGACCGCCTTTTCGAGCTGCTCGCGGGCGAGCTGGTTCTGCTCGGTCATGATGTAGATCGCGGCCCGGCGAGCGCGGATGGTCGCGACCGCCGCCGAATCCTCACCCAGCGCTTCGACCGCGTCGCGTTCGAGCTCGATCGAGGCCTGCGCCGCGTCCTCGACGCGTCCCGCGGCCCCGATCGCGTCGACGAGGCCCGCCCTGGCCATGAGGGTGTGCTCGTCTCCCGGCGGGAGGGTGGCTCGGTAGAGGTCCACCGCGCGCCGGAAATTCGTCTCCGCGGGCACGATCGCGCCCAGCGAGCTGTAGGACTGCGCGAGCGTGTCGCGCAGGCGGGCCTCGACGAGCGGGCGGTCGGCGAAGTCGTCGCGCATGCGTGATGCCGCGTCGTCGAGCGCCTCGCGCACCGTCACGTCCCGGTTGCCCGGGCCCGGGCGCACGGACGCGAGCATGTCCACGAGGAACCCGGTGACCGCTTCGGACTCGGCGGCGCGATCGAGGGCGCTCGCCTCGGCGGACTCGGCGCGGGCGCGGTCGCGCGAGGCGGCGATCCCGAACCCGAGACTGAGCACCGTGGCGACGAGCAGCGCGGCGCACACCGCCGCGCCCGCCGCGACGCCCGTCCGGTTGCGGCGCACGAACTTGCGCACGCGGTACGCGGCGCTGGGTGGGCCCGCCTGCACGGGCTCGTGTTTGAGGAACCGCTCAAGATCATCGGCGAGGGCGGCGGCGGTCTCGTACCGGCGGGCGCGGTCCTTTTCGAGACACCGCATCACGATCCAGTCGAGGTCGCCCTTGAGGTGCCGCGGCGTGGGGCGCGCGGAGACCGCCTGGGGCGCGGTCTCTGTCGAGGTCGTCAGGCGGGTTGAGGGTTTCTGGGGGTCGGTCTGCTCGATGTACCGCTGGATGCCCGCGTATCCGCCCTCGCGGAGCGTTTTGGGGTCGAAGGGGGGCGAACCGGTCAGCAGTTCGTAGAGCACGGCCCCGAGCGAGTAGACGTCGGCGCGGGTGTCGATGTCGATGCCCGATCCCCGGGCCTGCTCGGGGGACATGTACTCGGGGGTGCCGATGATCTGGCCGCGCTCGGTGTAGATGGTGGAGTCGGAGAGCTGCTGCGTGAGGGCCTTCGCGACGCCGAAATCGATGACCTTGGGGGCGGGCTTGTTGTTGACGAGCTCGACGAGGATGTTCGAGGGCTTGAGATCGCGGTGGATGACGCCCTTCATGTGTGCGTGCTGGACCGCCTCGCAGACCTGGATCATCAGGCGGACGCGGTCCTCGAGGTCGAGGCGTTCGTCATCGCAGCACGCGTTGATCGGGACGCCCTTGACGTACTCCATCGCGAAGAAGGGGCGTCCGGCGTCGTCGGTCCCGGCGTCGAAGACCTTCGCGAGCCCCGGGTGATCCATGAGTGCGAGGGCCTGCCGCTCGGCCTCGAACCGGGCGAGGACCTGGGCGGTGTCCATGCCCGGCTTGAGGAGCTTCAGCGCCACGCGGCGGCGGACGGGCTCGGACTGCTCCGCGAGCCAGACCACGCCGAACCCGCCGTCGCCGAGGACGTGCAGCAGGCGGTAGGGCCCGATGCGCCGGGCTTGGGTGGGCTGGCCCCCCGGGGTGATCGGGAGGGTGGGGGCACCCTCGGTGGGGAGGTCCGGGTGGCTCATCGGACCACTGTACAGAGGGGGTCGTGACGCGGGAAGGGGGAGGGGTTGCCTGGCAGGCTGGGAGGCCTAGAGTTGGGGCCCGTCCGGGAGCTTGGGCGGGACAGAGGAATGACTGCGCTATGCCGACGATCAACCAGCTGATCCGCAAGCCCCGACGCACGCCGAAGATGAAGTCGAAGGTGCGCGACCTCGAGTCGTGCCCCCAGCGTCGCGGGGTTTGCCTGTCTGTCCGGACGACCACGCCCAAGAAGCCGAACTCCGCGCTGCGGAAGATCGCGCGTGTGCGTCTGTCCAACGGCAAGGAAGTCACCGCCTACATCGGCGGCGAGGGCCACAACCTCCAGGAGCACTCGATCGTGCTCGTCCGTGGTGGTCGTGTGCGTGACCTCCCCGGTGTCCGCTACCACATCGTCCGCGGCTCGCTCGACACGCTCGGCGTGGACGGGCGCAAGCAGGGGCGGTCGAAGTACGGCGCGAAGAAGGGCAAGTGAACGAGGCACGAGGCATCAGGCACTCGGCACTCGGCGATAGCAGGTGGCGGGACGCCGTCCCGCTCGGCAAGTAATCGGCGCGCCGCGCCGGTGAACACACAGCCCCGCGGGGCAGATGAGCCGGAGAAATCATGGCTGGCAGAATCACGCATTCCGAAGAGCAGTTGCGTCCCGACCCCAAGTTCGACGACCTGGTGCTGTCGAAGTTCATCAACTGCATCATGACCGACGGCCGCAAGACCTCGGCCCAGCGCTGCGTCTACGACGCCCTGGAAGAGATCGACGTCCGCCTGAACAAGGACGAGACCGAGTCGGACGCGAAGCCGAAGAACGCCCTCGAGCTCTTCCACCGCGCCATCGAGAACGTGAAGCCCTACGTCGAGGTGCGGTCCAAGCGCATCGGCGGTGCGAACTACCAGGTGCCGATCCAGGTGAACAAGAAGCGCCAGCAGTCGCTCGCGTTCCGCTGGATCATCCAGGCCTGCCGCGGCGAGAAGGGGCGTCCGATGCGCTTCAAGCTTGCCGACGAGCTCTGGGCCGCGTCGCGTCAGGAGGGGAAGGCGATGACCACCCGCGACCAGACCCACCGCATGGCCGAGGCCAACAAGGCCTTCGCCCACTTCGCGAAGTAACGCGAACATCACACGCTCGATCACGCAGGGGGCCCAATCGGGCCCCCTGTTATTGCGCGGATGTGAGGCCGTCGAGCC
>JAUHXM010000015.1 GCA_030426605.1 Phycisphaerae bacterium | reverse complement strand
TGAACGGGCGGATCGAGCTGCGGGACGCGGGAGGGCCGCGCCTCGTGGCACGCGAGGCGTCGATCAACATCGACGACGCCGCCCAGCTCGAGGCGCAGCTGCGTGAGATCGTGCGTGACGACGTGCGGTTCGACGAGCCGCTGCGTGAGATCGTGGTGCACCGCGTGCTGCAATCGCCGCGCGCGACGTACACGTTCGACCCCGAGGCGACCGAGGCCGCGCGCGTGCGGGCGGCTGAGAGTGTCCGCCCGGTGCGGCGCGAGTACGCCGTGGGCCAGACGATCTTCACCCGGGGCGACGTGCTCAACGGGTCGCAGCTCGATCTGTTTAACCGCGAGCTCTCAGAGTTTCACGACCAGGCGGGCACGCTCCGCCTCTGGACGGGGCGTGTGGCGCTCTTCCTGACGATGCTCGGGCTGACGGCGCTGCTGGGCGGCTATCTCGGGTCGATGTGCCCGCGGGTGGTGCACCGGACGGCCCGGATGTCCTGGATCGCCCTGCTCGTGGGCGGGGCGGTGACGCTGGGCGCGGCGCTGAGCGTGATGGACCCGCGCCTCGTGATGTTCGTGGTGCCGGGGTTCGTCACGCTCGTCGCGGTGCTGATGCGTGTCGCCTACGACCGGGTGACGGCGGGCGCGATCGCCGGCGTGTGCGCCGTGATGGCGTGCCTCGCGACGGACCGCCCGATCGGCGTGCTCGCGGTCTGCCTGCTCGGGCTGGCGACGGCGATCGGGGCGCTCGCGGAGGTCCGAGACCGGCGCGAGATCATCCGGATGTCCATCATGACCGCGCTCATGCTCGGGCTGGGGTCGATGCTCGCAGGGCTGATCGACCGCCCGATCACAGAGCTCTCCGCGGGCGCGGCGTGGCGGCAGACGTTCGCGGAGGGCGCGCTCGGGGCGCTCGCGGGGCTCACGGTCGGCGGCGTCACGATGTTCGCCCTGCCCTTCATCGAGCGCGCGTTCGACATCACGACGGGCATGACGCTCATCGAGCTGCGCGACCCCAAGCAACCGCTCCTGCGCGAGATGCAGCAGCGAGCCCCGGGGACGTACAACCACTCGCTGAACGTCGCGTCGATCGCGGAATCGGCCGCCGAGTCGATCGGGGCGGACTCGTTGCTGACGTACGTCGGGTGCCTGTATCACGACATCGGGAAGATCACCAAGCCCGAGTACTTCGTGGAGAACCAGCGCGGCGGCGAGAACCGGCACGACAAGCTGTCGCCCGCGATGAGCCTGCTCGTGATCATCGGTCACGTCAAGGACGGCGTGGAGATGGCGCGCGAGCACGGGCTGCCGCCTCAGATCGTGCACTTCATCGAGGCGCACCACGGGACGACGCTCGTCGAGTTCTTCTACCGGCGCGCCAAGGAGAAGGCCAAGCCCGAGGGCGAGGCGGGTGCGCCCGCGGCGGACGACGAGCGCCTGCCCGACGAGGTGGACTACCGCTACCCGGGCCCACGCCCGCGGACGAAGGAAGTCGCGATCACGATGCTCTCCGATGCGGTGGAGAGCGCCACGCGGACGCTGCCCGAGCCGACGCCCGCGCGCATCGAGGCGCTCGTACGCCAGCTCGCGCAGCAGCGTCTGATGGACGGGCAGTTCGACGAGTGCGACCTGACGCTCGCCGAGGTTCGGACGATCTGCGACTCGATCTCGAAGACCGTCGCGAGCATCTACCACGGGCGGATCTCGTACACGGGCGAGAAGAAGCCCAAGCCCGAGGCGAAGCCCGAGCCGGACGCGCCGTCCGAGAAGACCGCCTAAGGCATCGCGAGCCCGAAGTCCTCGATCGCGCGCGCGAACGCGGCGTCGAGCTTCGCGTCCGCCCCCGGGACGATGCCCTCGAGCGACGCGTTCACACGCCCCTGATGCATGAACCGGTGCCCCTTCTTGAGGGTCGTGCCGGACCCCCCGAAGAACGGGTTCTTGTCGCCGGTCCTGGACTTCTCGCGCACCTCGAGGGCGCGCATCGAATCGAAGCTCGCCGCGGCGATCGCCCGCTCGGCGCGCTCGGTCTCCAGGGGTTCGCCCAGAAACTCAAGGATCGACGCGAGTCCTGGCAATGGGTCCGCGCGGAGCTCGTGATACTTCACGATGAGCCTGGGGTGGTCGAACGAATCGGTCCACGAGCGCAGATTGCGTTCCCACGTGCCGTAGCCGGCGTGGTCATAGCCGGGGTCGCCGCCCTTGGCGATGAACGCGCGGACGTAATCGGCGTCGTCGAACGCAGTCTTCGCGGCGGCCGCGCTGCCCGCGACCCGCGACCCGACGACGCGGTGGAAGTTGAGACTCGACAGCAGCACGTCCCGCGGGTGGCGGACGAGCACGATCGCGCCCACCGTGGCGGGCGCATAGGGGTGGTTCGCCGACCATGGGTAGTGGGTCTTGATGAGGGTCTTGCCCGAGTTGGCGTAGGGGGTTGGGCGCCCGCCGTGCTCGGGGATGTGGAGGTCCGCGATCGTGCGCGCGACGGCGGTGGTGTCGGCGACCTCGCCGTGCGCGTAGGCGTGCAGCAGCGTGCGGACCCACGTGTTGCCCGAGCGCGGGTACGACGCGAGCCAGACGATCTGCGGGGAACCGGGGGGCATCGGGCGATGGTACGCGTCAGTGCCTGCGGCGCTTGCTGGAGCGCTTGCCGGCGTTCCTGCCCGGGCGCTTGTCGGCGTGCCCGGATCGAGGGCCGTGGTGGCCCGTGCTCTTCTTGGAGGACATCACCGCGACCATGAGCGTCGCGAAACCAACGAGCAGGGCAACGCCTACGACGATGAGGATGATCAGCACGGGCAGGCTCATCGCGCCAGTCTACCCAGAGCCGTGCCCGAGGGAAGCGTTGAAATCCGCCGTCCCGCCCGGGGGGAGGGTGAACCACGCCCACGTCGCTGACCCCACCTGCAGGCGGGCGATCACGTTCATCTGCCCGACGTGGAACGCGTAGTGGTCCACCTGGCGCAGCAACGCCGCGTGCACGGCGTGGGGTACGCCCCGGATGGCGACCTCGCGCGTCAGGTCCTCGGGCGTGAGCCCGTCGAGCGTCGCGAAGAGCTTGTGCCACCCGGTGACCCACTTCGTGAGGATCTCGGCCCGGGCGTCGCCGGAGGGTTCGGGGGATTGGAACTCGCTGTCGCGGTCGCGCCATGGTTTCTCGCCGTCGGTGGTGAGGAAGTCGGTGAACCGCGAGTGGAGGTTGCCCGCGACGTGCTGGGCGATGACGGCGACCGAGTTGAGCCCGTCCCCCGGCGCGTGGAAGAACTGCTCGTCGGTGAGCTGCTCGAAGGCGTGCTCGCCGAAGGCCTTCTGACGCTCGAAGACGGCTTTGATCGCCGGGATGAGGTCGGCGGGGGGCGGGGTGGAGTAGGTGTGGTTCGTCATGAAGGCATCCCAACCGGGTAGTGCTCGGCGAGCACTTCCCGCCACCCATCAAGTGTCTCAACTTTCGTGAACGCCCGCTTCACCGCGTCCGGCTCGGGGTGGTGGGCGGCGAAGCGGACGCCGAACTTCCGCATCATGCGGCCGGTCAGCCCCTCGGCCCGCTCGTGCTTCTCTTGGGCGGTCCGACCCCGCATGCGGCGCTCGTTGTCGGCGAGCATGAGCTCGAAGTGCGCCTCGAGCACCGCCCGCTGCTCGGCGAGCGTGGGCGGCGAGGGCTCGCGCCCTGCGAGCAGGTCGCGCGCTTCGCGGAAGATCCAGGGGTTGCCGATGCACCCGCGCGCGACGGACACGGCGCTCACGCCCGTGTAGTCGATCATCCGGAAGATGTCGGCGGCGGTCCACACGTCGCCCGACCCGAGCACCGGGACGTCCGGGCGGCGCTCGACCAGGTCGCGGATCGGGTCCCATTTGCTCGGGCCGACGTATTTTTGCTCGACGGTCCGCCCGTGCACGCAGACCCAGGCGCACCCGAGGTCGTATGCGGCGTCGAAGATGCGCAGGAAGTTCTCCTGCATCTCGGCGGTGTCGTCGAACGATCGGCGCATCTTGACGGTGATGGGGACGTCCGCCGGCAGGGCGTCGCGGACGGCGGCGAGGATGGCGATGGCGCCGTCGGGCTCGGCGAGCCAGTGCCCGCCTCGCGCTTTCTTCGCGATCTTCTTGACGGGGCAGGCCAGGTTCACGTCGATCGACGCGAACGTCCGCGTGGGCGGGGGGTCGGGCGCGTCCTCGGGCGGGACGTACCCGTTCTTGCGCTCGCGGAACCAGTCGGGGTTCTCGCCGTGATAGGCCTCGTCGCGGTAGGCCCGCTCGCCGCGGCGGCCTTGCTCGACCATCTTGACCGCCGCCGCCGCCATCTCGGCGGGGTCCGAGCCCATGATCTGCCCGATCAGCGGGTGGTCGTCGGCGGCGCCGGGCACGTTGTCGGCGATGTCACCGAGGTCCGCCTTGGCGAACCCGCGGCCGCCGGCGAGCAGCGTCCGGTCCAGCAGGGCCTCGGTGACGCAGACGGGGCACCCGTGGCGGCGGGCAATGAGGCGCATCGGCGCTTCGGAGTATCCCGCGAGCCCGGCCTGGAAGAACGGCCCGTCGAACCCCGGGACGATCGCGGCGAGCCGCGGGTCCGTCCCTGTCGCGCCGAAGCGTTCGACGAGGCGTTCAGCGATCGCGCGGGGGTCGCGATCGTGGGCGCCCGGGGCGATCGCGGGGGCCGGCGGGGTGGCGTTGTTGCCAACAGCGGTCATACACGCGAGGATAGGGGCGATGCCATCAACCTCCCCCATCGTTTCGCTCGCGGGTCTGCTCGCGATCTCGCTTGCCTGCGGGTGCTCGGGCCCGGTGAAGACGGGCCAGGCAGGGCCCGAACCGCGTGCGTACCCGTTCGAGCCCGGACAGTCGCGGGTCCACGACATCCAGGTCTTCCGCGAGGGCACGCGCCTTCGGATGACGAACACGACCGCCCGCTCGTTCGGGCCCGGCACCCTATGGGTCAACCGGCGCTTCAGCCATCCCGTGAACGGGCTGGGCGTCGGGGAGAGCCTGGACCTGGATCTCTACGACTTCGTGGACGAGTTCGGCGACACCTTCCGCGCCGGCGGGTTCTTCGCAAAGCAGGACCCCGACCCCGTGGTGCTCGTGCAGTACGAAGCCGCGGCGGACGACGTGATGCACGGGTTCGTACTCGTGCGGGATGACATGAACTGAGGCACCAGATCATGTTCTTCAATAAACGGCCGCCTGAATGGGCGCGGGGTATCTTCGCGGACGCAAAAAGCTGCGCTCACTTCGAGAAGTGCGTTTCGAACTGGTTCGCCAGCCAAGGGATCAAGACGACCATCTCGGACGGGAACGTAGCGCCCGTTTCTGGGCTTGATACGAGCACGTACGAGTCCTTGCGGTTCGGCCTCACCAACATCGCCCAGGCCTGCCAAGCGATGGATCCCGAACAATGGCCCCGTGCCATCGCAGATCACTTTGAGGCAATCGTGTCTCAGGTTCGTCAATCCGGCACCCAAGACCAGTCGTTGGAATCGTACGAATCGGCTCGTGAGCTTCTCGTCGTTCGAGCGCTGAATCAACACGAGCACACCGACGACGTCTGGGAGAGCGCGGTCTGGGTGGAAGGGCCGGGTCGAACCCGGGTGCTCGTTGCAGCGCAATTCGACAATGCCATGACCTGGAGTTTGCGGTCGCGTGCAGAGCGATGGGGCGTGGACGACCGATCGCTGCTCAAGGCAGCAATCTCGAACACCAGGGCCAAACTCGGATCGACGGCACGCTGGGAGCGTTTCGCCGAATCCTCTCGTTCGCCGCTTTGTGTACTGACCGGCGAGACCCGCTTGATCGCTTCCAGCATGATCTGGATCGACGAGATCGCCGAGGTCAACGGGCCGCATGGATGCCTGTTCGCAGTCCCGGTGGGCGACCTGATGTTGGCTTCGCCGATTGAAGACGAACTACCTGACACCCTCGCGGCGATGATCGAGCAGGCTCGCGCGATTCACGATGAGGGACCGGCCTCGATTAGTGACGAGATCTATTGGGCGTTCGGAAAGAAGCGGTACGCGATTGGCATCAGCGAGGTTGCCGGAGGGGGTGTCGAGCTCGATCTCCCAGAGGCGCTGATGAAGGCGCTCGGTATCGGTGATGACGATCGAGGATAGCCGGGGTCCCTACGCTCCCGTCATGGCCCGCGTCGCCGTCTTCGGCCCGCATCCCGACGATCAAGAGCTCGGCATGGGCGGCACCATCGCCCGGCTCGCGCTGCAGGGGCACCACGTCCTGCTCGTGGACATGACCGACGGCGAGCCCACGCCCTTCGGCGACCACGACACGCGCCAGCGAGAAGCCTTCGCGGCGCTCGATGTGCTGCGCGAGGGCGTCACCGATGGTTCGATCGATCGTCTCTGCCTCGGGCTGCCCAACCGGACGGTCGAGCACACGGTCGAGGCCCGGCACCTGATCGCGGGCGTGATCCGGGCGTGGCAGGCGGAGGTCATCTTCAGCCCGGCATTGCCCGACGCGCACCCGGACCACGTCGCGACGGCGCACATCGTGCGAGACGCGCGGTTCGACGCGAAGCTCACCAAGATCGACATGCCCACGCCCGTGTGCGCATGGGACGGGCGTGAATTCGAGGTCGGCGACCCGATCTACCCCAGGTGGCACTTCGGGTTTTTCTGCACACACCTGCGCACGACGCCAAGCCCGGACTTCTGCATCGACATCACCGGGCTGGTCGAGCGCAAGATCGCGTCGATCCGGGCGTACGACACGCAGTTCGTGATGCCCGAGAAGAACCGGCGCGTGCTCGAGTGGGTCGAGCACGCGTCGAGTTATTTCGGATCGCGGATCGGGACGGCGGCCGCCGAGCCGTTCGCGTCGCCCGAGCCGGTCGGTCTCGGCGGGCTGGGCGGATTGGTCGGGCTCTGAATCTGAATCGGCCCTCCCGCGCCCCCCGAAGCCTCCTGGAGCCAACAAAGGAGGCACACCATGAGCGACCAGACCAAGACGTGGCCGGATCTCGCGATCGGCCTGTACGACCGCCTGACCGGGCGCAACGCCGAGATCTCGTACGGTTTCAAGGACATGCGGGTCTCCGTCCCGAGCGGCACCGGCGACAACGCCGAGAGCGCCAGCTGGGTGCTCGACGGCACGCTTTCAATCACGACCCGAGATGGCGCCAAATCCCCAAACTGACGTGGGGCGGTCGCGTGTGCGCCACGATCGACGGGCACCCCTGCTCCATCGAGGGCGGGGGGCCCGAGCTGATCGTGCGGGTGCCGTCCGTCCGCCATCTCCGGAGGCTGCCGAGACCGTCTCGCGTGCCCGGTGCCCTGCGCGGCATCGCGGAGCGTGCTGACGTCCGGGTGCGTGTGCACGCGGGGCGTGTGCTCAGGATTGACGTGGGCGCCCGTGAGTGGCGGCTCCGGCGTGTGCTCGGCGTGCCCGTCGCCGGTGTCCGCGGGAGGCTTTGATTGATCATGCCCGATGCCGCCGAGCGAGAGCCGCTGCGTGTGTTCCTGACCGGGGCCACCGGGTACATCGGCGGGCGCCTGGCGCCCAGGCTCCTCGACGAGGGGTTCGCGGTGCGGTGTTTGGCCCGCTCGCCGCGGAAGCTCGACGCACGCACCTGGCGGATCGATCCGCGGGTGGAGGTGGTGCGGGGGGACATGGCCGACGAGCAGGAGCTGGCCGACCAGATGCGCGGCTGCCGGTTCGCGTATTACCTCGTGCACTCGATGGAGTCGAGCAAGGGGGCGTACGCCGAGCGAGACGCCCAGCTGGCGCGGACGTTCTCGAGCGCCGCCGAGCGCGCGGGGGTTGAGCGGATCATCTACCTCGGCGGGCTCGGCGAGCTGGGCGACGACCTCTCCGAGCACCTGAGCTCGCGGCGGGCGGTCGAGGAGCAACTCGCGTCCGCCGGCGTGCCCGTCACGACGTTGCGCGCGGCGATGATCATCGGCTCGGGATCGGCGTCGTTCGAGATCCTCCGCTACCTCGTCGAGCGTCTGCCCGCGATGGTGACGCCCAAGTGGGTGCGCACCGAATCGCAGCCCGTCGCGGTGCGCGACGTCCTGCACTGGCTGGTCGCGTGCTTGCGGACACCAGAAACCGCGGGCCGGGCGGTTGAGATCGGCGGCCCGGACATCATGGAATACCGCCACCTGATGCGGATCATGGCCGAGGAACTCGGGCTGCCGCGCCGGCTTATCGTGCCGGTGCCCGTGCTCACGCCGCGGCTCAGCTCGCTCTGGATCGGCTTGGTGACGCCGGTGACGAGCGCGATCGCTCGCCCGCTGGCCGAGGGCCTGCGCAACCGTGTGGTCGTGACGGACCCCTCCGGGATGGCGCTCATGCCGCACGAGCCCCTGGGCGTCCGTGAATCAATCCGACGGGCGCTGGGCAAGACACGGGCCGGCGCGATCGAGACGCGGTGGTCCGCCGCGGGAACCATCCCGGGCGACCCGGACTGGGCCGGCGGCACGACGTTCGTCGATCGGCGCTCCATCGACGTGCACGCCGGCTGCGACGCGGTGTACCGCGCGTTCTCGCGCGTCGGCGGCGGGCACGGCTGGTACGCCGGCGACCTGCTCTGGAGGATCCGCGGCTGGATGGACAAACTCGTCGGCGGGCCGGGGCTCCGGCGCGGACGGCGTGACCCCGAGCGCGTCGAGTTCGGCGAGGCGCTCGACTTCTGGCGGGTCGTGGGTGTCGAGCCGGATCGGCGCCTGTCGCTGCGCGCCGAGATGAAGCTCCCCGGGACGGCGCTGCTCGATCTCGAGACCGAGCGCCTCGACGAGGACCGCTCACGCCTCATCATGACGGCGCGGTTCCGGCCCAAAGGCCTCCTCGGGATTCTCTACTGGTACGCGGTGTTGCCGGCGCACGGGCTCGTCTTCGGCGGCATGCTCCGGGGGATGAAGCGGGCGGCGGAGTCGGCCGCCGACGAACCGGCAACGCGGCCGGCGGCTCAATCCGCGGCGAGGTAGAACGTGAGCCGTTGCGAGCCGTCCTGGCGGAAGCGCCCGGTCGTGAGGTCGCCGTCGTCGAAATGCCGGTCGAGCGCGAGCGCGTCGGCGTCGGAGTAGACGTTCGTGCCGTTCTTGCGGATCGCGACCTGCGGCGGGCTCCAGCTGGGCGGGCCCTCCCAGTCGTAGACGCCGCCGATCGGGCAGGGCTTGGCGAACGGGTTGTCCGCCTTGAAGTAGGGCGTGAGCTGGCTCACCTGCTGCGTGCGGTTCACGTCGGGCGGGTAGGCCGCGTGCTTCGCGTAGTACATGTCCACCGCGAGCTCGATCGCCTTGAGGTCTTCGGCCGCCGCGGCGACGGCGCTGTCCTCACGCGCCCCGACGAAGCGCGGGATCGCGACCGCCGCGAGGATGCCGATCACCACCACGACAACGATGATCTCAACAATTGTGAATGCTCTGCAGCGCATGGTGGTCTCCGCCAGGCAGCGCGGTCCGTTAGTCGTTCGTGATGCGGAAGCGCACGTGGGTGACGTTCACTTCCTGGAACCGACCGCTGGAGAGATTGCCGTCGTCGAAGTGGTCATCGAGGGCGAGCATGTCCGTGATGTCGAACTCGTTGTTGGTGATGGAGTGGATGGAGATGTACCCGGGGTTGCCGCCGGCGGGCGCGTCGTAGTCGTACACGCCGCCGAGTGGGCACGCTTTGGTGAGCGCGGCGTCGTTTTTGAGGTACGGCGCGAGCTCGGGGGCCGCCGTCGCCTGGGCGACCTCGGCGGGGTAACCCGAGTTGCTCGCGGCGTACATGTCCACGGCGAGCTCGAACGCCTTGAGATCTTCCGCCGCCGCGGCCATCGCGGTGTCCTCACGGGCACCCACAAACTTCGGGACCGCGACCGCCGCCAGGATGCCCAGCACGATGACAATCACGATGATCTCGACGAGTGTGAACGCGCGTGCATGCTGACGCATCGGCCGACCCTCCGCTCGGTGCCCTGAACACCACAGGATCGGCGGCGAGACGCGTCGCGTTCAGCATGGATCGTGCCCGGGCAGGTTCTCGGACGCCCGGCGGCCGGGTGTTCAGCGGCTCAGACGTTCCGCTCGCCCCGATTCGCTCGACCGGCGCGCGGCATCCAGGATCTCCACCGCCGTCAGATTCAGCGCCAGGCTCGACAGCGCGTCCACATCGCACCGCCCCTGCACGAGCGCACGGAGGTAGCTCCACTCGTTGTCCATCGGGTCAGGGATCGCCGGCAGCTCGCGCACGACCGGGCCGCCGTCCGGCGTCCGCTCGACCACCTGCCGCCAGCGCCCCGCGTGCACGGACCCGCCCTCGGCGTACACGTCGGTCTCCTTCACGTCGTGCGTCCACGCCCACGACGCCTGAATCACGCCCACCGCGCTCGGGTACGCCAGCACGATCGTCGCGTCGTCGTCCACCTCGGGATAGACCCCGGGCTTGAGCCGGCGGGTGGTGGCGCTGACCGACTCGGGACGCTCGCCGTCCATGAACCAGGTCATCAGCACCGCCCCGTAGCACCCGAAGTCGAAGAGTGCGCCCGCGCCGTTCTCCTCCGGGTCGGTGAGCCATTCGAGGAACTCCTCGGAGCACCCGATCTCGCACGGGCCCTTGTGCCCGTGGCGGAACACGGCTCGCCGGAGGGTGCCGATCGCCCCCGACGCGATCCGATCGTGGGTGTATCGGTTGGAGGCGTACCAGCTCGTCTCGAAGTTCGTGAGGACGTGCACGCCGTGCTGCTCGGCGAGGTCAGCCATCGCGCGCGCATCCTCGACGGTCGTCGCGAGGGGTTTCTCGACCATGACGTGCACGCCGCGTGGGGCGCAGGCCTCCACGGCTGGGCGGTGGTCGAGCGTCGAGCCCATCACGCTCGCGGCGTCCGGCTTCGTCTCGTCGAGCATCGTTTCGAGGTCGTCGAAGTAGACCGCGTCGTCGAGCTGGTACTGGCCCTTGAACCGGTCGAACAGATCGCGGCTCGGGTCCCAGACGCCCACGAGGTCGATCTCGTCGCGCTGCCGGGCGTGGTGGAGCACGCCGTGCACGTGCCCGTGGGTCAGCCCAATGACGACGATGCGCAGGGGCGGGTGCCCGTCAGGCTCGGAAGCGACGGCAGGAGCAACCGCGGCGGCGGTGAGGGCGGCGAAGGCGACGCGGGCGATCGGGCTTGGCATGGCGGGCTCCGGGTCCGGCATCGGTCTTCTGCCGCTGACCCTTCCGCGGGTCGGTGCGCTGTCAACGACGCCCATGAGGGCACGACCGAAAGACGGGTCAGCGGCACGGGCGGCTCGTCGATCGTCTGACCGTAGCTAGGCTAGTGGGTGCGCACCCCCACCGCCGAGCTCGTCGCCCCCGATGTCACCCAGCTCCTCGCCGAGCGGCAGTGGCGGGCGGTCCGCGACGCGCTGGAGCATCTGGAAGCGGCCGACGCGGCGGACGTGATCGACACGATCGAGCCGGCCGAGGAGGCCGCGATCGCGTTCCGGTTGCTCCCCCGCGAGTTCGCGGCGGACGTCTTCAGCCACCTCGTCGCCGAGAAACAGGAAGAGCTCATCGCCCTGCTCGGCGCTGAACGGGCGACGCGGCTGATCGAAGAGCTGGACCCCGACGACCGGGCGGCGGTGCTCGACGAGCTGCCCGTCGAGGTCGCGACGCCTCTGATGGAGCGCCTCTCGCCCGCGGACCGGCGCGCGACGCAGGCGATCCTGGGCTACCCGCTCGAGTCGGTCGGGCGCCTGATGACGCCGGACTACGTCCGCGTCCGCCCCGAATGGACGGCGACGCACGTGCTCGAGCACGTCCGCCGCTACGGGAAGGACGCCGAGACGATTCACTGGCTGTACGTCACCGACCACGAGCGGAAGCTCATCGACGACATCCACATCCGCAAGGTGCTGCTCGCGGAACCCGACGCGACGGTCGAACAGCTCATGGACCACGAGTTCGTCGCCCTGCACGCGACGGACGACCGGGAAGAAGCGGTGCGGATGATGAACCGGTACGACCGATCCGCGCTGCCCGTGCTGGATTCGCTGGGTCTGCTCGTCGGCATCGTGACGGCCGACGACGTCGCGGACGTCGCGGAAGAGGAATTCACCGAGGACGTCCAGAAGCTCGGCGGTATGGAAGCGCTGGGCACGCCCTACATGGCGACCGCGTTCGTGGACATGCTCAAGAAGCGCGGGTACTGGCTCGCCGGGCTGTTCGTCCTGCAGCTCGTCACGATCTTCGTGATGATGTTCTTCGAGGAGCACCTGACCAAGGCGGTCGTGCTCGCGCTCTTCGTCCCCCTCATCATCAGCTCGGGCGGCAACACCGGCACGCAGGCGGCGAGCCTCCTCGTCCGCGCGCTCGCGCTCGACGAGGTCACCTTCGGCGACTGGTGGCAGGTCGCGCGCAAGGAGCTCTGCACGGGTCTCGCCCTGGGCAGCGTCCTCGGCGTGCTCGGGGCCGCGACCGTCTACGGGCTCGCGATGGTCGGCGTCGCGGACACCGAGTTCCCCGGACGCCTCGCCTTCACCGTGGGCACCGCGATCGTCGGCATCGTGATCTGGGGGACGCTCATCGGCAGCCTGCTCCCGATCATGCTGCAGCGCCTCGGCATGGACCCGGCGGCGAGCTCGTCCCCGCTCGTCGCGACCCTCATGGACGTCAGCGGGCTGACGATCTACTTCGTGGTGGCGCTGGCGGTGCTGCGGGGGACGGTGCTCTAGAAGCCCAAGTCCTGAGGCCTGAGTCCTGAGACCTGAGTCGAATAGCCCGGAGCGTCAGCGACGGGCCCCGCTTCCTCCGCGAATCGGTCGGATCCGCCTGGTGCCGTGGAGACGCCGTCTTCGGCTTCTCCACGACTGCGACTCAATCGCGTGGAGAAGACTGCGTCGTCTCCACGGCACCCGCTCAAGAGCCCGGGTCCTGCTTCTGACTCAAATCGGCCGGGTCGGCGTCAACCGCCGGGTCCGAAATCCCGATGGGTTATCGGGAGGTGCCCCGATGCGCGCACGAACGATGGGAACGGCCGGTCTCGCGACGATCATGCTGGCGTGCGTCTTCGCCCTCGGGGCGGGCTCGCGGACGACCCCGGCGGTCGAGTACGCCGAGCTGCACACGACCGAATCGAGCGGCCTGCTCCTCCGCGCCGGGCAGACCCTCAAGCTCGACCTGGGCAGCA
Source organism: Phycisphaerae bacterium (assembly GCA_030426605.1). Classification (GTDB taxonomy): domain Bacteria; phylum Planctomycetota; class Phycisphaerae; order Phycisphaerales; family UBA1924; genus BQJQ01. Next base: position 31,854 of record JAUHXM010000015.1, on the reverse strand, counting down.
ACCCCCTCGACGCCGACGACCGCGACGGCAGCGCCACGATCGGACGCACCGTGTCCGGCGGGACCAACCGGCAGGTCTACTTCCTCAATCGCGTCGCCTCGCTGGGGTGGGACGTGATCGACGTCGCCGTCAACGGGAACGAGCGGGTGTACACGCTGCGGCGTGTGCGGTGATCTGCGCGGTGGGCTGCATTACAATGAGGTTATGTGGGTCACGAAATCATGCCCTCACTGCCGCGCCGAAATCAGCAGAGAGCTCGGGCTGGGTGCCGACTCCACAATCGGCCCTCCAATCGCCATTTGCGACAAGTGCGGAAACCCCTATCGCACTGGCAAGTCGGAGTGGAGCAACAAGTCAACGCTGCGCCGTTTGGGCTATTTTCTACGAGTACTTTGGCAGTCAATCGGTGGTCTGATTTACATCGGAATTGGCGGCGTGTTTGTGTTGGCGCTGATCAACCACTTCCTGATCGGATGGAGCCACGCCACACTGCTGTGGATTGCAGCGGGCTGGTTGGCGATCACACTACTCTTGGTAGCTATCGCGAGCATCAACGGACCCATCGTGGAGATCCGGGAATCACGTCTGCGAGAGCAGAGTGAGCGACAATGAAAAACTGGTCGCTCACGCTCCCGGCTCTCTGAGATTCTCACTCACGCCGGCTGCGCCGTCGCCAGCCCACGCGCACTCGCCTCGCGGCGCGTCCGCTTGGACGCCTCGGCCGCCGCCTTCTCCTGGGCTTCGATCTCGAGGAAGTCCTCGCCGAAGCGGAAGAGGCGGAACGAGTTGCCCACCACGAAGACATCGGGCAGGAAGTGGAACAACGCCGCGAAGCCCACGCCCACGCCCGCGCCCGCGGCGATGAACGAGCCGGTCGCCGCGAGCACCAGGCCCACCACCGCCATCGCGATCGACACCACGATGTTCTGCGTGATGATCAGACGCGTCCGCCGGGCGAGTTCAATCAGGAACGGCAGGCGGTTGAGCTCGTCGGTCATCAGCGCCACGCCCGCGGAGTTCGCGGCGATGTCCGACCCGCTCAACCCCATCGCGACGCCAAGCTCTGCTTCTGCGAGCGCCGGGCCGTCGTTGATGCCGTCGCCGACCATCAGCACGCGGTAGCCCTGCTGGTTCAGCTCCTTGACGAGCTGGTGCTTCTCTTCGGGCAGGCACTCGGCTTCGACGGCGTCCACGCCCGTCTGCACGCCGACGCGCTTCGCGACGCTGAACCGGTCGCCCGTGAAGATGGAGACGAACCGGATGCCCAGCTCGCGCATGCGGTCGATGACCGCCTTGCCGTTCGGGCGGACCTTGTCTTCGAGCCCGACCGCGCCGAGGTAGCGCCCATCGCGGAGGACGTGCACGCCCGACATGCCCTCGGTGCGCGACTCGACGGTCGCGATGTCGCCCGCGGCGTGCGGCGCGAGCTCGCGGATCCAGGTGGCACGCCCGACGCAGAGCTCGCCCATGGATGTCCGGGCGCGGACGCCGCGGCCGTGGATCTCCTCGAAGTCGTTGGACCCGTCCGCCTCGATCCGCGCCTGCCTGGCGGTGCGGAGAATCGAGAGGGCGAGCGGGTGGTTGGAGTGCTGCTCGCCGTTCGCGGCGGCCTGCAAGAGCTCGGCGCCCTCGACGCCGTCCGCCGGCGCGAGGCGCGAGACCTCGAACTTGCCCGTCGTCAGCGTGCCCGTCTTGTCGAGCACGACCGTGTTCACGTTCGCGGCGGACTCGAGGTACTCCGTCTTCTTGATCAGGATGCCCAGACGCGCCGCGGCGGCGAACGCGCCGACCATCGCCATCGGGCTCGAAAGCAGCAGCGCCGTCGGGCAGGTGACCACGAGGACGGTGACGGCCGTCAGGGCCGCGTTGCTCCGCACGGTCTCGTCGGCGGACTGGCTGAACAAGAAGAAGACCAGACCCGCGATCGCGAGCACGACGGGGACGTAGAACCGGGCGACATCCTCGATCAGAAGCTGGCGCGGGCTCTTGGTGCGCTCGGCTTCCTGGATGAGGCTCGAGACCTTGCCGATCGTCGTGTCCGCGCCGACCTGCGTGACGCGGAGGTCGATCGTGCCCGTGAGGTTGGTCGTGCCGGCGTAGACGTCCGCGCCGGACTCGACCTCGACGGGCATCGCTTCACCCGTCAGGGACGCCTGGTTGATCGTGGACGAGCCCGAGACGACGCTGCCGTCCACGGGGAGGTTCTCGCCGGGGCGGACGCGGACGGTCATACCGACCTTGACGTCCGCGACGCCGACCTCGCGCTCGCCCGACTCGTCGACGATGCGCGCGCGGTCGGGCGTGAGCTTGACGAGCTGCTCGATGGCGCGCTGCGCGCCGAAGGCGGTCCGCTGGACGATCTGGTCGGCGACGAGGAGGACGAACGCCAGGAACGCCGCGATGGTGTATTCCTGAACCGCCATGGACGCGAGGATCGCGAGCGCCGCAAGCGAACTCGACGAGATCCGCATGTTCCAGATCTCTCTGATGGACGCCCAGAACAGGGGCGTGCCCAGGAGCAGCGCCCCGATCACCGCGGGGATGACCGTGATCTGCTGCTGATCGTCGCCGGCGACGAGCGAGGCGATCCAGCTCGTCGCGGCGAAAATGCCGCCCACCAGGTAGACCACGATCCACCGGTCGATCCGCATCTCGTGGTGCGAGCAGCAGGCGATCGCCCCGTCGTCGGAGGTGTGCAGGTGGTCTTGCGTGAGGTCCTGGGCGGCATGCGACATCGCGGCGGTCTCCATCGGCGGGCCCAAACTCGGATCGGGCGGCGGGGCGAGAGGGAGCCCCGCGGGCGGCTACTCTAGACCGATCGCCCGGGCGGTCGGCCCGGACCGTACGTCCCGGGCCCGTCGAAGGTTCGGATCGCCCGCCCGGTCGGGTTCGCGAACCCGAAACCGCCCGGCGCCATTCCCGAGGGGCCCCGCCATGCCCGCGCCCAACCCAGATTCACACGAGACGCCTCAGACGGTCACGATCCTCGGGCTCGGGCAGATGGGCCTGTGCTGCGCCGCGATGCTGGCCGGCCCGGACCCCGCGGCGGGCTCGGGCCCCCGCCCCGCTGTCCGCCTGTGGGGGCACGACGAGACCGAGGTCGGCAGGCTGAGCCAGACCCGGACGTCCGACCGCCTGCCTGGGTACGAGCTGCCCCCGGAGGTCCGGGTCGCACTCTCCGACAAGGAGGCCCTCGACGGCGCGGACCTGATCGTCGCGGCGGTGCCCAGCCAGGCGATGCGCGAGGCGTGGGCCCGCCTGCGCCCGCTGGTTCCGGGGGGTGCAGGAGTGGTGTCGGTCGCCAAGGGCATCGAGAACGAGACGCTCCTGCGCCCGAGCCAGGTGATCGCGGACGTGCTCGCCGACGACCCGGACGCGAAGCCGCGCCCGATCGCGTCGCTGTCGGGCCCGTCGATCGCGACGGAGCTGGCGCGCGGGATGCCGGCGACGATGGTCGCCGCGTCCGACGACGCCGACTTCGCCGCGCGCCTCCAGCGGCTCTTCTCGACGAGCTACCTCCGCGTCTACACGAACGACGACCTCCTCGGCGTCGAGCTCGCGGGCGCTGTGAAGAACGTCATCGCGATCGCGGCGGGCGTGCTCGACGGGCTCAACGCGGGGTACAACGCCAAGAGCGCCTTGCTAGCGCGCGGGCTCGCGGAGATCACGCGGCTCGGCACCGCGATGGGCGCGAACACGCAGACGTTCTTCGGCGTCGCCGGCATGGGCGACCTCGTCACCACGTGCTTCAGCCCCGAGGGCCGCAACCGCGCCTGCGGCGAGGCGCTGGGCAAGGGCGAGAAGATCAAGGCGTACCTCGACCGCTCACGCTTCGTCGTCGAAGGCGTCGCGACGACCAAGTCCGTCATGGACCTCGCGGCGCGCTACCGCGTCGAGATGCCCATCACGCGCGCCGTGCACGACGTGCTCTTCGAGGATCTGGACCCCGTGCGGGCGATCTCGGAGCTCATGAGCCGGGAACTCAGGGACGAGCGGGTGGGATAGCACCCGCGCGTCGCCGCCATACCAATCCCATCCCACACAGCAGGATCGGCAACGCGGTGCCACCGGAGGGAACCCGAAAGGTCACGACGGCCTGTTCACCATCCGTAAAAACCAAACCCACCGCGAGCAGGCCGTCTCTGCTGAGCCCGTCGCCGAATCCCGACTCGAACGGAGCGAACTGTCCCGAGAACCCGCCGACGAGCCAGCGCGCGATGGTCTTGCTCTCCCCACGCACGTCGAACGCCTGCCCTTCTCGCAACAGGACGCTCGCCTCACTCTGCGGACTCCACAAGTACAGCGCGGCGTTGTTGTCCGTGCCGATGCCTTCCCCCGTCAGGTAGGCGGTGACCACGAACTGTCCGAGACCGTTGCCGGTGTAGGACTCATCGCCGATGCTCGCGATGCGGGCGCCGGGTGCCGCGAGTGCTCCGTCTTCAGCGTCGAGCAGGATCTCGAACCCCGCACGGTTCTCGCGGAAGACCCTGGACCCTCGGATCGCCAGGACGTCACCATCATCGCAAACCCCGATGATCGCGGTCGCCCCACCGAACACGGTGTACACGCCTTGCTCGTCGATCCCGAAGCAGCCCGGCCCGCCGCCGTCGAGGTGCGCGAGAAACGCCCCGTGCCCGTTCTTCCCGACGGCGATCGGGCCGATCGGCTCCTGGAGCAAGCCGAGCAACCCGCCCGACGATCCGGAGCGGTGAATCAACTCAAGATCGCCATCGCGTACGCGAAAGAACAGCCATCCCGTCTCTTCGCTGACACCGGGCTGGGACGCGTCGAGTCGCGCGCCGAAGTACATCGTTCGCCCATCGGCCGAGACGCTGACTCGGTCGCTCACCTCGATGCGCTCGAGCGAGATGCCCGCGAGTTCTGGGATGTCATGCTCGATCGAGAACACGACGCGCGGCGCCCCTCCACCGTCCGAGGCATAGACGGCGTCGCCGTTGAGGCTGTCGCCGTCGGTGGTGTGAACGGTGAATGCGGCGAGCCCCGAATGGCTCATGGACGGGCGTTGGAAGCCCGCAACAAACAACCCACGCTCGCTGCCCGGCACCGCGTCTCCACGGTTCAGCAGCGGAGCGAGCCCCCCGAACCCGCCGTAGAGCATGTCTCGGAACGCGTTCGAGACCGGGCGATCCGCGACCACGATCCGATCATGCCGGTCGATCGCGGCGATGTCGGCCGAGTACGCCAGGTGCTCGATGGATCCCGGCGACGCGTCACGGTCAGTCACCCAATATCCGGATGGCGGCAACCCCGAATATCCGAGAACATCCGCCCTGAAGAGAACACGACCGGACGCTGAGATCGCGGGAGAAACACCCGACCCGTTCAGGCGGGTAAACACACTCGTCTCGCCGACCGGCAAGCCCGGAACCGCATCGCCCGTGGCGGCGATGAGCTCCCAGGAACCGACCCCCCCAACCCCGATCGAACTGGCAACACCCAAGACACCAATGGCACCAATCTCTCGAAGCATCGCGGTCTCTCCCGAGTGAATAAGGAGCGTACCACGCAAGACTTGCGCAAGAGATGGTCTTTTGGGGATTCGATCCGCGTCGCCCTGGCGGCGCAATCTCGGAACGTGTGAATTTCGCACCGTCCTCCGGGGTCGCCCAAAGTGGGTCGGCGTCCGGGTCGATCCATGACGCGACGGAACGTCGGCCCGCGCGGGCGGGCGGCGGATCCGCTGGCACACCCAGACAAGGACACCGCACCATGTACACCTCCTTCCCGAACGCCGGGTTCTCGCCTGTCTCGTCGAACTTCTGCGGCCCCGACTGCCCGCCGTTCTGCGTCCCGGGCACCTGCTCGACGCCGTTCGGCTCGGGCTTCGGCGGCTCGTTCCCGACCAACTGGAACCAGTTCGGCTGGAACCAGGGCACCACCTCGCCGTGGTCCGCCCCGCTCGGCGGGTTCAACAACGCCTGGAACTGGAACGCCCCGTTCAACTCGTTCGGCTGGAACAGCCCCAGCTGGAACTCGGCCTGGAACGGCGCCTGGAACGGCTCGAACACCCAGGGCTGGAACCCCCAGAACTGGAGCCAGCCGTTCAACGGCTTCGGCTCGGGCTTCGGCTCGTTCTCGAACGTTGGCGGCGCGCCCTTCAACTGGAACGCCCCCTTCAACGGCTCGTGGAACACCCCGTTCAACAGCGCCTTCTTCGGCGGGTTCAACCAGTTCCCGATGAACTCCGGCAACTCGTTCGCCCAGGCCCCCTTCGGCTTCGGCGGCTCCTTCGCCCCGTCGTGGAATGTCCCGTTGGGCTTCGTCCCCGTCGGCAGCACCCAGAACGCCAACACCTCGACCAAGGGCAAGAAGTCCGAGGGCGAGAACGTCCCGAACGCCCCGTTCGCCGGCGTCTACCCCTTCCCCTTCGGGTACGCCCCGTTCGGCTACTTCAACCCGGCGATGTTCGGCCAGTGCGAGCAGAACTGCGCCGCCTGAACCGCTGAACGATTCTAAACTTCACCGAGAGGGCGGTCCCAAAGCCGCCCTCTTGTTGCGCGCGTGTTGATCCGGCCTGAGCGATCGACCAGACTGCGGTACGCGGGCCACGCACGTGGGAGCACACATGAGCACGACAAGCAACGGTCGGAACGCGATCCGGATCACCGGCCTCTTCGGCGGGGCGCTCTGCGCCGCGGGCGTCGCGAACGCCCAGCAGTTCCAGTTTGTGGACGCGCCGGGGTTCACGACCTCCCTCGCCGCGTACGGCGCCGACATCCCCGGCATCGGGTCGTACGACTACGCCTCAGACTTCAACGCGTCGCCCGCGACGGCGATCAGCTCGGTCACCGCCGACTACGCAGGGTTCGGGGGCACCGTCACGTTCAACACCGAAGCCTTCTCATGCACCGCCGACACACGCCCGGCCTACGGCGTTGGGCTCGCCTTTGCGCGCGGGTACGCGTACTTCACCGTCGCGTCCGCGGCGGACATCCTGATCACGTGGGACTTCTCAGACGAGTTCCCTCCGTTCTCGTTCGAGGAGTCCATCGTGATGCTTCGGGACCTGACGGACCCGACGACGCACCTGATGGTCACCGCCGGCTCGGGCGCGCCCAGCGCGGGCAGCCAGACATTCCCGCTCGTGCCGGGCAACACCTACCGGTACGACGTCGCGGCTTGGGCCTTCGAGCCCGGCGGACCCGTGACGGCGACCGCCGAGCTCGTCGCGGGCTGCCCCGCCGACTGCGACGTCAACGGCACCCTCAACTTCGACGACATCGATTGCTTCGTGAACGGGTTCCTCGGGGGCGACCTGGACGCCGCGGACCTCGACGGCAACGGCGTCATCAACTTCGACGACATCGACATCTTCGTGGCCTCGTTCCTCGAAGGATGCGGCTGACCCGATCGGCGCTATCGTCGCCCGATGCGTTTCCGCTTCCTCGGCACCGGTGTCTCCTCGGGCGTGCCCACCCTCGGGTGCTCGTGCGCCGTGTGCACCTCGACCGACCCCCGCGACAACCGCCTGCGCACCAGCGCCACCCTCGAGTTCACCGACCCCCACGGCGTCGAACGCGTCGTCCTCATCGACGCCAGCCCGGACCTTCGTCAGCAGGCGCTGCGCGCAAACCTGCAGCGCATCGACGCGATCCTGATCACCCACAACCACGTGGACCACATCTTCGGGCTCGACGAGGTCCGCCGGTTCAACCTGGTGATGGACGCCGCGATCGACGTCTACGCCGACGCGCACACGCACGCCTCCCTCCGGCGCGTCTACCAGCACATCTTCGAGCCCGAGCGCTCCGTCCAACGCTCGTTCGTCGCGACACTCAACGCCCACCTGGCGCGCCCGCACGACGCCTTCGACCTCTTCGGCCTCCGCGTCACACCGATCCCGCTCATGCACGGCAAGCTGCCCATCCTTGGGTACCGGTTCGACACGCCGGGCGACCCCGGCGCGATGCCACTGGCGTATTGCACGGATGTCTCGCACATCCCCGAAGACGCGCGCCAGCACCTGGACGGCCTCTCCACGCTCATTCTCGACGCGTTGCGGCACACCCCTCACCCCACGCACTTCACGGTGGACCAGGCGGTCGCCGAGGCCCGGCGGATCGGCGCGGGGCGGACCTACTTCGTCCACATGGCCCACGACGTCTCGCACGCCGAGACCGCCGCCCGGCTGCCGGACGGCATCGATCTCGCCCACGACGGGCTCATTCTCGACGCGTGAGCGCGCACCCTACCGTCCCCCATGGCGGGCCCGCCCGAGCACGACCACGTGATGCGCTGCGCTGAAGTCTTCGGCGGCAACCGACGCGCCCAGACCGCCATCGCCACCCGCGGGCTCGACGCCTGGCTCTACAGCGACCCCTACACCGGCGACGCGAACCCCGCGCCCGCCGGGCCGACGGCCGGCGGGGACGTCCATTTCCTCACGTCCTGCGCGACCGGGCGCGTGACGCGCCTCCTGCTGGGGGACGTCAGCGGGCACGGCGAGCGCGTCGATCGCGCCGCCCGCGAGCTCAAGTCACTCCTCGGGTCGTACGCCCACTACATCGATCAGCTCCGCTTCATCGCCGAAGTGAACCGCCGATTCGGCTCGGCGGACACCGACGGGCTCTTCGCGACCGCGGTCGTCGCGACGTACTTCTCGCCAACGGGCGAACTCACCGTCTGCTCCGCCGGCCACCCGGCCCCGCTGCACTACGACGCCTCCCGCGATGCATGGCGGCGGCTCGAGGTCCTGACGCCGCTCGAGGATGACCACCCCCTGAGCAACCTCCCACTTGGCATCGAGCGCGACGTCGAGTACGCACAAACAACCATCACGATGCGCGAGAACGACCTTGTCCTGTTCTATACAGACGCGCTCCCCGAGGCCCGCCCTCCGGGGGGCCCGATGCTCGGCACCGCCGGCGTCCTAGACGCCCTCGGCTCCCTCGACGCCGCCGACCCCGCCTCCATCACCCGAGGGCTGCTCGCGCGCGTCGATGATCACCGCGCCCCCGCCGGCGACGCGCCGCCGCACGACGACGACGTCACCGTGCTCATCGTGCGGCGCAACGACCGAGGGCCCACGCCCTCGATCGCCACGGGCCTGATCGCCACCGCGCGCGTCACGGGCCACGCCGTCCGTTCGCTCCTGATCGACCGCAAGCTCCCCGCCCTGCCCGAGTGGTCGTGGCGGAACATCGCCGGCGCCTTCGCCAAGCGCTTCAACTGACCCCGCGCCGGGTGCCTCAGAACCCGATAACAAGCTCAACATCAGCGGTTTAGCTCCACCCAGATCGTCCGGCACCTATACTCACCCCACAGCCCCTCGGGCTCAGGAGAGGACTTCCATGCCGGATCATCGCGCCATCGCGGCGGTCGCCGCGACGATCATTTCGTCTCTCGCCCTCGCATCCGACCCCTGGGCCCCGCCCGCCGGGTACTACGACAGCGCGACGGGCACGGGCACCTCGCTCAAGAGCCAGCTCACCTCGATCATGAGCACCGGGCACATCCAGCGGACCTACGGCACGTTCCGCTACTCCGCCGCCTTGCACGACGCCGACCCGAACACCCCGGGACGCATCCTGCTCTCGTACAACCGAGCGTCCGTCCTCGCGAACTGGGACAGCGGCTCGACCTGGAACCGCGAGCACGTTTGGCCGCAGTCACGCCAGCCGGGCAGCGTCTCCAACTCCTCCACCGGCAACCTCGGCGACCCGCACGCCCTCCGCCCGTGCAACCCTTCCATCAACAGCTCGCGCGGCAACAAGCCCTTCGGGTTCGACGACACCGTCGGCGGGTTCGGATCCCTCGGCGCCAACTACTTCCCCGGCGACTCGGACATCGGCGACATCGCACGCTCGCTCATGTACTCCGACACCCGCTGGGGTCCCTCCCTCGGGCTCTCCTTCACGGACGGCACCCCATCGGGCAACCAGATGGGCGACCTCTCGTCCCTCGTCACCTGGCACTTCCGCGACGTCCCCGACGAGTTCGAACGCCGACGCAACCACGTGATCTACAGCTCCGCCGAGAACCCGAGCTGGTACACGAACAACCGCAACGCCTTCGTGGACCGCCCCGAGTTCGTCTGGTCCATCTACAAGGACCAGTCCAACGACACGCAGCTGAGCGTCGCGCTCCCCGACGCCGACGGGCTGAGCTTCCTCGCGATCGACCTCGACCCCGTTTTCGTCGGGGGCTCCCCCGCGCCGACCGACGTCACCCTCACCCGCACCGGGCTCGACGGGACGTACTTCGAGGTCGTCGCCACGGGCGACGCGGCGTCCGACCGCGAAGGACGCCACAACGCCTTCCCGATCACCCTCGTCCCCCTCACCAGCACCACGATCCCCGTCACCATCGACGCGGCGGGGACCGCGGGCGCTCGCTCGGGCGAGCTCTTCATCGACAACCTCGACGTCACCTCGGGCGCGGGCCAAGGGATGGCCGACCAGGACGCCGACGACATCGTCTCGGTGATGCTCGACGTGCTGGACCACGCCAACGGCTCGCTGGACGCGGGCTCGGACCTCAACGCGACGACCTTCGACATGGGCACCGTCGGCATCGGGTCCCCTGGCACGTTCAGCGTCGAGATCCACAACCTCGAATCCACCCCGGGGTTCACGGGCGATCTGTTCGTCACGCCATTCGCCTCGTCGGGCGACTCCCAGTTCTCGCTCGCGCTGCCGGACACGCTGATCGCCGCGGGCACTTCGGCGTCGTTCACCGCGACCCTCGACACGTCCGCGGCGGGCACGTTCACGACGGTCTTCGAGATCCGCGCCGACGACGATCCGGCGCTCGCCGGGGCGCTCGCCGGAGACATGCTTGTCCTCACCCTCACGGGCACCGTGGGCGGCGCCTGCCCCGCGGACATGGACGGCAACGGCACCCTCAACGTGGACGACATCGACCTCTTCGTCGGCGCGTTCCTCGCGTCCGACCTCGCCGCGGACTGCGACGGCTCGGGCACGCTCAATGTGGACGACATCGACTGCTTCGTCGCCAGCTTCCTCGCCGGCTGCCCCTGAACCGATCACGCTCGGGCGTGAGCCCGCCCACACATCCGATCGCGGCGCGACACAAACGTCGCGCCGCGCGACCGGTCGCTCAACCCTCGGCTTGACGCGCGCTCACCGGCGTCGGCGTGCCGCGACCAGCCCGCCCAGCCCGAGCAGCCCGGCCGTCGCCGGCGCGGGCACCTGGATGATCTGCCCCCGGATCTCGCCGCCGCCGAACTGCGTCGTGTGGACATTGATGTACGTCAGCCCGTCGAGCATGCCCTGCGCCTGAGCCGCGGAGAGCGTGCCCGTGCCCGTGAACGACCCGCTCGACACGCCGGTGTCGATCGTGAGCCCGAAGATCACGCCCGCGTTCGTGCCCACCGGCGCGAGGCCGTGGACGTGCGACACGGTCGTCGTGCCGATCAGCCCGCTGAACGTGCCCGAGACGTTCACCTCGAACGTGTCCGTGTCGAGCGTGATCGTCGCGAACCCGAACCCGGTCGTCACGACCGACGGGTTCTCCTGCAGCCCGTCGAGGTCCGCGGTGAAGTTCACGATCGCCGCCGGAGCCGAACCCGCCGCGATCAACAGCACACACACGAACCCGGTCTTGTTGGTCATGGGATCCTCCTCGTCGCGGCCCCCCGCCGCGCTCTTTACCCAGTTTCTCCCACACCAGACGCCATGCAAGTCAATCCGCACGCCGGGGCATGAATCGACAAGCCGCCGCCCCCCGGAAGCGGGCCTGTGCCCGGCCCGCCCGGGGCCCCAATCCGGGCATCGGGTGCCCTCGCCCGCGGCCCGCGGGGGCCTAAACTCCCGCCCCATGGGTAAAGGCCGCGAAATCAAGAACCGGATGAAGGCTGTCGGAAACATCAAGCGCATCACGCGCACGATGCAGATGATCGCCACGAGCAAGTTCGCCAAGGCGCAGCAGACCGCCCTCGGTCCCAAGCCCTACACCGAGGCGCTGTTCGACCTCGTCGCCCAGCTCTCCTCGGGCGAGGCCGCCCACCCGCTGCTCGCCGGCGCGCCCAACCCGGACGCCCCCGAGCTCACCCTCCTCATCACCTCTGACCGCGGCCTGTGCGGGCCCTACAACGGCTCGCTCACCCGCAGCGCCATCAAGCACCTCCGCGCCCGCCCGGGCGGCACCGTCGAGGTCGTCGGGAAGAAGGGTGTGGGCGTCCTCAAGTTCTCCGGCATCAGCGTGGACCAACACCACACCCAGTTCGGCGACAAGCCCGAGTTCGAGGAGGTCCGCCGCCTCGCCGACTCGTTCGTCGAGCGCTTCCTCGCCGGCGAGATCGCGGGTGTCCGCGTGATCTACATGCAGTACATCAGCGCGGGCCGCCAGTCGCCCAACATCATGCAGCTCCTCCCGCTCGAGCCCCCGGCCGCCGACGGCGACGAGAAACGCTCGACCAACGCGGTGTACGAGTTCTCGCCCAGCGCCGATGAGCTGCTCGACGCGCTGATCCCCGCCGCGGTCCGCTCGCTGCTGTTCCAGTGCTTCAACGACGCGATCGTCTCCGAGCACGTCGCCCGCATGGTCGCGATGAAGTCAGCCACGGACAACGCCGGCAAGATGGGCCAACGCCTCAAGCGCCAGTACAACCGCGCCCGCCAGGCCCAGATCACGACCGAGCTCACCGAGATCATCTCGGGCGCCGCCGCCCTCGAATAACCCGTCAATCCCGCCCGGGACGCACGATCACCGTCAACCGCGGGCGGTCCGTGAGCGCCTCGCGGAACTCGTCGCGGATGACCCGCGCGCTGATCGTCGCGTAGTCATCGCCCATCGACGCCAGGTCGTCGAGCGAGCGACCGCGGAGATCAACCTCCCCGAGCTTCGCCGCGAGGTACGCCGGGTCGCGCATCGACCGCGACACGATCTCGTCCGCCCCCGCGCGGAACGCGTCCATCTCTTCCGGCGTCGGGCCGTCCACGCTCAGCTCGATCGCGATCGACTCGGCCCGCGCGATGAGATCGTCCGCGTGCTCGGCGTCCGCGACGATCACCGCCTGCACGCTCGCGAACCGGTCGAACGCGTCGTCGCTCGTGTACGACGCCCAGACCGCCACGGCGCCGTCCGCGACGCCCTCAAGCTCTCCCTTCAACCGCTCAGACAGGATCTCCGCGCCCGCGACGAGCGCCCGGGCCCGGTCAATCTCATCGAGCGAGGGAGCGCCGAACCCCCACGCGATCGCCGCGGCACCCTCGGCCTGCCCGAGCGTGACCTCACGCCGCACGTCCGCGCGCGGCCGCGGCGCAGACTCGAGCCCGCCCGGCGCCGGGCGCCCGATGCGCGGGCGTTGCTCGAGCGCACCCAGCGCACGCGCCGCGGCGTCGAGCGCCCCGTGCCACGACACATCGCCCACGATCACCACCGCCGCCGGCGCACTCGCGTGCCGGTCCAGCCACGCCTGCACGCCCGCCGCATCGACCGCGTCCGCCTGCTCACGCGTCAGCGGCATCAGCCTCGGCTCGTTCGGCAGCCACGCCCGCCGGACCTCGTCCCGCAGCGCGTGGTACGCCTCACGCTCCGCCCGCGACCGCACAATCTCGAACTGGTCCCGCCACGCCTCGACCGCCCCCGGCTCGACCGCCGGACCCGACAGCACCGCACGAACGACCCCGAGCATGTCGCCCAGGGCCCCCCCGGGCCCCTCGATGGTGACGTGCATCGAGTCCACCTCGCCGCCCGCGTCGAGCGTGAGCCCGCGCTCATCCAGCGCCCGGGACACCGCCGCCGCGGGCACCCCACGGACCGCCAGCGCCCGCAGCGCCCCGACACCGGCGGCGCTGAGCCCGCGCGTCGCGTCGCGTTCATCCAGCGCCCCACCCGCCATCACGAGCCGCACCGTGACCCGCCCAGGCACCGCGTCCGTCGGCATGTGCACCACGCGGATCCCCCCAGAGAGCCACGCGCTCGTCACGCCCGTCGCCGCGTGCCGCGAGAGCTCCTCGACAGACCCGCCCGCACCGGCGTGCTCGAAGAGACCCGACGCGTCCACCGCGACGGCCCGGTCGGCGTCCAGATCCGCCCGCCCCTGCTCGATCGCACGCCGGACGGCATCCTCCCCCACCGCGATCGGCGTCTGGACGATCGTCATCACCCCGTCGCCCGAGAAGAGCTCGCCCACGCGCCGGTCGAACGCCGCCGCGCTCGTCTCCAGCGCCAGCCGGCCAGCCTCACGCGCGAAGGTCTCCGGCCCGACCAGCGCGTCGCCCGCACCGGCTCGGGCCGCGAACCACCAGGCAATCTCCGACGCGTCTCGCGTGCGCGCCCGCTCGTCGTACGTGTCGCGGATGCGGCGCCACGACGCCTGCTGGACCACCGGGTCGGTCCCCGACTCCACGGCACGCGCCACCTCGCGGTGCACGCCCCGCACCATCCCGAGCGTGTCCTCGCCCGACCCGTCCGCCCCGGCCTGCACCACGCGCAGATCGCTGAAAATCGTCTGGACCTCGGCGTTCACCGCCGCGCCCGGCAACCGCCGCTCGCGCCGGCTCTGCTCCAGCCGCCGCGCCATCGACTCGGCGATCGCCTTGTCGAGCAGCACCCGGCGCAGACCCTCCGCGTCGCGCACCGGCGCCCCCGCCTCGCCCAGACGCACCACGCCAACCGACGCCCGCGCGAGGCGATCCTCGAGCACGACCGACACCCCGGGTGCCCCGTCCAGCTCGGCCTGGGACCGGGCCCGGTCCGCCGACGCCCGCGCCGGGATGCCACCCAACGCCTCCGCGACGCGCTGCGCCACCGCCCCCGCCGGCTCGGCCGTCACCACGATCACCGTCGCGTTGCCCGGCGTGTACCACGCCCGCCGGAACGCCCGCACGTCCTCCGCCCCCAACGCGCCGATCTGGTCGGGCGTCCCGCCGGGCCAGTGCCCGATCGCCGCGCACCCGGGCGCGACCCGCGACAGCACCTCGTCCTGCACACGCACCAGCGTCCGGTCCGTCAGCCGCGACCGCTCGGCGAGCCCCGCACGCTCACGCTCCACAAGCTCGTCGTCCCACGCCGGCTCGCCCAGCACGTCCGCGCAGAACAGCAACGCCTCATCGAGACCCGCCCCACGCCCCGCCAGCCCGAGCATGAACCACGTCCGGTCGTACGACGTCGCCCCGTGCGCCGAACGCCCGGACTGGACCTCCGTCGGGCGGAACAGCCGCTCGGCCTCCCCCACCTCGAAGTGCGCGGGCGCCCGCAGCGACACCCGCCGGGCCAGCTCCGCCACGCCGTTCTGCCCCGCCGGCTCGTCCATGCTCCCGGCCTGGATCTCGAGCCAGACCGCCCCGCGCGTCACGTCGCGCTCGACGACCACGTACCGCACGCCGTTCGCCAACTCGCCAGACTCGACCCCCGGCGCCGGCTCCAGCGCGGGCCCACCCCGGGCCAGCGCGGGCAGCGCCCACACCACCACCAGCGCGCACCAGACGCCCAAGCCCCGCACGAGATTCCGCCGCGCCACATCCACGCCGATGGTACCCGCCGCTCGCGCGAACGCTGCACCCCCAGCGGGTCCGATCATCCGGCCCTCAACGCCGATCGAGAATCGCGCACGGCGCCGCATCGCCACGCTTCAGACACTCGGGAGACCGGTCGAACGCCCCGGCGAGCATGCCCCGCGCCGCCGCCTCGATCCGACCCCGAACCGCGCCGAGGTCGATCTCGTCGAACCCGACCGACGACGACGTCCCCTCGCCCAGGAACCAGTACTCGCACCGCCCCGCCAGCGCCTCGTCATCGAACAGATGCCGCAGCGCGAGCGTGTAGATGCCCATCTGCAGATCGCCCCTGAGATTCTTCGGGTCGGTCAGCCTGGCCCGCGCCCCGCCCGACTTGTAATCAATGATCCGCCACGCGCCGCCCTCGACCTGATCGACCCGGTCGATCGTCGCGTCGATCCGGTGCGTCACACCGTCGATCGCGCAGGGGAGGCGGACGGCGATCTCGAGCTCGTTGATGTTCGCGTCGGGGTCGTGCAGCTGGTTCCAGACGAGCCGCGCCTGCGCCTCGGCCCGCTCGGCGGTCCCCGGCTCGATCTCCTCGCGCGCCGGGAACGCCGCGACGACCGCCGCGCGCACCACCGCCACCATCTCAGCCTCGCCGGGCAGCGGCTCGCCCGCGCTGTCCGCCGTCCGCCAGCGCTCGTAGAACGCCCGGAGCCCCTCGTGCATCCCGCGCCCGAACCGCTGCGCCGCCGCCGGCGCGCGGGGCAGCCGCAGCGCGTGCTCCACGTAAAAACACCGCGGGCACCGCTCGTACGCGTCGATCCCCGTGTAGCTCATCCGCAGTGGCGCCTCGAGCGGCTCGAGCCCGGACCCGCCCTCCCCCGTGGGCAGCCCCTCGCGCACAACCGCCGCGAGCGACGCCGCCAGCTCCCCAAGCCCCGCGTCCGACGCCCACGCGGGCGCCACACCGCCCTGCTCGGCCGCGTGCGCGAGCGCCATCCGGCGCGCCGCGTCCACGAGCGCCCGCGCCGCCTCCTCCGGGTCCTCGCCCGACGCCCCGGCCCGCGCCAGCGCCGCCGCCGCGTCCAGCCGCGCCGACCGACGCGCCCGGTCCAGCTCCGCCCGCGCCCGCTCGCGACCGGCGACCGCGTCGATCGCGCGCTGCGCCTCGTCGCTCGGCGCGGCGTCCCCCGCGACCTCCTCGAGCACCTGCGCCGACGTGGACCACGCCACGCCCGCCTCGCCACGGAGCTCGCTGAGGAAGTGCACGTTCGTCGCCTTCTTGGGCACCTCGCCCAGCAGCACCAGCCGGCGCTGCGCGCGCGTGCACGCGACATAGAACATCCGCCGCTCTTCATCCGCGAGGCGCTCCTTCACGCTCCGCTCGTCGCCCACTCGGTCGATCAGACCCTCGGGCAGCTCGAAGTCAGGCGTCGTCAGATCCGGGAACTTCGTGTACCGCGGCGACACGCCCGACACGAACACCGTGTCGAACTCCAGCCCCTTCGCGCCGTGCGCCGTCAGCAGCATCACCGCGTTCGGGCGCTCGCCCTCGGCGTCCGACCCGCCCAACGCGTCCTCCCCCACGCGGGCCGTGAACGCCTGGTCACGCTCGTCCAGGTCGTCGTAGTACCGTTGCCACGCCGACAGATCACGCGGCTGGTCCAGCCGGTCCACACGGTCGCTCACGAACCGCAGCACCCCCGCAACCGCGCGCACGCGCAACGCCCGCTCGCGCCCGCTCAGCAGATCCGCGTGCACGAGCCCGGTCCGCCGGACGATCTCACCCATCGCCTCCGCGGCGTTCGCACGCGACGCCACGCCCGCCAGCGCGTCGAGCAGCTCGGCGAACCGCGCCGCCTCGTCCGCCCCCTCCCCGCCCGCCGCGTGCGCCACGAGCCACGGCGCGAACGCCCCCACCCCGCCGTCCGGCGACCGCGAGCCCGCCGCCCGGTACGCGCCCAGCCACCCCAGCACGAGCTTCGGGTCCGCCGAGATCGGCGGCCGCACCAGCACCCGCTGCGCCGCCCACGCGGCGTGCGGGTCCAGAATCAGCTCCACCCACGCGAGCAGATCGAGCACGCCCTCGTCATCCGCGCCACCGGCGTCGTCGTCCGCATCGAACGGGATCCCGCTGAGCTCGAGCGCGAGCCGGACGCGCCCAAGCTCCTTGCGCTTCCGAGCGATCACCGCGAACCGGCGCCAGTCGGGCGTCTCCGCGCCGCCCACCTCCTGGCGCAGCATCCCGGCGATCACCTCGCCCGCCTCGTCATACCGCGCGAGATGCACCACCTCGACGGACCCCGCCGGCCCCTCGCGGTCCGCCGCGACGTCGAGCCTCTTGCCCGGAGCAAACCGCAGCCCCGCGCGCCCGATCACGCCCGTCGCGACACGCACAATCTCCTCGGGCGACCGGTACGTCTCGCTCAGCGCGACCGTCTGCGCGTTGTCCCAACGCTGCTCGAACCGCGCGAACGCCCGGTCGTCCGCGCCACGAAAGGCGTAGATCGTCTGGTCGTCGTCGCCGACGACCACGAGGTCCGGGTTCGACTCCGGCGGCGCGAGCGCGCGGAGCATGTCGATCTGCGCCGTGTTCACGTCCTGGAACTCGTCCACCACCACGTGCCGGATGTCCGACCGGATCATCGCCGCCGCGAGCGCGTCCGCCGCGATCAGCCCCGCCGGACGCGCCAACAGATCGTCGAACGTCAGCAGCCCGCGCTCGCGCGCCGCGTCGTCGAACAGCCCGTACAGCCGCACGTCGCGCGCAAATACACCGAGCCGCACCCGGTCCGAGTCCTCCAAATCACCCGCGAGCCGCCCGGCTGCCCACGCGCCGGCCTGCGCGTGCCCGATGCCCGCGTGCCGGAGAGACTCGATGACCTTCTTCGCGCGCTCGAGCTCGCCCTCGATGCCCGCCGGCGTGTCGCCGTAGACGTTGTGCGCCAGCGCCAGCTCGCGCATCAGCCTTCGGCGTTGCGACGAGTCCATGATCTGCACCCGCGGGCCCAGCCCCGCCCGGTCGCCGAACCGCTGCAGCAACCTGAGCCCCAGCGCGTGGAACGTGCTCGCCTGCACGCGCTCGGCGACGCCCATCCCGACAGACACGCCCAGACGCTCGCGCAGCTCGCCCGCCGCCTTGTTCGTGAACGTCAGCGCGAGCACGCTCTCCGGCTCGGCGCCCTGCTCGATGAGGTGACGCACGCGCTCGGTGATCACCCGCGTCTTGCCCGTGCCCGGGCCCGCGAGCACGATCAGCGGCGTCCCCGAATGCTCCACCGCCGCCCGCTGCGCTTCGTTGAGACTCACGCCTCGCCCTCGAACAACGCCGGGTCCTTCATGTACAGGTGCACCGCCGTGTTCCGGTAGACGTGCGTCTCGGGCCCGACCGCGCCCTCGATCTCGAGGGGGATGTCGATCGGCGGGTCGCCCTCACGCTTCGGCTCGTGGGTGAAGGGCCAGGGCGTGCGCAGGACGCCGTACCCCTCCCGGTCGAGCAGCCCGACGAGCCGCGCGAACGCGTCGCGCGCCCGCGGCCAGTCCTTCTCGTCACGCACCATCGCGTAGGGCGGATCAAAGAAAACCAGGTGCACCGGCTTGGGGCACGCCGACCACGCCGCGGGCCCCAACGCGTCGCCCGCGACGACGTCGCACTGATCACCCACGCCCAGCCGATCGATGTTCTGCTCGAGGAGGCGGACGACGCGCCGGTCGCGCTCGACGAGCACCACGCGGTCCGCCCCCCGGCTCACCGCCTCGAGCCCCATCGTGCCCGTGCCGCAGAAGCAGTCGATCACCGCCTGCCCCTCAACGTGCCCTCGGAGCAGGTTGAAGATCGCCTCGCGGACCATGTCCGGCATCGGGCGCGTGGTCGAGCCCTCGGGCGGGCTCTCGAGTCTCTGTCGCTTCAGTCGCCCGCCGATGATCCGCATGGTGATCTGTAGCCGATCAGGCGGGCCCGAGCGCGGCCCGGGCGGACCCAAAAAGACAGCCGCCCCGCCTTGTTCAGGCAGGGCAGCCGCTCTCTCGCCGAAGCCTTGAGCCCTCGGGCGAGGGGTATCCGCTCACGCGCCCTTTCGGCGTGGCGGTCTCATCAAAAGGTCCACCGGGCGGGCGACCACCGGCGGGCGCGCCAACCCGGACACCAGCTGCCAGAACGGCTCGGCGTCCCCCTCGGTCGCCCAGCTGCGGAACTGGCCCGATCGATCGCGGGCGTACGCCTCGAGCATCGTCCCGCCGACGAACACGACCCGCTGCAACGGCCCGCCCTCATCGGTCCCGAACTCGCCCTCCGCCGCGACGCCCAGCATGCAGTCCACGACGGAACTGAAGAGCTCGGGGTCAGACCGGAGGAGCACGTCCGCGTCGGACCAGACCCACACGCGCGTCCGCACCGAGCGCCGCCCAGGGACGTGGTCGCGCCCGCGGAGCAGCTCGGTCACGCTGCCCGGGCCGTCGAGCCGTCGGATCAGCTGCTCGACCGGCACCTGCCGCTCGAGCTGGTGACAGAGCTCATCCAGATTGCGGACGGACCGCCCATGGATGACGCACGCGTCGGTGTCCTGCTGCGCCTGAAGGAATGACCGCACACCCGCCGCGAAGGCGATGCGCCGCCGGGCGAGCTCGGACCACGCCACCAAATGGTGGGTGTCGAGCGCGCGGATCGCTTCGGGCAGCCATCCTTGGCCCTCGAAGATTGCGTCGGCCTGACGAGCAACTACACGCATCGCGTCCCAGCCCTGCGTAGATTGGCCCCACGTCACGACCACGCCACCCCGAACAACAGGGGGAGACGACAGATCGCGGCCAACGCCCATCCACGCCGGCACCCCAATGTGCATCACAAACCCCGCCAAACCAGTTGTTCAGGCAATTTGTGCCGGATTTCCGAGTCACACCACCCATATCAGGCGTGCGTTTTGTGTGGATCGAACAAAATACGACCCACATTCGTGGCCACCCGAATTATGTGGGATTTCGTCCCTCGAGAGCTATAGAGCCGGTATTCTGGGACCCGATGAACCGGGTGTGATTCAAACCGAGCCACGTTCCAGGGGGGGCGTGGTTCGGCGTCTGTGGAGAGAAGTCCGCGGAGCCGTCACCCGTCGCGGGCCGCTGGGCCCTGACCGGGTGGACGCAGCATGTTCGATCGCTCTGGTAAGGACTCGCCATGACCACACAGCAAAGCCGGGCACTCGCGTACGAGCAGATCGTCTCGTTGGTGGAGGGGGTGTGCGCGCTGCCCGCAGTCGCCACCCCCACATGGGCGGACCAGGCGGCGCAGACGCTGACGCGCGCCCACCCCGCGTCGCTCACGAGTGTGCTGGTCGGGCAGATCTCTCCTCAAGGCGGCATCGAGCACCTCGAGACCGCCGGCGCCGCCGCCGCGCCGGGCGTCGCCGACGGCACCGCCTCGGCGCTCTCCGTCCGCAGCGCCATCGAACGCCTGGGTGAACTCGGCATCGACCTCGCATCCATCACCGGCCGGGCGCTCGCCGCGGATGACGCGCTGGGCCCGGGATGGGCACGCCGTGGCCTGGGCACCGTCTGGCCCGCCGGGTCGTGCTCGTCGCTCATCATCGGATCCCACCCCGTCGGACCGCGCGAGCTGGGACGCCACCTCGTCGTCGGCATCGGGCTCATGGGCCCGACCGACGCCGGCGACGCCGACCGTTGCCGCGGCATGATCGGCGCCGTGATCCCGCTGCTCGCCAGGCGCGTGCTGCTCGCGATCGGCGCCAAGGTCTCGGGCCCGTCGCGCTGGCTCACCGACCGCGAGCAGGCGGTCCTGGAACGCCTCGCCCTCGGGCTCAGCGTGCGCGAGATCGCCGAGGACATCGGGCGCAGCCCCCACACCGTGCACGACCACGTCAAGAGCCTGCACCGCAAGCTCGGCGCGTCCAGCCGGGGCGAGCTCGTCGCACGGGCCCTCGGGTACATCGACGACGCCAACCGTGTGCTCGGCACGCTCGCCGGGTCGATGGTCGAGCCCAAGCCGATCGACACCAACCGCGCGACGCCCATCGGGTCGCAGTCATCCATGGTCGAGCCCAAGCCCCAAGCCGCGACGCGGCTGGAACGCTGAAGACCTCCGCGCGGGAGCCCGGGCCCTCAGTCCGCCGTCAATTCTTCGACCACCGCGGTGCCGAGCCGCGCGCGCACACCCGCGGCGATCCGCCCCGCGAGATGCTCGTCCTGCCCCACGGGCTCGAGGAACGTCTCGCCCCCGATGCGACGCGCCGTCACCGGGTCGCGGTACCGGCTGGACCGCGTGATCGCCTCGGTCTCGACGCGCCACCCCTGCCGACGGGCACGGAGGACGTCCACCTCGATCCGCGCGACCAGCGTCCGGTCGTCCGCACGCCGATCGACGAACGCCTCGTCGGGCGCGGCGGACTCGTCCTCGCCCTCGGGCGCGAACGTCACCCGGACCGCACGCTCCTGCTGGTTCGCGGTGTCCTCCCACTCCTGGTAGAGGGTCGTCTGGTCCCGGTCCCACGGCGTCGCGAGCCCGGCGGTCTCGCGGTTCTGCGTCGTGATCACCCCGGCGGCGGCGTCCACACGCTCGAGCGCGAACTTGTGCTCGAGCAGCACCTCGCGCGTCGCGTTGAATGCGCGCTCGTACTCCCCGGGCAGCACCACGATCACCGCCGGCTTGGGCGCGGGCGTGCACGCCCCCAGGCAAGCCGCCAACATCCCCAACAGCGCGATCCGTGCGGTCCGTGTCGTCATGGCGCTCAGCCTAGCACGGCGTCCGCGGCGGCGCGGATCTCGCCCCACGCCCGCTCCACGTGACGACGACGCGTGAGCGTCGCGCCGACCGCGAACCGGACGACGTACCGACCGCCGACCCGGGTGTGACTCACCATGATTGATCCCCGCCGGTTCAGCTCTCCCACGAGCCGCTCCGTCGCGTCGTCCCCCGCCCGCAGCGCGAAGCAGACCAGCGACAGCGACCGCGGCGTGACAATCTCGAACCGATCGTCCGCCCGCACCCACGACTCGAACGCCGAGGCCAGCTCGACCCCGGCCCGGATGTGCGACCGCAGACCCTCGGCGCCGTAGTGGCGGTACACAAACCAAAGCTTCAGCGCCCGCAGGCGTCGGCCCAGCGGGATCTGCCAGTCGCGGTAATCGATCACCGCCCCGGCGTCCGTCGCGTCATTCCTGAGGTACTCGGGCGTGATCGAGAGCGCGTCGATCAACGCCCGCCGATCGCGGACCCAGAACAGGTCGCAGTCGAACGTGACCAGCCCCCACTTGTGCGGGTTCAGACAGACCGAGTCCGCGCGCTCGATGCCCGCCATGGGCCCACGGAACTCCGGGCAGACGAACGCGCTGCCCGCCCACGCGGCGTCCACGTGCAGCCACGCGTCGCCCGATGCGGCCGCAACAGCATCGAGATCGTCGAACGCGCCCGTGCCCGTCGTGCCCAGCGTCGCGACGACCATCACGGGGCGCACGCCGCCGCGATCGCCCATCTGCTCGCGGAGGTGCCCGGCGTCCATCGAGCCGGCCGCGTCGGTCCGCACGAGCCGGACGTGCACGCCGTCCTCGGGCCCCTCGGCAACGCCCGCGATCATCGCCGCCTTCGCGATCGAGGAGTGCGCCTGATCCGAACAGACGACCGCACACGCCCGCGGGTCGCGCCCGGACCGCTTGATCGCCGCGACGAGCGCGCACACCGCCGCCTCGCTCGCGGTGCCCTGGATCACGCCGCCGCCCTCGCCAGCGCTCTTGAAGCACGCGGGCAGCCCGTGCAGGTCCGCCGCCCAGTCGAGCATGCGGGTCTCGAGCTCCGTCGCGGCGGGGCTCGTGGACCAGAGCATGCCGTTGACGCCCAGACCCGCGGAGACCAATTCACCCAGCACCCCCGGGCCCGACCCGTTGCACGGGAAGTACGCGAAGAACCCGGGTGACTGCCAGTGCGTCAGGTTCGGTGCGACGATCGCGTCCAGGTCGCGCACGATCGCGTCCCATTCGTCCGCGCCCCCGGGCGACTCTGGCGGAGACTCGGGCAGCGCCGCCAGCACGTCGCCGGGCCGGGTGCCGCCCGTCACCGGGCGCGTTTCGAGCGATCCCCAGTAGTCCGCGATCCAATCGACGAGCCGGTGCCCCTCGCGCCGGAACTCGTCGGGCGTCATGTGCGGCGTGTCAGACGACATCGCGCACGATCGCCCATTGCCACGGGCCCAGGCTGTGCGGCGGGTTCACGCGGTCGCCGTGCTCGTCGATGTGCGCGCCGTCGCCGAACGCGACGCGGACGGACACCGGGTTCGCCGACATGTTCGCGAGCACCGTGACGCGGCTGTCCCCCTTGACACGCCGGAACGCGACGACGTGCTCGTCGCACGCGTCGAGCATCTCGAGGGACCCGCCCTCAGGCCCGTGGTGCAGCGCCGGCTCGGCGCGCTTGAGGCGCGCCAGCGTGCGGAAGAGATCGCCGTGGTCGTGCTCGCGCCACGCGATCGGGTCCTTCTCGAAGAACTCGATCGCCCGGTCGAGCCCGGACTCCTGCCCCGAGTAGATCAGGGGCTTGCCGGGCAGGGTGAAGCTCAGCACCACCGCCGCGTCGTGCGCGGGCCCGAGCCGGTCCACCGCGACGCCCTCCCACGAGTTCCAGTCGTGGTTCGTCGTGAAGTGCATCCGGAAGCCGTCGCCCACGAGGATCTCGTCGTCGAGCACCTGCGTGCGGATCGCCTCGGGCTTCTTCTTGCCCTCGACCACCGCGAGCACCGTGTGCCCGAGGGGCCAGGCGTAGGTCGCGTCGAACCCGACATCGTGGATCCACTTCTCTTCCGCCTCGGCGAGCAGGAAAATCTCCTTCTCGGCGCGCAGCGCGGGGATCGTCTCCTCCCAGAACTCACGCCGCACCATCGCCGCGACATCGACGCGGAACCCGTCAAGATCGAAGTCTCGGATCCAGCGCAGCATCGTCTCGCGCATCGCCGCGCACGTATCCGGGTTCGTGTAGTCCAGCCGGTAGGTGTCCGTCCAGTCGTCCGCTCCGTACGCGAACGGGCCTTCCTTCTGTTCCTTCGGCGGCCTCTGGTAGCGCTCGGGGTGCGACTCCGTCCACGGGTGATCGCACCCGGTGTGGTTGGGCACCCAGTCGATGATGACGTGCATGCCGCGCGCATGAGCGGCGTCCACCACACGCCTGAACGATGCCGCGTCGCCGAACTCCGGGTTGATCGCGTCGTAGTCCGCGATCGCGTAGTAACTCCCCAGCGAGCCCTTGCGGTTCTTCTTCGAGATCGGGTGGATGGGCATGAACCAGAGCATGCCCACGCCCAGATCGGCCAACCGGTCGAGGTGGGGCAGGAACGCGTCGAACGTGCCCTCGGGCGTGTACTGGCGGACGTTGACCTCGTAGATCGTCCGGTCGCGCGTGTCGAGGGATCGGGAAGTCGTGGAACTCATGGGACGAGGGTATGGGTGCGGGAGGGCATCGGGTATACCAACCGGCATGGGGACGCTGCTCGATCTGAACAACCCCTCGTGGGGCCCGGACGCGGCGTGGCTGCCCGGCGGGCCCGCGTGGGTGTGGTGGACGGGCGCCGGGCTCGCGGCGGCCGTCGGGCTGGGGATTTGGATCCGTGCGGCCCTGCGAGTGCTTCTCGCTTCACGGCGCGAGCGATGCCGGTGGTGCGGGTACGACGTGTCGGGCGACCAGGAGAGTGATGTCTGCGCCGAGTGCGGGTGCCGGCCGCGCGCGAACCCGGCAGTCCCCGTGCTCCTCCGGGTTGCCCGGGCGTCGTGGGCCGCGGTGCCGCTGATGTTGCTGGGCGCCGCGATCTGCGTTGTGCCACGTGTTCAGTCGCGTGGGCTTGTATCGCTCGTGCCGACGTCGATGCTGATTGCACACCTACCGGAGTTGACCGAGGACCGGAGTGACTGGCTCGGGTGGAAGACGTCGTGGAAGGGCGCACCGGTCGATGAGCTGCTCTCTCGGGGCCGCAACTGGGATTCGCACCGATGGTCAGCGGTCATCGAGCGTGCCCGCTGCATCCGCCTGTACGATGATCCACGCGCTGATGGGCTTTGCTATCTCTACCTTGATCTGCCGCGCGAACTCGACCAGGCTCTGCTCCGCGTCACTCGAATCGAAGGGCTGGATCACCCGCTCGCGTCGCTTGGTCCAGACGATGAATGGGTGCCGTATTACACGAAGGATGGAATCGTCGATGCGAACCGCATCGCCTCGTGCGGCCCTTGGGTTCGGCTACGGTTTCGCACCGGTCTGTGGCCACAGAATACAGACGGCGGGTACACCGTGATCGGGCTACGCACGGGTGCGTCTGTGACTGTGCACTACGAAGTGCGCGTTCGACCAGGGCCACACATGCCTCGGTACGACGACCCGATCCACGAGCGCGACATGATCGTGGCGTGCCGCAATTCGCTGAGCCTCACACCAGAACCCGGGACCGTCCCCGACTGGGCGCTCGTGCGAGGGCGGTGAATCGCTCAGCGTTCGTCCCCCGGGCTCGGGTCCTCCGCGAGCGGCCTGATCCGCCCAGCCTGCGACGGGTTCCCCTCGCGCTCGATCTCCTCAAGCAGGCGCAGGTAGGTCTCGTACCGCTCCGGGTGGACGCCGCCGGGCTTCCCGAGCGTGTCCTTGACCGCGCACCCCGGCTCGTGGGTGTGGGTGCAGTCGTTGAACTTGCACGCCTGACGCAGGCGCCGGAACTCGGGCATCGAGTCGCGAAGCTCCGCGGGCGAAAGCTCGTCGAGCCCGAAGAACCGGATGCCGGGGGTGTCGATGACCCAGAAGGTGCCAGATCCGCTGGATTCGCCCTCCGGGCTCATCCGCGGCGTGATCTCGTGCAGCTGAGCGCTCGTCGTGGTGTGCCGCCCGCGGTTGGCGGCCGTCCCGACCGAGCCCACCTTGATGCCCAGCCGCTCGTCCAGCGCGTTCGTCAGCGAGCTCTTGCCGACGCCCGAGTGCCCGACGAACGCGACGGTCTTGCCCGCGAGCAACCCGCGCAGCTCGTCCATGCCCCGCCCGTCGGCGGCGCAGCACATCACGATCGGCACGCCCAGGTGCTTGTAGGGCTCGAGCTTCGCCAGCTCCTCGGCGCGCTCCGATTCAGGCGCGCGTTCGAGGAGGTCCAGCTTGTTCACCGCGATGATCGACTGAGCAGGATCCGGGTCGTCCGCGTGCCGCCCGGCCCGCTCGACCCACGAGTCCTCGATCGCCAGCAGGTACCGGTCGATCAGCCTCGGGTGCAACGGTGGCGACACGACGGACACCACCACGACCACCGCGTCCACGTTCGCGGCGATCGCTTGTCGCTGGCGCGTCGCGGGATCCCGGCGCGCCAGCACGGTCTTGCGTTGCAGCACGTGCATGACACTCGGCTGGTGCCGCCGATCGTCCTCGGGGATCTCGTACGCGACCCGGTCTCCAACGCACAGCTCGGTCTGCTGACGCCCGGCGAGGTCCGCGGGCAACCGACAACTCACGTCCGTGGTTTCGTCGTGCGCGAGGACGCCATCCGTGACGGGGCGCACGACGCACCGGCGCTTCCCCACTTCGACGGCGATACCGATCAACGCGCCATCGACGAGCCCCGACCGGGAGGGAGGGGTTTCCGACGCCCCCCCTGGCGCTTGCTCCGCTCCCTCCCGGTCGCGGCTCGTCGGATCGCCCGCGTGCATCCCCTCCGCAATCTCGCGGGCGAGGATCTTGAGGGCGACGAGCCGGACCGGATCGCCCGAAGACCGCTTGGACGACCCGGGTCGCGGGTCGTCGAGGTCCTCGAACCGGCGCCGCTCGGCCTTTCGGCGTTTCTGGTCGTCCGCCCGCTTGGCCCGGGCGGCCGCGAAGATGCGGTCCTGCTCCGCCTTGGGCAGCGACTTCAGGCGTTCCTCGAGCTGTTGGCGCTGATGGGGGTTCAACGGGTGATTGTTGGGCGCACGCCGCGGATGAGCCCGGAGGGCGAATCCAGCGGATTCGGACGCGCGGAGGATCCGCTGGATTCGCTCCGCTCATCCGCGGCGTGCGGGTGCCATGGGCAAGCACCGCTTGCCCGTGGACCGAGCCAAGAATTCCAAGACACGGGCAAACAAGTTTGCCCATGGCACCCGGCGACATTGTCACATCCACTGCACTCAGAGACTACGGGCTTCCGGTCGAAATCGACAGACATCGCTTGCATGACGGATGCCCACCTGTTCCGAACCGCAAGTTCTCTGCTTCAATGTTGTTACCGTCTGGACATTCACCACGAGTGTGATAGACGCCTTGCTTGACTGAATACCACTCGCTCGGCTGAGACCCATCTCGCCTAGGCACCGCTAGCACAGAAGCGCTGTCTGCAGTAGCACCAACGATAACCGCGCTCGCAAACTCGCCTTGCGAGTGTCGCATCATGAGCATTCCACTACCGATGGCACGATTCTCGCCGTCCTCCTCTACATAAATATCGATGGCTGCATGCTCTCCTGTCATGAGAGCGCCACCGTTTATGAACACGCCGAATTGCCCGCCTTTATCGCCGATCATGGCTGTGCCATTCTCTCCGCGGATATGAATTCGGCGCACGTTCAGTTCTTCGGTGGGATTGAGCGTCGCCCGCAGTTGCTCAAGGGTCGTTGGAGGTGCTGCACCCAACATCGAGATTGCTCCGATCGTGATCGCACTTGAAACGAGGGAACAAATCAGCATCTCGCGGATTCTCATGGCTTGCTCCTGTCATCGTTCAGAACGGACTTGTGAGGCGCCCGCACCACACTCACTCCGGCAGCTTCTCCAACTCCTTCTCCACCCGCTCGACCAGCCGCGCCACCGTCGCATCCCCAAAGTCGAACGGCAGGTCGGCCGCTTCGAACAGCTCGGGCAGCGGGCGTGAGCCGCCCAACGAGAGGGCCTTGGTGTACGCCGCGAGTGCCGGGCCCTCGCCCTCTTCGAGGGACTTGAGCCAGATGCCCAGCGCGCCGAGCTGGGCGATGCCGTACTCGACGTAGTAGAACGGCACGCCATACAGATGGCTCTGGCGTTGCCAGATGAAGGGGCGGTAGGCCTCGAGCCCAGCCCAATCGACGGCGTGCCCGAAGCGGTCGTCCAGCCCGAGCCACGCCGCGGCCCGCTCGTCGCGCGTGTGCTCGGGGTTCGTGTAGACCCAGTGCTGGAAGGCGTCGATCGTCGCGATCCAGGGGAGCAGCCCGATGGAGCCCTCCATCTGCTTGCGTCGGGCGCGGTCCGCGTCGGACGGATCCGGGTAGTACGCGTCCCAGTAGGGCATGGTGAGCAGCTCCATCGTCATGGACGCGACCTCGGCGAACTCGATCGGGCTCTCGCGGTAGTGCACCAGCGGCTCATCGACGCACAGCATCGAGTGGAACGCGTGCCCGGCTTCGTGGACCATCGTCTCGACGTCGCGGTGCAGGCCCGCGGCGTTCATGAAGATGAACGGCACGCGGGACCGGTCCTGCATGTACTGGTACCCGCCCGGGGCCTTGCCCTTGCGGCTGTCGAGGTCGAGCAGGTCGCCGTTGGACAGGCCCTGATCGTTCGTGCCGTCGCCGAGCGAGCGGAACATGGCGCCGAGCTTCGGGTCGAGCCGGTCGAACACGGTCCGCGTCTTGGCGACCAGATCCGCCCCGTTCGTGAAGGGCTTCAAGGGTGCCCGGCCCTTGGGGTCCACGGACAAATCCCACGGGCGCAGCGAGTCGACGCCGAGCTCGGCGGTGCGCTTCGCGTCCAGCCGCTTCACGAAGGGCATGACGTGCTTCTCGATCGCGTCGTGGAAGGCGAAGCACATCTCGGGGGTGTAATCAAACCGCCCCTTGGCCTTGAAGGCGTACCCGACGAAGTTGTCGAAGCCAGCATTAAGCGCCATTTGGTGGCGCTTCTCGATCATGTCGTCGTAGAGCTGGCTGAGTTTCTCCTCGTCGGCGAGGCGCCGATCGGAGGTCACGCGCCAGGCCTGCTCGCGGACGGACCGGTCCTGCGATTCCTGGTACGTGCCCATCTGCGGCAGCGTCTTCTCCTCGCCGTCGAACTCGACGGTCATCGCGCCGATCGTCGCGTCGTACTGCTGGCCCATCTTGGCAAGCTCGGTCTGGATCGGCACGTTCTCGTCGCGGTACAACTCAACACCCGCCTTGACGTCGCGCTCCATCACGGAGTACCGCTCGGCCGGCATCGCGTGCACCTCGGCGAGCGCCGCCTGCCGCTTGTCGAGCTCGAAGCTCGCGGGCTTGAGCTTGGGCATGACGTTCTCGACAAAGTCGAGGTACGCCTTCTCCTTCGCCTCGTCCGCCGTGTCGCAGGTCATGTTGACGTATCGCTTCGCGGCCGACTCGCTCACGGCGGCGTCCAGCTCGGAGCGATCGAGCAGCCAACGCTCAAAATCCGCGACCGACTCGACCGGGCGGTTCTGAAGCTCGGTGTAGAGCGGCTCGACGATCTCCCACGAATAGGCGTCGAACTCGGCGGGCACGAAGTCGGTCATCATCTGCGTCACGGGGGCCTCCTTGAGGCGTGATGGTACGGACCACCAACGCCCACACGCCGCGGATGAGGCCGGAGGGCGAGTCCAGCGGATTCCGCCGCTGCTCATGAGCCGCTGATTTCGCGGGTGCCGTGGGCGCACGGACTGGGTGCCATGGACACGCGGATCGGGTGCCATGGACACACGGATCGGGTGCCATGGGCAAGCATTGCTTGCCCGTGGGTGCCATGGGCAAGCGGAGCTTGCCCGTGATCGTTCTGTTCAGCGCACGGGCAGACAAGTTTGCCCATGGCACCCATCCCACGCTCATCCGCGGCGTGAATCAGGCGATCGCGACGCCGTGGGCGGGCGCCAGCTCGCGCGCGAGCGCCAGCGCATCGTCCGCCGAGATGACGCGGCCCTCGAGCTGCGCGTCGTAGACCGCGTCGAGCAGGTCGCCGAACCCCGGGCCCGGCCGGAACCCGCGCTCGACGAGGGCATCGCCGTCGATCACCGGCGCGGGCGCGAGACCCACGCCGTCGCGCGCCAACGCGCGGACGTCCGACCCGTAGCGCGCCGCGGCGTCCGCGTCGATCGCCCGGAGTAGCCGCACGCCTTCGTCGGCACGAGCGGCGGACGCGAGCCGCTTGCGCCCCGCGACGCCGAGTGTCGCCCAATCCCGCAGCACGGTGCCCGCGAAGTCCAGCGTGCGCGCGTAGTCCCGGGCCTCGTCGCCCGAGAGATTGAGCGCGGATCGCCACCCGAACCCGGCGGCGCCCGACGCGCTGAGCACGGGCGCCCCGATCCGGTCGTGCGACCACGCGCCGAGGGCCGTCATCGCGTCGGCTCGCTCGTCGAGCCGGCCGAGCGTGATCAGCGGGCGGTCGGGCAGATGCTCGGCGAAGATCGGCGTGTCCAGCCCGAGGTCCGTGATCGTCTGGGCGGCGCGGGCGCGCGTCGGGTGCGCCATCATGCGCCGGACCTCGTCGCCGATGCGCTCGATCGAGACGCCCGCGAGCTCGCGCGCCTGCTCGCGGATCGCGTCCGCCGTGCCCGGGTCGATGCTCAGCCCGTACTTCGCCGCGAACCGGACGGCACGCAACGCCCGGAGGTGGTCCTCGGCGAGCCGCGCGTTCGGGTCGCCCACCGCGCGCAGCACGCGGGCGTTCACGTCCGCCACGCCGCCCACGTGGTCGATGATCCTCGAATCCGGGTCGTCGGCGAGCGGGTCGATGAACAGCGCGTTGATCGTGAAATCCCGCCGGTGCGCGTCCTTCTCGGCGGTCGAGAACTCGACGTGGTCCGGCCGCCGGGCGTCCGAATACGGCCCGTCCGTGCGGAACGTCGCGACCTCGACCGTCGGCCCGAACTCGCGCACCAGAACCACGCCGAAACTCGCCCCAACCTCCGCGGTCCGCGTGAAGAGCTTCGTGATCGTGTCCGGGTGCGCGTCCGTCGCGACGTCGTAGTCCTTGGGATCCACGCCCAGCAGCTCGTCGCGGACGCACCCGCCCGCGAAGTACGCGGCGTGCCCCTCGGCGCGCAGGCGGCGCACGATCGCCAGCGCGGCGTCACGCTCGCTCACGTCGGATGGATCGGGCAGCGGGGGCACGCCAGAGCGTACCCCATCGCCAGCGGATCGATCCGTGCCGCGGGCGTGAGCACGCGGAGATTCCACCGCACGCGATCAGGCACCGAGCTCCCCGCACGGGCTGAGGCCCGCGGCCCGGCCAAGGCGATCAGCGCCGGCGGCGCGTCGCGGCGAGCCCGCCCAGCCCGAGCACCGCGGCGGTCGCCGGGGCCGGCACCACGCTCGGCTCGAGCTTGTAGGTGTACACCTGCGAATCGCTCATCAGGCCCGAGAGATCCTTGAAGACGAACGACGCCTCCCAGATGCCCTTCGTGTCGTCGAACCCGGGGTTCGTGTAGTCGATCTCCCAGACCGCGCCGCGAAGAAAGCTCGTCCCGCCCGTGCCGATGCT
>JAUHXM010000014.1 GCA_030426605.1 Phycisphaerae bacterium | reverse complement strand
GGCGAGGCCGCGAACTACCCGGTGCGGCTGTCGAGGATCGTCGTGCCGTTCGATACCGTGGCGCTGGCCGACAGCTCGGGGTCGCAGCTGCTGCGGACGACCGAGGGGATCCGCGAGCACGCGTACACGATGGATTCGCCGCGGCTGGACGTGCCGAACACGCACTCGGACGAGTTCGCGCAGGACGACCCGAGCCCCGCCGACCCTCGGCACGGGGGCAGGGCGAACGTGAGCTTCCTCGACGGGCACGGCGAGCCGCACACGCTGCAGGAGCTGGGCTACCGCCAGCACGACGAGGTGGACTGGTGGGTCGCGGTGGACGAGGGCGACAACGCGATGTGGAACGGGATCGGGTACGACCGAGAAGCGGACGAGCCCTAAAGCACGATCGCCGTGACGATCATGAGCGAGATGACGCCCAGGCCCAGCGCGCCCACGACAGCGAGCAGCACGACGACGAATCGCCACCACTCGTGGCGTTGATCCTCGGGGGCGAGCCAGGTCATGAGCACCTGCCCGTGCCCGCACTCGGGGCAGGTGACGACGGCGGCGCGGACGACGAGGCCGTCGAGCTCGTGCCCGCACGTTCGGCACACGAGCTTGGCGGGGGCCGCGGGCGTCGCCGGATCCGCGCGGTCGGCGACGATCCGCGCGGTGCCGAGGTCGCACTCGTACCCGAGGCGTTGGAGGATCGCCTCGGCCTGGAGCGCCGAGCGGGCCGCGACGCGCTGGTCGGCCCAGGGCTCGTGGGTCATGCCCCTGGGGCGGGCCTGGACAAGCCATGTCGGCTTCGCCGGGGGGTGCGTCGGCGGGGCGTTGGGTTCGCTCACGCCAGATGGTAGCGAAACAGCTTGATGCGATCGAAAGATGCTCAACCGCGTTTCAACTGGACAGCGGTGGGCACTTGGGCTCGCCGTGATATCCCTCCTGCTGTGGATCGTTCCGGGATGGCTCGCGAATCAGGTCCACGAGTCCGGGTGCAACACGATGGAAGAGATGGTTGATCGGGCCCTCGGCATGCTTGTGCTCACCGTCCAGCCCTCCTGATACTCGCTGCGTGCATCGTGGGCCTCTGGACGTTCCGAGGCTGGCTCATTCGAACCTTCTTGTTCGTCATGCTTCTTGCCACGGTTGCCGGTGCGGACCCGGTGTACCAGTTGCTCAAGAGCGGTCGATTCCCCACGGAGCCCGCCCCGCCGATGAGGCACTCCAAGCCATGAATCGATACCTATCGTGGTACCGGCTGCGGTCACGGCCCTGAACCCAGACTCTGGAGCGCCCCGGGAAACCGAGGGCGGCGATCATGTTCGACCGACTCTCCGACGGGTTCAACGGCGTCTTCAAGAAGCTCTCCGGGCAGGGCTCGATCTCCGAGTCCAACGTCCGCGAGGCGATGGATGAGGTCCGCACCGCGCTCCTCGAAGCGGACGTGCAGTACGACGTCGTCGAGACGTTCTGCGAGCGGGTGATGGCGGACGCCGTCGGGCGCGAGGTGACCAAGAGCCTCAAGCCCGGGCAGGAGATGATCGGGATCGTCAACCGGCGGCTGGTCGAGCTGCTCGGGGGCGATCCCGATGCCGACCCGCAGGAGGCGCTGACGCAGTCGGGGCCGGGCATCCTGAAGATGTCGCCCGGGCCGACGGTGGTGATGATGTGCGGGTTGCAGGGGTCGGGGAAGACGACGACGTGCGGCAAGCTCGCGGCGATGCTCAAGAAGCAGGGCCGGTCGGTGATGCTGTGCGCGGCGGACTTGCAGCGGCCCGCCGCGGTCGAGCAGCTCGAGACCGTCGCGGGCCAGGCCGACCAGCTGCCCGGGGGCGCGCAGGTGCGGTTCTACGGCGAGGCCGACCAGGTCGGGGCGTACGGCGAGCGGGTGGGCGTTGCGGTGGATGTCTGCAAACGCGCGCTCAAGGCGGCGCGCGAGGCGGGCGTGGATGTGCTGATCCTCGATACCGCTGGGCGTCTGCACGTGAACGACGAGCTGATGGGCGAGCTGCACTCGGTGCACAAGGTGCTCAACCCCCACCACATCTTCCTGGTGGTCGATGCGATGACGGGGCAGGACGCGGTGAACTCGGCGAAGGCGTTCCACGAGCGCCTTGAGGTCGACGGCGTCATCCTCACCAAGTTCGACTCGGACACGCGCGGCGGGGCGGCGCTGTCGGTAAAGCACGTCACGGGCGCGCCGATCCGGTACATCGGCGTCGGCGAGAAGCTCGATGCGATCGAGCCGTTCCACGCCGAGCGGATGGCGGGGCGGATCCTCGGGATGGGCGACGTGGTCTCGCTCGTCGAGAAGGCGCAGCAGGAGGTGACGGAGGAGGAGGCGGAGAAGCTCCAGGCGAAGATGGCCAAGGGGGAGCTGACGATGGACGACTTCCTCAAGCAGATGCGGTCGCTGCGCCGGATGGGCCCGATGAAGCAGCTCATGGGGATGCTGCCCGGCGTGGGGAGCATGCTCAAGGACATCGACATCGACGAGAAGCAGCTCGACCGGACCGAGGCGATGGTGCAGTCCATGACTCCCGCGGAGCGCGCCAAGCCGGACCTGATCAAGGGCAAGCGGCAGAAGCGGATCGCGCAGGGATCGGGCAACGAGCAGACGCAGGTCGGGCAGCTGGTCAAGCAGTTCGGGCTGCTCAACAAGATGACGAAGCAGATGTCCGGGATGAGCGGCTCGGCGCGCGTCGCGGCGGCGAAGCAACTCGCCGGCGGGGGCATGGGCGGCATGATGTCCGGCATGCCCGGGCTGGGGACGAAGGGCTCGACGAAGTCTGGCAGCCGGGGCGTGAAGAAGCGCAAGCCCAAGAAGCGCCGCTGAGACGAGCAACCGCGCGGGCGGTCCCCGGGTTCAACCGGAACCAACAGGAGGGACGCCATGCGGAATCGAACGATCGTGACAGCGGTGGTCTGCGCGGGGGCGCTCGCGGGGGCGGGGTGGACGGCCCGCGTGCTCGACGAGCATCAACAGGAGCGCGCGGTGCTCGACGCGGTGGACGCGTTGTACGCCGTGATCTCCGGCGACGCCGGCGCGGCGCGCGACTGGGACGCGTTCCGGGCGAAGTTTCTGGACGACCGGGCGAGCATGACGTTCCGGCGCGGGCAGCGGACCGAGGACGGCGGGGTCGCGTGGTCGTTCGGGTCGATGACGCCGAATGAGTACGTCGAGCGCGCGGGGGCGATGTTCGAGCAGCAAGCGTTCTACGAGAAGGGCGTGCGGAACGAGGTCGAGATCTACGGCGCTTTGGCGCACGTGTGGAGCACCTACGACGCGTACCACACCGCGGACGGCGCGGGCGACCCCTTCATGCAGGGGATCAACTCGATCCAGCTCGTCCGGACGGACGAGGGGTGGAAGGTGCTGAGCCTGGCGTGGGTGGACACACGCAGCGCGGGGGAGATCCCCGAGCGGTACCGCGGAGACGGGTGACGCCCCCGTGGTTCCGGCTTATGCGCGGGGCTTGTCCATCTTGGTCAGGTTCATCATCACGATGATGCCGCAGATCAGCCCGGCGAGGCTCAGGCAGAGGATCGAGCAGATCTCGCAGATCGCGATGACCTTCGTGCGGTCCTTGTGCTCGGGGGGGTTCACGTCTGGCTTGCTGAGCTTGGCGAACTGCATGAACTCGAACACCGCGAGCACGGCCAGCGGGATGCCCATGAAGAAGAGGAAACACGTGGAGGCCCAGCTGAGGGCCCCGATGCAGTTGAAGATGCCCGAGATGAGCAGCGGGATCTTGATGGCGGTCAGATCGGGCTGGGCCGCGACGGGCTGGGGCGTGCTGGGCGGGGTTTCGGTCATGGGGTGTCCCTCCTGAGGGAGCCAAGATAGCAGAATCGTGCGGCGTGTCGCGGGTCAGTCGATCGGGAGCGGGTCGGCGGCGCGGCCCTCGGCCCAGTCCTTGAACTTGGGCCAGACGAGTTCCTTGATGAGGATCTTGGCGCAGGCGGCGATCGGGATGGCGATGAGCAGCCCGAAGACGCCGAAGAGCGCGCCGCCGGCGAGCGAGGCGAAGAGGATCATCGGGGTGTCGAGCCCGGTCTGCTTGCCCTGGATGAGCGGGGTCCAGACGTAGTCGTCCAACGCCTGTCCGATGAAGTACAGGGCGACGGGCGCGGCGAGCACCCAGAGGAAGTTGCCGCGCAACCCGGTGTGTCCTTCGAGCCAGAGCAACGCGACGGAGACGGGCAACCCGACGAGGGCGAGGTAGGGCACGATGGAGAGGACGGCGACGGCGGGCCCGAGGATGAACGCCGCCGGCACCCCGATCGCCCAGTAGCCGAGCGAGAACACGATCGCCTGGAGGAAGGCGATGGTGAGGCGTCCGCGGACGAAGCCGGCGATGACGGCGTCGAACTGCACGGCGAGGTGCGTGATCTGGTCCTTGTGCTTGTCGGGCAGGAGCTTGACGACGAAGCCCTTGAACTCCGCCCACCCGGTGCTCAGGAAGTAGAAGAAGAACGCGGTGAGGAAGAGCAGGAACCCCAGCCCGAAGAGGCGGGCGAGGGTCGCCGCGACGAGACGGATGGCGTTCGCGCCGGCGTTGGCGGTGCCGACGGCGACCTGGTCGAAGTTGTCCTTGATCCAGAGCCTGACGGCGCGGATGGCTTCGTCCACGCTGTGCGCGTCGTGGCGGTCGAGCATCTGCCCGAGGATCCAGGGCCACGGGTCGCCGGCGAGGCGTTCGAGGCGGCGCCGGGCGTTGGCGGCGGTATCGCGCGACTCCGCGGCGGTGAGGCGGAGGTCTTCGATCTCCTCGGCGGTCGGGGGCGGGGGCTTGTCGCGCAGCTCGCGCCGGGCGACATCGACGAGCTCGTCCTTGTCGGTCGGGTCCACATCGGTGAGCTCGGTGTCGTCTTCGCCGATGCCCGCGGGGGACGGCTCGCGTTCGGGCGCGGCGGGGTCCTCGGGCGGCGCGTTGAGGGCGAGTTCGCGGGCGGCGTCGTAGGCCAGCTCGGTGTTGGTGGCGCGGGTCTCTTTCTCGAACGCGTCGAGCAGGATCTGGGTGTTGGTCGTGATGCGCCCGGCGAGCCCGACGGTCTGGATCACGCCGTAGGTGAGCCCCAGCGTCGCTGGCACGACGACAACGAGGACGACGGCGACGATGACCGACGACACCGCCGCCGGGCGGCTCAAGCTCGTTTTCTTTGTCAGCCACGCGATCACGGGCTCGAAGAGGTAGGCCAGCAGGATCGCGAGCAGCAGCGGCACGGTGACGATGCTGATTTTCTGCCCGAGCCAGAAGAGGCCCACGACGCCGAGCCCGAGGAGGACGTCGCGGACGGGCTGCATCTGCCAGAGGTGGAGCCTGGACCACGCGGGGCGGTCGGACGGGTCGGGGGTGTTCGGGCGCTCGGGTCCGTTTTCGGGCATGCGGGGAGGATATTGGATGCGGGAAGACCGCGGGAATCCGGAGACCCCTCACCCTGCCCTCTCCCCGAATGGCAGCGGATGGAACCTGCGGACTGCGGGAT
The DNA here is from genome assembly GCA_030426605.1 of Phycisphaerae bacterium. Classification (GTDB taxonomy): domain Bacteria; phylum Planctomycetota; class Phycisphaerae; order Phycisphaerales; family UBA1924; genus BQJQ01. The sequence goes on along the minus strand of JAUHXM010000014.1, from coordinate 40,688 downwards.
CGGGGTCCCGCGGCATTGGAATCCCGGACCCCCTCACCCCGACCCTCTCCCCCGCGGGGGAGAGGGAGGAAGAGCGCGCGGGTCCATACCCTCGAATCGCGCGCGTCGCGGCCCGGTCGCCTCGGATGCGGCGTGCCAGATCGTCAGTTCTGTGAGGTGGGCTGGGGGACGTCGAAGGCGTCGTCGAAGTCGTAGACGCCTTGGAAGTCTTCGAGGGTGTCGTCGTCGGTCTTGCGCATCAGCCCGGCTTCGACCATGGCGAAGATGATCTTGCCGAAGTCCTCGGTCTGGCGGATACCCCAGCGGCCGAGGACGTCGCGGGCGAGGAGCCCGTAACGCTCGATGCCGTAGTCACGGAGACCGAAACAGAGTTGCTGGCCGTTGACGTGGCGGGACTCGTCCTCGGGGGCGAGCTCGGCGGTGGCGGCGTCCCCGCCGTGCACCATCTCGACGGTGTGCGCGAGCCCGTCGCGGATGAAGGGGTAGCAGGCGGGGGAGAACCCGCCGGCGTTGTCCATGATCTTCGCGATGTCGAACGTCTCACCCACGACTTGAGTTCCTCCCACCCCTCAACGGATCGTACGTTCCGGATCGGGGCACGGTTCGGGCTTGCCCGGTGTTGCCCGGGCGTGCGGGTCTGATTGCGACGCCCGGAGGGGACGTCCGGATATTCGTCGGCCGGACACGTGTGGATGCCCGCAAAGAAAGTAGCGGAGATGGCGCGCCGCCCACACACCGGCGTTTGGGATTCCGACACGGGGCGATACCCGTACGATATCCGAACTGACGTTCTCGCGTGCGGGTTCGAGCCACAGCTCGTCTGATTGGGTGAGATCGAGGCCGGATTGCGCGCGATCGAGGGCGAAGGCCTGGCCGATCTTGCCCGGGCCGGAGCAGAGGTCCTGGTCTCGGAGGGGTGCTTTGCGGGGCTTGGGGCCGGCTCTGTGCGCGCGGATGCGGTCGATGCCCTCGGTGGGTTCGATGGCGCGAAGGAGAACGGCGTGGGGCACGCCGGGCTCGGCGGCGGCGACGTTCATGCACCAGTGCATGCCGTACGAGAAGTAGACGTAGCTCGTGCCCGCGGGCCCGAACATGGGCTCGGTGCGCGCGGTGCGGCGGTTGTTGTACGAGTGCGCGGCACGGTCTTCGGGCCCGAGGTAAGCCTCGGTCTCGACGATGGTGCCGGCGAGGGGGGTGCCGTCATCCAGGACGCGGACGAGGGTGCAGCCGAGGAGCGCGGGGGCGAGTGTGTCGGCGGGGTGGGCGTAGTCGCGGCGGAGGAGGCGGGGCACGGAGGACTGTACGAGCCCCTGGCGTGAGCCGGGGGATCGTTGTTCCGGCGGAATCCCCTCGCTCACGCGAGGGGCTCGTCGTGTGGCGCGACGGGTGCCGTGGTCTGAGCGGAGCGAAGGCCACGCGTCAGGGCACGGGCATGGCCTTCGCGTTGCTCAGACCATGGCACCCGGCGGAGGCGGGGCATCACTCAGAGGACTGATTCGGCGAGTTGCCCGTCGCCCTCGATCGAGCATCGCGAATGTCTTGCCAGTTCATCAGCCGTTCGCACTTCTCAAGCTCTCGTGAAGCCATTGCTAGCTGTTGCCGCGCAAACTCCACGAGTGGCAAGTTGTCAGGCGAACACCGATCCGGGATGAGGCCAACCCAGAACGGGATGATCGCTTGGGCATTCACCCAATCCTCTTCGAACTTCTCCAAGGGCTTGCCGAGTAAGAGCCGTGTTCGCGCATGCCATACGGGCCTCAACGCGATGATGCACCAGACATCAGCCGGCGATTCGACCCTTGGATTCTCGTCCGACCACAGAATCGCATCCGACAGCCACTCGTAATGAGGGCTGGCTTCTGGATCAGGCGTCGAGTACTCTCGCAATCGAGCCGCCACCGCTCTCAAGCGATCTTCTGAAACGCTCATGACGTCTTAAGCGTACGCGTGCAGCCCGGGCAGCAGCAGGTTGACGCCGAAGTAGGTCCAGAGCATCACGACGAACCCGACGACGCTGAGCCACGCGGTGGTCAGGCCCTTGTCGCGCAGGCCCGCGGCCCGCACGTGGATCACGATCAGGTAGATGATCCATGTGACGAGCGCCCAGGTTTCCTTGGGGTCGAACGCCCACCATCGCCCCCAGGAGTGGTCGGCCCACCAGGCGCCGAGGAGGATGCCGACGGCGAGGGTCCAGAAGGCGAGCTGGAGGATGATGAGCTGGGCGGTGTCGAGGTCTTTGAGCGTGCGCGCGGTTGTGGGCGCGGAATCTGCCCCCCTCACCCCGGCCCTCTCCCCCGCAGGGGAGAGGGAGGAATCTGTGCCCGCTCCGCGGGCACCTCCCCCGTCGGCGACGGGGGAGGATCCAACAGCACCCGCGGCGACCAACTCCGCTTCGGACTTTCCGAAGTACTTCGCGCCGTAGTGGGTTGCGAGGTAGAAGAGGCTGACGACGAATCCGAGCGTGATGAGGCCGTAGCTGGTGAGCACGGTCGTGACGTGGTACTTGAGCAATACGGAGGTGTTGAGGATCGCCGCTTCGCGACCGATGCTCGCGCCGGGGATGGCGGTCTGCGTCGCGGTGATGAGCACGAGAAACCCGGTGCCCGCGGCGGCGGCGCCGAAGAGCCACTGCTTGCGCGCCAGCATCAGGGCGAGCCCCACCACCGCCGCGAAGAGGCTCACGCCCGTCATGGATTCGTACTGGTTCTGGATCGCGAACCGCTCGGCGATGATGCAGCGGGCCGCGAAGCCGGCGCCGTGCAGCGCGAGGGCGAGGAGGAACGTGGTCAGCCCGGCGACCTTCATCCACTTACGCCCGATGCCGAACGCGAGGACGAAGAGGAGAAAGCTCAGCAGGTAGAACCAGCTGCCCCACTCGAACGGGGCGGACTGGTTGTACGCCAGCTCGAGCCCGCGGCGGGTGCCGGGGTACACGTCGGCGTTCGCGGCGGGGAGCGCCTCGGCGAGCGTTGCGAGGGCGGCGTTCGCGCGGTCGGCGTCCAACGCGCGCCAGGCGGCGCCGAGTTCTTGCGCGGCGGAGCGGGCTTCGTCCGAACCCTCGGCGATGTGGTGCCAGACGTCGCTCGTGGTTGCGGGCGGGACCATGAGGAGGTTGGCGGACCCGAACCAGAAGAGCTCGAGCCCGGAGTCGGTGTCCATGATCGCGGCGCGCCAGGCGGGGTCGCCGCCGCGAGATTGGGCGATCGCGGGGATCTGGCGCTCGATGACGGCGGGCGCCACCATGCCGAGCTTGAGCTGACGCTCGGCGAGCGCGGGGTCGTTGAGCTCGGCTTCGAGGATCGCGCGGCGCAACGGGAGGAAGTCGATCGCGATCGCGGGGACGTCCGCATTGAACGCGGGGTCGATGATGACGTCGAGCATCGTGAAGACGGGGTCGGGCTTGACCTTCTCGTAGGTGGTCGAGCCGTCGGCGTCGTTGCGGACGGGGATATAGATGGTGTGGTGTTGCTTGCCGGTGAGGGCGGAGACAGTCTCGCGGGCGAGGGTGTCGATGATCTTCACTCGGCCGTCGTGCTGGACGGCGAGGGCGCGGAAGGCGGTGAGGTCCAGCGCGTCGGCAAACGCAAGCTTGTCTTCGAGGGTGGCGGTTGCGGGCTCGGGGCGGCCGAAGGGGAAGGCGATGTCGGCGTTGGCCGGGTCGTCGAGGGAGAGCGCGTTGTGCTCCGGGTGGGCGTTGCCGGCGGGGGCGCTCTGGGCACGCGCTGGGGGTGACGCGGTGAGCACCGCGAGGATGACGGAGAGGATGAACGCGCGGTTCATGCGGCGGCCTCCTTCGGTGACGCGGCGTGGGCGCGCTTCAGGCGGTCTCGCTCGCGGCGGACAAGCCAGGGCTTGACGTAGAACGCCCAGGGGGTGCCGACGGACATGAGGATGCCGCCGAGCGCGATGACGTGGATGCCCGGGTTGTTGCCCACGCCGAGGATGGTGTAGCGTGCGAAGGGGCGGTCGAGCTCGCCGGCGTCCACCATCTGCTGGGTTTGCTGCCAGCCCTGCTGGTCCCATCCTGCTTGCGAGAACTTGAACTGGTTGGGGTTGAACCCGGCGCCGATGCGGCGCGCGGTGTTTGTGATCCACGGCGATTCGGGGTCCCAGTGGAACGGCGCGCGCAAGGGCGCGTTGAGTTTGACGGTGTGGTCGAAGGGGTCGAAGTCCGGGCCGTCGTCGTTCTGCTCGGTGGGCTCGACGCGGACGACGGACTGGTAGTCGCGGGGCGCGCCGCGGTGGTCGTAGGCGATCATCTCGAAGTCGATCATCCGAACGCGGAAGCCGGGCAGGCGGTGCTGCTGGCGGCCGAAGGCGACGCGGATGGTGCGGCCGTCGGGCAGGGTGACCTCGCGTTGTGCGTCTTCGTCGCCGACGCCGAGGTAGCGTGAGAACGGGACCCACTCGACGATCTTCCAGTCGCCGCGCGCGGGCGAGGAGATCTCGACGGCGAGCGCGGAGCCGGCGTGGGTGCCGAGGTCTTGGGCGTTCTGCTCTTCGGGTGCCAGCACGCGGGGAGCGCGGACCAGTCGGGCGTGATCCCATTGGCGCGCCAGCGCGATGTCGATGCCGGGGATGACGTCTTCGAGGCGGTCGTTGGTGAGGTCTGGTTCGACGCGCACGGCGCCGCGCGGCTGGCGGATGATCGAGCGGACGGTGCCGTCGGGGCGCTCGTCCATGTGGATCTGCAGGCGCGAGGCGTCGAGGTAGGTGACGTCGATCAGGTCGCGGTCGGCGGGCCCGCGGTTCGGGCGGCCGTCGGCCTGGGTGCCGGCGATGTCCTGGTCGATCGCGGGGAAGCGGTAGTAAAGCCAGCGTTCGAAGGGCTCGGCGTCGCTGTGCTCGTCGAGGGGCTCGATCGTGATGATCGCGACGGGCGACGACGCATTCTCGTAGCCCGGCGTGATGATCGGGAAGGGCGGGGTGGGGTGCAGCTGCGTCGTGGTGATCGCGACGTTCGCGCCGGGGATGTCGTGGCGCGTACCGGGGACGGCGTCGAGGACGACCGGGTCCGCGCCAGGGATTTGGACAACGAGGGCGTGCATCATCGGGCGCGGGAGCGGCGTCGTGAGCGCGTTCCAGCGGGCCTCGTCCATGCCCGTCGTGTATTCGATGCCGAGCATCGCGTTGTCGGAGACGCGGCGTGCGGGCTGGGCGGGCATGAGGGTGAAGCGGAAGGCGGGCCTGGTGGGATCGACGGACGTTCCAGCTTCGGGCGGGAGCTCGGCGTAGAGCTCGAGCTCGCGGAGGGGGTTGGGGTCGGTGTCCGCGGGCGGTTCGGCGCGGGCCCAGTCGGAGACGAGCTCGACTTGCGGCGCGTACCCGACGATGCGGAACTCGAGATCGGGATCCACGTAGCGGCCGTCGCCGGGCGGGGTGTCGATCGCGAGTGGGAGCGACTCGGGGGTATCGGTTCGTTCGAGCGAGCTGAGGAGCTCGGCGTCGGTCGCCTGATCGATGCCGTAGACGTTGTAGCGCGGGAGACCGGCGATGACGCGTTGCTCCCATTGCGGTCGGCCGCCGATGCCGGTGTGCTGGGCGACGTTCAGGACGACGCGTGTGTTGTCGTAGAACATGGATTGCCCGGGCCCCGCCTGGGGACCGGCGCCCTCGATGGGCGGTGCGGCGAGGAGGATGGTGTCGCCCTCGACCTTGAACCGGCCGTACATGAGCGATCCCAGCGCCATCGTGATGATGCCGGTGTGGACGGTGAGGACGCCGAGGTTCTTGAACGTGAACTCGATGCGCCGGATCGTCGCGACGATGAGGTTTGCGCAGAAGAGCAGGAGCGTGCCGGTCAGGGGCCACCACGCGTAGAACTCGAGCTCGGTCATCTCAAGGATCGGCAGGCGGCGGACGGTGACGGCGTCGTACCGATCGACGAAGCCGGCGAAGAAACGCAGACCGGTCTGGTCGGTGGGATCGTACTTCAGCGTTGGCCAGGCGAACGTTCGCCACGCCCACGCTCCTGCGACGGCGAGCGCGAGTATGACGACGAACGTCGCGATGAACCGCGGGGCGCGGCCGGCGGATTGCATGGCGGCGCGGATGATCAGCGCCCCCACCGCCGCGGGGATGCAGGCGGCGAGCGCGACCGTGATGGCGTAGACGAGATACGTCGGCGCGAGCGCGAGCAGCCCGATGGGCACGCTCGCGAGCACGGCGTAGAGCGCGACGAAGACGAGCAGGATGACGGCGAGCCGAATCGAGCTCAGCCAGTCCATGACAATCCGGACCGGCGTCAGCCACCCGGTGAGGTGCTCGGCGTCCCAGGCCTGGATGCGTCGCCACTTGGCACTCATGGTCGGGTCGGGCACTCCTACGGCGTGCGGTGATTCCGGAACTCTAGACCCATTCCAAGCTTCAGACCCCGCAGATTGCCGTCAAACCGGAATCCGTCTCCTAGCACAGCAGGCGGAACGCTGACGGCGCGGAGAGGGCGGCGGCGAGCGACGGGGCGTCGTCGATCGCGACGATCCCGAGCACGGCGGCGCCCTCTGCAAAGGTGAAGGACGTCGGGTCGAGCCCGAGGGCACGGGCGCCGTGGGTGGTTCCCATCGCGAGCGCGGTCGCCGGGTCGAGCGCGTCGCGGTTCACGAGCAGGCGCATCTCGTCGAGCACGGCGATGCGTTCGGGCGTGTCGAGGTTCACGATCGAGTCGGTGCCCAGGCAGACGTTCACGCCCGCCGCGAGCATGTCGCGGTAGCGGTGCGGGCCGAACTCGTGGTCGGTGCCGAAGTAGGCGCTCGAGCGCGGGCAATAGGCGACGGACGTGTTTGTGCGCGCGAGCGTGGCGATGCCCGCGTCGTCGGCGTCGTTCACGTGCGCGACGAGCCACGAGGCGCGGCCGAGGACGGGGGCGAGGTGCTCGATGGGGTGGGCGCCGTCACCCAGGTCGGCGGCGATGGATTCGTGCCAGAACCCGATGGCCGCGAGGAGTTCGCGCTTGGGTCCCCTCGCGTCGGCGATGAACTCGCGCTCGGCGTGCGACTCGGCGAGGTGCGTTGTGAGCGGGTAATCCGCGGCAAACTCGACGCAGGCGTCGTAGGCCGCGCGGCTGACGGTGTAGGGCGCGTGGGGTGTGAGCCCGAGGCGGGCGTTGCTGGTGAGCGCGGCGTCGAAGGTGTCGCGGTGATCGCGCACGAATGTGCGCATGATGTCGAGCGCGTGGTCTTGGCGGGTGCCGATGGCGAAGAACTCGACGTAGCTCGTGCCGACGAGGCGGGAGTCGGCGAGGGCGGCGTGCGGGGCGAGGGTCGGGCCGTGGTTGGTCCAGCCGGCGATGTCCCCCACCGCGACGACGCCGCCGGCGAGGGACTTGGCGATGCCCTGGCGCACGGAGTCGGCGATCTCGTCGGGCTCGTGCACGCGTCCGGCGACGATCTTGTGCAGCCAGGGCGTGAGGCCGTGGGCGGGGTCGTGGGCGATCGGGCCCATGTGGGTGAGGTCGAGGTGGGTGTGGGCGTTGACCATCGCAGGGACGAGGGTCGAGGTCGGCAGGCTGACCCGGGCGTCGGGCGCGGGGAGGGCGGCGTCGAACTCGGCCGGGTCACCCGCAGCGAGGACGGTCGTCCGTCCGCGCCCGCGGAAGAGCAGGAGTGACCCCGGGGCGCACTCGAAGCGGGCGTCGGCGATGGCGGCGGCGTCGATCTGGACGACCCCGGATTCGGGGATTTGGCTTCCTGGTGTCATCTGTCGGTCGAGGGTTCGGGCCGGGAGGGGGCTGGGTCGGCGGTTTTTGCGCGGTCCTCGCCGACGGGTGCGCGTGCGGTCGGCGAGGCTCGCGTGTGTCGGGTAGCATGGAGGATACACCTGGGCGGAGGGGGGCACCCTGCGCCTTGAGCACGGAGGCATGCGATGCGCACGCGAGTCTGGAATCGAGCCGTCCCCGTCCTGATCCTCGCGGCGGGGGCTGCGCTGACGGGGTGCGTCAGCCAAGAGGAATACGACAAGCTCTGGGAGACCAACCGGAGCCTGATGAACCGCAACCAGGAGTTGCAGAACGACCTGTCGGACTTCCGGGCGCGGTATACCCAGCTGACGGGCGCGGGCACCGACGCGCAGCGGACCATCGGCGCGTTGCAGGACGAGAACGGCCGCTTGCGTGGGCAGCTGCGCGACGCGGGCAGCATGCTCGCTGGGCTCGAGGATCGTCTGGCGAACATGGAGGTCGGGCGGCTCGACCCGGCGACGGACCTCGCGCTGTCGCAGCTCGCGGCGCAGTTCCCTGACCTGATCAAGTACGACAGCGAGCGCGGCATGCTGCGGTTTGCCTCGGACCTGACGTTCCGCTCGGGATCTGACGAGGTGCAGTCGCCGGCGATGGAATCGCTCAGCGCGCTCGCGTCCATCCTGCAGACGCCCGAGGCGGGCGACTACGACGTGAAGATCGTTGGTCATACGGACGCCGAGCGGATCAGCCCGCGGACGGCGCAGCGGCACCCGACGAACATGCACCTGTCGGCGCATCGGGCGATCTCGGTTCGCAAGGCGCTGGGTGATTCGGGCGTTTCGTGGGATCGGATGTACGCTGCGGGTTGGGGGCAGTACCGCCCGTCGGTCGCGAATACCTCTTCGGGGAACACCCCGGCGAACCGGCGTGTGGAGATCTTCCTGGTGCCGAGCACGCGTGATCTGTACGCTGACACGACCGCGGTGGCACCGGACAGCGACGTGCCGCAGCGTGTTGATGCGGACGCGGAGACGCCGCCGGCCCGGGTGTTCGACCCGACCAAGTGAGCGCGGTTCAACCTGACTGAGGGAGCACCCCGTTTCGATTCAGATGCGGGGTGTTCTTTTGCGCACGGAGCGTGGAGGCGATCACTCGGTGCGTTTCGGCGGGGCGAGCGCCATCGCGAGCGAGAGCATGAAGACGAGCACGCTGACGGAGGCGACGGGGAGCGTCCACCCCGCGTTGCGGAGCGCTTGCTGCTCGTGCGTGATCGAGGGCGGGCGGTTTGTCAGGCTCAGCGCGGCGTCGAACTGCCAGGTGCGTTCGGCGAGCTCGGCGGGGTCGCGCTCGGGGATGGGCTTGCCCGCGCGCAACGCCTCGGCGACGCGCCGGTCGTAGGACCGGCCCGACTCGGGGAAGCGGAGGCGTTCGGAGCGGATGCCGCCCTCGGGCAGCAGCTCGTGGAACGCGAAGGTGGTGCGGGTCCGCATGACCTCGTTCCACCCCCACTCGTCCTCGTCGATCTCGACGGGGAGGAGCGGGTCGGAACCGACGCCTGCGTTGGGCTCGCGGATGACCACGACCATGCGCGCATCGATCTCGCCGGACTCGAGCTTGGTCTTGACCTCGGCGCCGTTCATGCCCGTGGCGTCGGCGAAGGCGAGCACCGCGAGCCAGTTGCGGTGGCGCGACAAGCCCGGCAGCGGGTGCGGCGAGGGGATCTGGACGGGGAGGTCGAGGGATGCGTCGCCGTACGTCAGCGCGACGGTGCCGTTGCCCTCTTCGTCCAGTTCATCGGTGAGCGTGACGACGCGGTCGTTGAACCGGAACTCGCGCTTCTCGACGCGTTGGAAGACGTAGAGGGGGCGCGGGTTGGCGGCGTTGTACGCCTCGATGCGCTGGGCGAGGACATAGCCCGACGCGAGCAGGGCGATCAGGGAGAGGATCGTGAGCGACCAGGCGATTGGGCGCGGGCCGCGCTTGTGTGGGCGGGTTGGTGTCTCGTGGTTAGGAGTCATCGCCCGCGGTGTGGTCCTCGGTCTCTGCGTTGGTGTCCGCGGCGGGCCCGGCTTCGTGGTCGTCCGGGTGATCGTCGGCGGCGTGGTCGTCATCGGCGGCGTGGTGGGTGTCGTGCGACGGCGCGCGGTCGTCGAAGAGCCCGGGGGTGGTGCCGTGCTTGGGACGCGAGAGCTCTTCGGAACTCGGCTCTTCATGGTGATCGAAGCCGAGTGCGTGGAAGTAGTTCTCGGTGTCCTTCTCGTGGCGGTGCGGGTGGTCCTGGTGGGAGTAGTAGTAGGTCCACATCGCCTCGGCGTCGCCGTGGTACTTGTTGGTGAGCGCCTGCTCGAAGCGGAACTCGGTGATGGCCTGGTTGTTGATTGAAGGGCGCGGACCGATGCCGGCCGACAGGGTGTTGTCCTGGATGGTCTGGTCGAGCCCGACGCCCGTGCCGCCGGCGATGAGATACTGGGCACGCTCGGGGCGGATGGTGTCGCGGTGGGTCAGGTCGAGGGTGGCGAAGAAGAGGAAGAGGAAGACGCAGAAGAGGCAGAACCCGAAGACGATCGAGTTGAGCGGCTTGTCGTACTTGAGCTGCATGAAGAACATGCAGACGAGGGTGGCCTTCACCGTCGCGATGAGCATGGCGCCGATGATGTTGACCCAGTGCGGGATCACGATGTTCAGCTCGGCCATGATGATGGCCTCGGCCTGCGCGACGTTCACGGTGAGTGCCGTGAGGATGAGCAGGATGACGAGGATGGTGAGCTGGGTTTTCCATCCCACGATGACGTGCCCGTGGTGATCGTCGGCGTAGTTGGTGCCGTGCGGGTCCATGGGGTTGAAGGCGGGTGCTTCGGCCTGGTGTTGTGTGTCGCTCATGGTGCGCTCCGGCTTAGTGAACGAGATAGAGGAGCGGGAAGAGGAAGATCCAGACGAGGTCAACGAGGTGCCAGTAGAGGGCGGAGTTCTCGACCATGGTGTACTCGGTCGGGCCGTAGGCCTTGTAGCGCCAGGCGCGGTAGAGGACCCATCCGAGCAGGCCCGCGCCGATGAGGACGTGCAGGGCGTGGATGCCCGTTCCGATGTAGTAGACGCCCCACCAGAGCGGCTCGTGCGGGTCGTGGGCGAAGGGGTAGCTGAAGAAGGTGCCCGGGGCCTTGCCCTCTGAGAGCTTGGGGAGGTACTCGAACTTGAGCTTGATGAAGACGAACAGGGCGGCGCAGACCAGCGTGATGATCAGGTTGAGCTTCAGCCATCGCTGCTGGTCGAGCTGGGCGCAGCGGACGGCCATGGCGGCGGTGAACGAGCTGATCAGCAGGACGACGGTGTTGAGCGCGCCGATCTTCCAGTTCAGGTAGTGGCTGCCCGCGGCCCAGGCCTCGGGGTACATGGTGCGGAAGACGGCGTAGGCGCAGAAGATCCCCGCGAAGAGCAGCACTTCCGTCGTGAGGAAGAGCCACATGCCGAACTTGCAGGCGTCGAACTCTTCTTCGTGCGAGCGGAAGTGCTCTGAGTGCCCGCGGTTCTTCCAGAACAGCCGCTCCTTCTTGGAACGCGTGTCCGCGGGCGGGTGCCCGGAATGCATGTCAGGTGCGTCGATGGTCGTCATGGTCTGCTCCGCGTCGGGCGGGTGATGGTCTTTTCGTCAGGTGATCGTCCGCGGCGGCGAGGCGGGCTCGGGCGACGGCGGGAGCGGGAACTCCTCGGCGGTGCAGTGCGGGGGTACGACCTTCTCGAAGTCGTACGGCCCGTGCTGGCAGAGCGGCTCGTGGTGGAAGTTGTGCTCGATGGGGGGCGACTCGGCCTCCCACTCGAATGTGAGCCCGCCCCACGGGTTGGCCGAGGCTGGCTTGCCCGCGACAAGGGAGTGGATGAAGACAAAGAGGTGGACGAGGAAGCCGGCGAGCAGGATCCACGACCCGTAGGTCGAGATCTGGTGCAGGTGCTGGAATTCGTCCACGTAGCTCGCGTACCGGCGCGGCATGCCTTGCAGGCCGAGGAAGAACTGGGTGAAGAAGGTGACGTTGAATCCGATGAAGACGAGCGCCGCGCCGAGGAGGGCGCCGGGCTCGGAGTACATCTTGCCGAACATCTTGGGCCACCAGTGGTGGATGCCGCCGACCATGGCGATGACGGTGCCGCCCATCATGACGTAGTGGAAGTGGGCGACGACGAAGTAGGAGTCGTGGAGGTGGAGGTCGGTCGCCAACGCCCCGAGGGGGAGCCCGGTGAGCCCGCCGATGGAGAACGTGAAGAGGAACATGAGGGCGTAGACCATCGGTGTGTTCAGGATGATCGAGCCCTTGTAGAGCGTGGCGATCCAGTTGAACACCTTGATGGCCGTCGGGATGGCGACGAGGAAGGTCAGGGCGCTGAAGAGGGTGGAGACGAGCTCGCCCATCGCGGTGAAGATGTGGTGACCCCAGACCAGGAACGAGACGGCGGCGATGCCGAGCGAGCTGAACGCGATCGCGCGGTACCCGAAGATGTGCTTACGCGAGTGGACGGCGAGCAGCTCGGAGATGATGCCCATCGCGGGCAGGATCATCACGTAGACGACGGGGTGTGAGTAGAACCAGAAGAAGTGCTGGTAGAGGACGGGGTCGCCGCCCATGGAGGGGTCGAAGATGCCCACGTGGAAGAGGCGCTCGAAGATGAGCAGCAGCAGTGTGATGCCGATGACGGGCGTCGCGAGGACCTGGATGATGCTGGTCGCGTAGACCGCCCAGATGAACAGGGGCATGTCGAACCAGCCCATGCCCGGCGCGCGGAGCTTGTGCACCGTCACGATGAAGTTCAGGCCCGTTAGAATCGAGCTGAACCCGAGGACGAACGCGGCGAGGACCATCAGGACGACCCGCCAGTGGTCCGGGTCAGTGGTTGTTGAGTACGGGGTGTAGAAGGTCCACCCGGTATCGACGCCGCCCATGATGATGGATAGGACGCCGAAGATGGACCCGAAGAAGTAGATGTACCAGCTCAGCAGGTTGAGGCGTGGGAAGGCGACGTCCTTGGCGCCGAGCATGATGGGCAGGAAGAAGTTGCCCAGCGACGCGGGGATCGAGGGGACAATGAACATGAAGACCATGATCGCGCCGTGGAGCGTGAAGAGGCGGTTGTAGTTGTTGGAGCCGATCTCGGCGGTGTCGGGGTCGGACCAGAGCGGGATCTGGCCGGTGATCGTGGAGACTTCGACGCCGTCCACGACCTCGGTCATCACGCGCGTTGGCTCGAGGAGCTCGAGGCGGACGGCGAGGGCGGCCATGCCGCCGAGGAAGAACATGAACAGCACGGCGAACAGGTACATCACGCCGATCTTTTTGTGATCGATCGTGGTGGCCCACTGCCAGGCGGTGCCGATCATGCCCGTCTTGGGCGTGAGGTACGACCCCTCGTCGTGGTGGTCGTGACCGGCGGTATGGGTGTCGATGGTGGTCATCGTCGATCTCCTCGCGGTCTTACGGCTGGGCCGCGGTGTCGTCGGCGGGTGCTTCTTCAGAGGATTCGGCGGGGGCGCCCTCTTCGGATGCCCCGTCTTCGGCGCCCTCTTCGCCCTCGGCGGGTTCGGCGTCGAGCCCGCTGCGGTCGGACTGCTTGCGGTAGTACCAGATCAGGGCTTCGAGCTGGGTGTCGGTGAGGAGCCCGTCGAAGGACGGCATGTTGCCCGGGTATCCCGCGACGACCTGCGACGAGGGATTGAGGATGGAGTTGCGGACGTAGTCGACATCGCGCTCGATGACCTCGCCGTTGTTCAGACGGACGTCGTAACCGAAGCCGTACTGCTGATCGAAGTACTCGGCGCCGCCCTTCCAGGAGGGCGCGGTCGAGTTTTGAGAGCCGTCGAGCTTGTGGCAGGTCGCGCACTTGGTGGTGAAGAGCGCGGGGCCCAGCACGTCGGGCCCGATCCCGGACATCTTCGCGACCATCCACGCGTCGTAGTGCTCTTGCGAGACGACGCGCATGATGCCGGCCATCTCGGAGTGGTTGTCGCCGCAGTACTCGGCGCAGAAGATCCACATATCCTTGTGGGCGACGAGCGGGCCGTCCTCCCAGAGCACCTCGGCGGTCGCGTTTTCCGGCACCGGCGGCGAGGTGAACGAGTAGCCCGTGTAGCGGTTGGGCATCACGTCCATCTTCACGCGCATGTCGGGGATCCAGAACGAGTGGATCACGTCCTGCGAGGACATCGTGAGGGTGATGTCCGTGTTCTCGGGGATGTAGAACACGGGGAACGCGCGCCCGCCCTCGTCAAGGTACGCGGTTTCGAGCGAATCGGTGCCGTTGGGGTAGGTGATGCCCCAGCCCCACTTCCATCCCTTGATCTGCAGCTCGAGCGCGTCGGACTTGGACACCATCTTGTCCATGTAGCCCCAGAACCCGAACAGGAAGATCACGATCAGGATGAGCGAGGGGACGACGGTCCAGATGGTCTCGATCACGGTGTTGTGCGAGGGGCTGGGCTCGGCGTACATGTTGCCCGGGCGGCGGCGGTACTTCACCACGAAGTACGCCGTCAGGCCCATCAACAGCACGAACCAGAAGACCGAGTGCCACCACAGGAAGTGGGAGAAGTTGTCCACGAACTCGACGGCGTCCGTCGAGGGCGCTTCTCGGAAGAAGAGCTTCTGGAAGAATCCGGCTTCGGCGAGCGTCAACGTCATTAGGCGTGCCCCATGGCTCGGGGTGCGGGAGATTCAACGGCCATCGACTTGGAGCGGCGACGGCGGCGGGCACGCTCGGCGATGAGCAAGCCCGAGATGAGGACTGTGAGCACGATCACCGTCAGCACGGCGCCGATGCGCATCACGGTCATGGCTTCCATTGAGTACGCCCCCGCGGTGGGGTCGTAGCGGTAGCAGAAGTGCAGGAACCGGTCGCCGAGCGACTGGGCGATCTTGCCCTCGCTCGCGTCGAGCAATGACAGCTTCAACTGCTTGGGCGGGTAGTCGAACCCGTACATGTAGCGTGAGATCTTGCCCTCAGGCGAGACGACGCACAGCCCGACGGGGTGCGAGTACTCGCCGTTGTCGAGCTTCTGGATGTTGAAGCCCACGGCGTTGATCAGCCTCGCGATCTCGATCGCGTCGGCGGTGTGGAACGTCCACCCCGCCTGCGTCGCGGGCGTGACGGGCTGGGTGTAGCCCGAGAGGTAGACCTGCTTGCGGGCCATCGCCTGCTCGGTGGTCTCGCTGGGGTCGAAGGAGACGACGACGGTCGAGTAGTCCTCGCCGACGGCGTAGTCGAGGCCATTCATCGACTCGGCGAGCCGGTCCATCACGACGGAGCAGACGATCGGGCAGTCGTAGTAGACGAGCGCGAGGACGGTTGGGCGCCCGCCGAGCTGATCGCCGAGCGTCACGGTCCGGCCGTTCGCGTCGGTGAGCTCGATGTCGAGGGGGATGGTCTCGCCGATGCGTTCTTCGAGATCAACGCCCTGGAGTTGTTTGATCTCCGAGCGGTCGCGCAGGCGCTGGGCGTGCGCGGGGGCGCACGCGATCGCGGCTGCGAGGGCGGCGGTGATCAGGCACGGGATGAGCCGGCGCTCAGCCATCGTCGCGGGCGACCTCCGTGGTGGCGGGCGCCATCGCGCCGGCCCGGCCGTACTCCTCGATGACGAGGGAGACGGCTCGGTCGAGCGGGATGTGCACGGTGCCGTTGGTGCGGTCGATCCAGCCCGGGGACTGAGAGAGGCGCGTCTGGGCGCCGCCGCGCTTGGTCTCATAGTCGGTGCGCTGCGTCTCGGTGACGGACTCGCGGCGTTCGGCCTTGAGCTGGGTGGTGTAGGTGTTGTAGTAGAGCCAGACGACGAGCAGCAGGAAGACGAAGCTGAGGACGATGCCGAAGAGCGTGAGCGTCAGCGCGACGGGGTTGGCCCGGGCGCCGTGCTCTTGCTGGGGCATGCCCTCGGCGGCGATGTGCTGGTGCCACGCGTCGGGCTGCTCGTGGGGTTCGGGCGTGTGCTGATGATGACTCATGGTTCGTCTCGTCTGGTTCGTCTCGTCTTACACGTAGTTCTTGTGGGCCATCGCCTCGTGCAGCATCGGGTCCTTGGTCGGGATCAGCGGTGCCGACGCGGTTTGGCGGATCAACAGCGCGCCGTAGATGCCCAGCACGCCCAGGATGCCCGCGGCGTCCAGCCACCAGCCCATCATGCCCGGGCCCGCCTCGGCCCCTTCGGCGCCCAGGTAGACCATCGGGCGGATGATCCAGACCAGATCCGCGACGGTGAGCACGAGCATGTAGACGCCCGCGACGCCCAGGGCGAGCGTCGAACGCTTGGGGATCCGCGATACGAGCAGCACGAACGGCACCACGAAGTGCGCGAACGTGAGGGCGACAAACAGGGGCTTCCAGTCGCCCGTCGTGCGGTGGATGAAGTAGTACGTCTCTTCGGGGATGTTGGAGTACCAGATCAGGAAGTACTGCCCGAAGGCGATGTACGCCCAGAAGCAGGTGAAGGCGAAGACGAGCTTGCCCAGATCGTGGAAGTGCTCGTCGGTGACAACGCCCGTGAGGCGGCCCATCGAGCGGATGCCGGCGAACACGAGCGACGCGAGCGAGACCGCCGCGAGCGCGCTGATCGCGAAGAAGTAGACGCCCCACATCGTCGAGAAGAACCGGTAGTCCATCGACATCAGGAAGTCGAAGGCGGCGAACGCGGTCGTCAGCGCCGTGATGAGCAGGCCCCAGCCCGACATGAACCGCGCCTTGCGGCTGAGCCACCGGTCGCCGGTGCGGTCCTGCTCGCGGCTCAGCGCCCGCAGTCGCAGCGCGAGGAACGACCAGACCACGGTGTAGATCACCCAGCGAACGCCCAGGAAGAGCGGGTTCAGGTAGCCCGCCTTGTGCTCGACGAGAAAGGTGCCCTGCTTCTCGGCGTAGAGCCACTGCAGCAGCACGCCCGAGCCCTCGCGCCCGGGGCCCCACAGTTCGATCAGCACGACGGCGCCGAGCCCGAGGCAGCAGAACGGGAGCAGCGACGCCGCGTTCTCGAAGTGACGCCGGATCGTGACGTGCCACCCGGCGATCATCATGTTCCAGATCATCACAAGGAACAGCGACCCGAGCGAGGCGGCGGTGACGGTGAAGAGCCCCACCTCGAACGCCGCGAGCGCGTGCTTCGGGTTGTAGACGAACGCCCCGATCACCACGAGCAGCAGGCCGAGGATGCCGACGACGCCCATCGCGCCGGAGAGCTTCATCGCGCCTGCGTAAGGCAGGGTGATGTTGTCCTCGCGCATTTCGGGCGAGCTGGCGATCTTCTCTAGGCGCGCGTTGTAGGCGTCGTCCGAGATCGCGGCCGGGCGGGCAGACATCTGGGCCATCACGCACCCCCCTCGGGGGCGGCGCCCCGCGTCGATTCGAGTCGGGACCGCTCGCCCGATTCCAGGTCGTTGAGCGTCGCGCCCTGCGAACGCTGCAGCGAGCGGAGATAGAGCACGATCGCCCAGGCGTCGGCCTCATCCACGGCGTGCCCGTAGGCGGGCATCCGGTTCGTGCCGTCGTCGTTCCAGAAGCCGTTGCGGATGATGTGGAAGATGTACCCGTCGGTGCCCTGGTTCGCCGAGCGGTCGGTGTAGAGCGGGTTGTGCAGGTTCGCCGGCGGGATGCTCCAGCGATCGCCCACGGTGCCCTTGCTGTCGCCCAGATACCCGTGGCAGGCGGAGCAGTAGATGTTGAACCGTTCCTGCCCGCGTTCGATCATCGCGGCCGTGGGCTCGACGGGGGCGTAGGCGACGTAGCCGCCGTCGGCGTCGAGCCCGCGGTAATACGCGTCGTCCTCGGCGAGCAGCGCGGCGCGTTCGTCCAGGTAGGACGCGCCCCACGCGACGTCGTCGAGCATCGCCGGGCTCGTCGGGTGATACCCGAACGCAACGGCGCGGTCGTCGGGGACGCGATGGACGCGGCCGTCCACGTAGAACTCAGAATGGTCCTGCGGGTTCCACCGGGGCTGCTGGTCCATGTCGGGCAGGAACCGGCGTGGGGGCTTCTCCGAGCGGTCGCCCCGGCAGGCGGGGAGGACCGCTGCGGCAAGGGTGCCCAGCAGCGCGACGCCGAGGGTGATGTGTCGTGAGGTCCGCATCAGTCGTCGTCCTCGATGAGTTCGATGTTGGTGCCGCCGCTCTCTTCGAGGAGGCGCCGGGTGGCATCGGGGTCGAAGTTCGCGTCGGCCGCCTCGACCGCGATGATCAGGCGGTCGTCCGACACCTTCAGGAACCGCTCGGAGCTGAACAGCGGGTGGTTCCAGCGGGGCAGCCCGTTGAGCATCAGCATGCCGCCGATGCAAGTGAACGCCGTGAGCAGGACGCCCAGCTCGAAGGTGACCGGGATGAAGGGTTCCCACGCGTTGGTTGGCTTGCCCTGCACCACGAACTGGTAGTCGATGTCGTTCGTGAAGTACTGCAGCGCGAGCGCGGCCAGCACGCCGGTGACGGCAGCGCCGAACGCCGCCACGGGCAGGATGGTGCGCTTGATGCCCATGTGCCCCTCCATGCCGTGGATCGGGAAGGGCGAGTAGACGTCCCACCGGGTGTAGCCCGCGTCGCGGAACTGCTCGGCGGCGACGGTGACGGCGTGCGGGTCGGCGTACTCCGCGACAATGCCATAGATCCGGTTGCCCGATTCGGAGATGAACCGAGGTGCCGGACGCTTCATGAACGGCATGTAGTCGGCGATGTCCGCGAGGATGTTGGCAGGTGAGATCACGGCCCGACTCCCTTCGAGGCAGACGCCCCCCCGGCGCTCGCGCCGCCGGCGACGGACGCGACAGGATCATGGCCGTGCCCGCCCCCGTGGGGGTCCGCCTGCGGCATGACGGCCTTGAGCTCGGCCATCGCGAACACGGGCAGGTACTTCAGGAACAGCAGGAACAGCGTCGCGAAGATGCCGCACGAGCCGACGAAGGTCAGGATGTCCACCCACGTCGGGAAGAACATGTGCCACTCGCCGGGCAGGAACGCGCGGTGCAGCGACGTGACGATGATCACGAACCGCTCGAACCACATGCCGACCGTCACGAACCCCGCGACGATCCAGATCGCCAGCGGGTTCTGACGCAGCTTGCGGAACCAGAAGATCTGCGGGCTCAGCACGTTGCACCCGATCATGGTCCAGTACGCCCACCAGTAGGGCGCCTCCGCGGGGTTCGCGCGGTTGTTGATGAACACCGACCACTCGAACTCATTGCCGCCGTACCAGGCGATGAAGAATTCCATCGAGTAGGCGAACCCGACCATCATGCCGGTGAGCAGGAGGATCTTCGCCATGTTCTCGAGGTGGCGCAGGGTCAGCAGGTCCTTGAACCCGGGCATGACCTGGCGGCACGGGATGAGCAGGAAGAGCACCATCGCGAACCCGCCGAACACGGCGCCCGCGACGAAGTAGGGCGGGAAGATCGTCGTGTGCCACCCGGGCAGGATCGAGGTCGCGAAGTCGAACGACACGATCGAGTGCACCGAGAGGACGAGGGGCGTTGAGATGCCCGCGAGGATGAGGTACGCCGCTTCGTAGCGGTGCCAGTGGCGCGAGCTGAAACGCCAGCCCAGGGCGAGGAAGCCGTAGATGTACGCCGCGACGCGCTCGGCGCTGGGGACGAACGGGAGCACGATGTCCTTGCCGACCGGCATCGGGAGCGTCAGGCGGCGCTCGCGCCCCTGCAGCATCCGCAGGTGCGCCCGGTCACGCAGCGTCGCGAGGTCCGGGATCATGCCCATATACCAGAAGAGCAGCGACACCGTCGCGTAGGTGGACACCGCGAAGACGTCCCAGAGCAGCGGCGAGCGAAAGTTGGGCCAGATGCCGTTCGAGTTCGGGATGGGGAAGAGCATCCAGGCGAACCAGACGCGGCCGACGTGGATGCCCGGGAAGATGCCCGCGCACACGACGGCGAAGATCGTCATCGCCTCGGCGCTGCGGTTCACCGCGGTGCGCCACTTCTGCTTGAGCAGGCAGAGGATCGCGGAGATGAGCGTGCCGGCGTGGCCGATACCGATCCAGAACACAAAGTTGGTGATGTCCCAGGCCCAGTCCACCTGGTTGTTCAGGCCCCACACGCCGACGCCCGTGATGATCAGGTAGAGGATCATGCCCGTGCCGACCGCGGCGATGAGGCTCGTGATCGTGATGAGCCCAAGCCACGCCTTGGGCGGGCCGCACTCGGCGTACGAGCAGACGGTCTCGGTCACCTCGGCGAACGAGCGGTCGTTGAGCACCAGCGGCGCGCGGACCGCGGGGTCCTCGATGAGCGACCCGTCGGCGCCGCCCGCGGGGCCGACGTAGTCGCCCGGCGCGTCGCGGAGCCCGGCGAGGCGCTCGGCGGTGATCTGGTCGGGATGGATCGAACTCACGCCTGCACCCCCGTGATGCTCTGACCGAGAACCCGCAGGCTCATCGAGTACCCATCTTCAAGTCGCTTCTTGATCGGATCGACGAACGCGTGCCCGTCGCCCTCGTGGCTGTCGTCCTGATGGTCGTCGCCGTGCGAGTCGTGGCCGCCGCCGTGGTCCGGCCCGTGGTGGAGCGGGTCGTGGTGGTCGTACTCATGAATCGCGGCGTTTGGGTTCCTCACCCGCATGAGGTGGGTGGTGCGCGGGCGCGTCGCGAGGTAGCCCAGGAGCGCGTACCCGCGCTGCGAGTCGCGGAGTTCGCTGACCTTGGCGGCGGGGTCCAGGATGTCGCCGAACGCGATCGCGTCCGTCGGGCACGCCTGCTGGCAGGCGACCTGGAAGAACCCGTCGGGGATCGGGCCGGTTTGGTCCGGCTCGTTCCACATGCCGTTGACCTTCACCTCGGCGCGGGCGGCGTTGATCCGCTGCACGCAGTAGGTGCACTTCTCCATGACACCCCGACTCCGGACCGTGACGTCCGGGTTCTTCTGCATCTTGGAGATCTCGTCCACCTTCTCACGCAGTCGCGGCGGGATGAAGTTCTGGTTGAACGTCCGATCGCTCGCGATGCCTTCTTCGAAGCGCTTCTTGATGTCCTCGCCGACGTACGAGGCATCGAGCCCGCCGCGGAACTTGGACTGGGCCCAGTCGAAGAAATTGAAGCGGCGGACCTTGTACGGGCAGTTGTTGGCGCAGTAGCGGGTGCCGATGCACCGGTTGTAGGCCATGTTGTTCGTGCCCTCGGGCCCGTGCACCGTCGCGTTGACGGGGCAGACCGTCTCGCACGGCGCGTTCTCGCAGTGCACGCACGCGATGGGCTGCATGAGCATCTGGTCGGGGTTGTTGACGTCGCCGGTGAAGTAGCGGTCGATGCGGATCCACTGCATCTCGCGGCCCTTGGCGACCTCGGACTTGCCCACCACCGGGATGTTGTTCTCGCTCTGGCAGGCGATCGTGCACGTGCCGCACCCGGTGCAGGCGTTCATGTCGATCGTCATGCCCCACTGCGGGCCCTTCGAGTAGATCGAACCCTCGGCGGCGTCGGCACGCGACGCGTTCTCCGGGTTCTCGTAGATCGAGACGACCTCGGGCGTGTGCGCGAGCTCGCCGAGCTGCTCGGCGACGTTCAGCTTGGTGTGCGCGAGCTCGGTGCCGTAGATCTTGTCGGGCTTGCTCTTGGGCGGTTGCGCCGCGTGCTCGTCGAACCACTTCTTGTCCATCGCGCGGACGATCGTGGTCCGGTCCTCCATGGTCCAGTGGTTCTGGGTGGACGCGATGGTCTGCGTGCCGCTCGCGCGGGTGAGGCTCGCGCCGGACGCGGTGTTCGCGCCCACGGGCTTGACGGCGTAGGTGTTGTGCCCGACCTCGTTGCCCACCAGCCCGCACACGGTGCGCCCGCCGCCGAGCTCGACCGCCGCGACGTTGTCGGGCATGCCCGGGAGGACCCAGACGGCGACCTCCATCTCGTGCCCGCCGACGTTGAGCGTCGCGAGGCGGGCCTGGGGCATCTGCTGCTTGGTGTACGGGTTGGCGTCCTCGGCGTCCGCGCCGGGCGGGAGCAGGTCGAGCGCCTCGGCGGTGCGCGGGCTCACGCACACGGGGTTGTCCCACGTGACCGCCGTCGCGACGTCGGGCATCTCCTGCAGCCAGGCGTTGTTCGCGTTTCGCCCGTCGCCGCGCCGACCGGTGCGGAAGACGACCTCAAGCCCGGCGGGCGCCGCGGAGCGCGACGCCGCCAGCGCTCCGATCGCGCCGCGGACGGCGCCCCAGTTCGCGCTCGGGCGCTGGGCCCGCGAGCCCGAGCCCGCGAGCACGCCGTCGTGCAGCGCCCGGCGCCAGATCTTGTCGAACGCGTCGCCCATCGCGGTGCCCGTGCGGGCCGACCACGCCTGGGTGACGAGCGCGTGCCCGTCGGGCTGATCCGACCCCCCATGGTCGGGCCCGGCGAGCAGCGCCAGGAACTCGATCTCGCTCAGCGCCGGCTCGTACAGCGGCGCGATCATCGGCTGCGTCGGCGCGACGGTGCCGTCCCACGCCTCGGCGTCGCCCCAGCTCTCGAGCGGGTGCGCGCTGTTGAGCGCCCACGTCGCGACGTCGGACGTCTCGCTCGGCCCGACACTCAGCGTGATGAGCGTGCCCACGCCCGCGATCGCGTCGGCGAAGCCCGGCATGTCGTACGCCGGGTTCGCGTCGATGCAGACGAGGGTGTCCACGGTGTCCAGACGCGTCGCGAGGTCCGCCATCACGGAGCAACAGTCCGCGGCCTCTTCCTCGCCCATCGGGCTGTATCCAACGTGCGTGCCGACGGCGCCGAGCGCCTCGTTCATCGCGGCGACGAGCGCGTGCACCTCGGCGGGCTGGGTCGGGCCCGCGATGATCACCGAATGCCCGCGGTGCGCGAGCAGGTCCTCGGCGATCTCCCGCGCGTGGTTCTCGTGCCCACGCTCGTCGCCGTGCGACGGCACCGCGACGAGGCCCTCGACGAGCGACGCCGCGCTCGACACCCCGGCGCCGGCGAAGACGTACCGCGCCACCTCGGCGGCCATCGACGAGATCCCGCTGGGCGACATCCGCAGGCGGTGGTCCGCCATCGAGCCCGTGCCCGACGGGCGCGACTCGGCGACGTACAGGCGGCTCATCTCGTCGCCCGAATGATGCACGACGCGGGTCGCCGCGAAGTCACGAGCACAGACGAGCGCCTCGGGCCCCTCGTCCATGAAGTCCGCGTCGAGACTCAGCACACGCTGGACGTTCGCGAGGGTGTGCCGCACTCGCATGGGCGAGCCGAACACGATCCGCGTGCCCTCGGCCATGGAGTTCGACTCGGCGGGGTTGTACGCGATCCACTCCGCGGCGCCCCACCGGCTCTTGACGGCGTCGCGCATCGCGTCGCGCGTCGGGCTGGTCTTCTTATCGACAACGAACACAAGCCCGGCACCGTCGGTCGCGTCGAAGCGTGCGAAGTGCTCGGCCTGCCAGCCCTTGAAGTCGTCCCACGTCGCGTTGAGCTTGCCGCGCGCCTGGTTGTGGAAAACCGGGTTCTTCAGGCGGTCCGGGTCGTAGATGTCGAGGACCGCCGCCTGCGACCACGTGGTGCTCTTGCCGCGGTTGATCGGGTGCAGCGGGTTGCCCTCGACCTTGGTCGGGCGACCCGCGTGGGTCTCGACGAGCAGGCCCTCGGCGCCGCCGCCGGGAAGGGGGAGGCTCGTCGCGTAGTACAGCGGCTTGCCCGGGATGATCTCCTCGGGGACCGTCTGCGAGTAGGTCATGATCTCGCGCGCCGGGCGTCGGCAGCCCGGCACCGTCGCCGCTCCCGCGATCGCGAGCCCGGCGCCCATCACCTTCATGAAGGACCGGCGCGACTCGCGCGCCAATTCCGACGCGCCCGCCGGGAACTCACGCTCGACGAAGTTGCGGAACTCGGGCGTGCCCGCGTACTCGTCAAGCGAACGCCAGGGCTGCCCCGGCGCGGGCGAGTCCATGCCGCCAAGCTGAACGTCCTTCGAACCCTTTGTGGACGGGCATTGATCAAGCGTCGTCATCGTCGTGTCTCGTCGTCGGGTGAGGGCTCAGTAGTGGCACGCCGCGCAGTGCTCGGGTGGGTCTCGGTGCAGGGACTGCACGAGCTGTTCGGGCGTCAGGCCTTCGTGATTCCGGTCGCTCGGGTTCTTGTCGAACCAGTCTTGCTGCACCCACGCGAGATCCGTCACCTTGTCCGGCGGGACGAGGTTCTCCTCCGCGTTGCGGTGGCAGTCCAGGCACCACTTCATGCTCAGGGGCTCGGCCTGGTAGACGACCGGCATGCCCATGATCTGCCCGTGGCACGAGTAGCAACTGACACCCGCGTTCACGTGCACGTGGTGCGGGAACTGCACGTAGTCGGGCAGGACGTGCACGTTCACCCACTCGATGGAGCTGTTGGTCTCGTACGCCTCGCGGATGAACGCGACCTTGTCGTCCGAGACGTACTCGGAGCTGACGTGGTTCTCCTGGTGGCACCCGTAGCAGACGGAGACCGTCGGCACGTTGGAGATCTTGGAGTCCTCGACGTTCGAGTGGCAGTACCGGCAGTCGATGCCGAGCGTGCCCGCGTGGATCCGGTGGTTGAACCCCGTGCTGGGCTGCTCGGGCATGTACCCGACCTCCCAGAATTTGGGCGTGAAGTAGTACGTGACGGCACCGACCACCGTCACGAACCCGCCCAGCCCGGCAACAGCCCCCAGCGTGGGCAACGCGTTCATCCACCGCGGGAAGAGAGATGGCACAGTCAGATCCCCTGGCAAGATGGGTGGACCCCGCGCGCGAACGGGCACGCGGACCAGCCCACAGCCTAGCACCTCGGTCAAACCCCCGCATTTCGGCCACACCGAAATTTGCCCCCTCCTAGACCCCCTACCATGGGTTGCCTGCCTGTTTGCCCGTAATTGAGACGCGGTCTCAATAACTCCCCGGAGCTCCGATCCTTCTTCTCCTGAAGGGGCGCCCATGACCAACCTGCCCGATCCACGCCCGCCCGTCCTCACCGGCTCCCTCGCCGGCGGGTTCGCGGCGTCCGTCGCGATGTGGACCGCCTGGCTCACGACGCACTCCGTGTCGCTCTCAACCCAAGGAACGACAGGCTCTTACGCAATGCTCGGCGCGCTCTGCATGGCGACCCTGCTCGTCATGACGGCAGTCATCGGGCGGCTCGGCGGGCCCAAGGGGGGCGTGCGGCTCGGCGCGGGGTCCGGGCTCATCGCGGGATTGCTCGCGATGCTGTTGCTCGGGTCCAAGATCGTCGAGCAGCCAGAGACGACCGAGCAGATGACCGACGCCGCGAACCGGCTGCAGCCCAACGCGGCGTTCGTCGTGCTCGGGTTCGTCGCGCTGTGCATGCTGATCGGCGCGGTCGGCGGGTTCATCGGGAGCGCCGTGTCGCCCCGGGACCGCATGGCCCCCACCGCCGACCGGTGGCTGACCTGGTTCGGCGCGGTCGCGGCCCTCGCGATGCTGCCCCTGATCGGGATCGGCGGGGCGGTGACGAGCACCGAGTCGGGGATGGCGGTCCCCGACGGGGTGACGAGCTACGGGGCGTTCAGCGCGCTCTTCCCGATCTCGCTCATGAGCGAGCCGCGGATCTTCATGGAGCACTCGCACCGGCTGTTCGGGTCGCTCGTGGGGCTGACGACACTCACGCTCTGGATCGTCGCGCTCGTGCGCACACCGGGGCGTGATCGCTTGACCGCGCTCGGGATTACCTGGGTTTTCCTGATCCTGGCGGCGGGCGCGATGGGCGCGGGGCACGCCGAGGCGCTGCCCGCGTCCGGTTCGATCGCGCTCATGGCGGCCGTCGGCATCGGCGCGCTCGGTTACACGCACGCGATGATCGCAAGGAACAAGACCGCCGGGGCAACGGGCGGGTTGTTCGCGCTGATCTTCATCCAGGGGCTCTACGGCATCGTGCGCGTTGATGAGAATCTCGCGTGGGTTGCGGCGTTTCACGGCGTGTTCGCACAGATCGTCTTCGCGACGGGCGCCATGGTCGCCGCGGTGCTGTTCGACCGCGCTGCCGCCGACGGCCCGCTCGATGACGCCACCGCTGGGAGCGCCAGATCAATCCGCAAGATGGCGCTCATCGCGCTCGTCCTGACGACCGTTCAGATCATCTTCGGCGCGCTCGCGCGCCACATCACCACGGGCGAGGGCGAGCCCTCGTCGCACTCGATCTACACCCACGCGGGGTTCTCGTTCGTCGTCGTCGTGGCGGCCGTGATCGCGGCGTCCGCCTGCGGGCGCGCCGGCAAGGGCGATCGGCACGGGCGAGCGATCCGGACGACAGGACGCGCGGTCTTCGCGGTCCTCTTCGTCCAGTTCCTGTTGGGGTGGATGGCCCTCTGGGTCGTCATGACGGGCGACCAACCCACGGAGATCCCGGTCTCGAGCGAGCTCGCGACCGCCCACGCGATCCGGCCCGGCGAGGCGCTCGTCACGACGCTGCACCAGACGGGCGGGGCGCTGCTGCTCGCGTCGATCGCGTTGGTGATGTTCTGGGCCCGCCGGGCGGGGCGGGTGGCCCGCGTGACGGGCCGATAGCGCGGAACGCTCGCCCGCTGGCCGCCGTATTCCGATAGAGAGGTGACGGGGTCGCCCGGATGGCGTGCAATGCGCGCGCGTGCCGGGCGTTGACCCCCGGTCCGCCCCTTCGGAGACGCCCATGCCCCACGCGGCACCACGCACAGCCCGGCCCGGCACGCTCGTGCCGCTCGACCCCGAGGCGTTCGGCGAGCGCGAGGCGCGGCACCTCCTCTGGCGTGCGGGGTTCGGCGGCACCCCCGGGCAGATCCGGGCGCTCGCTGATCTCGGCCTCGAGGGCGCGGTCGATCACCTGCTCGACTACGAGTCGGTCGCGTACGACTGGCCCAGCGCCACCGAGTTCGACAAGGACATCATGCGCCCGCTGAGCGCCGAGGAACGCCGGCAGGCGCGCGTGGCGCGGCAGAACGGCAACGAGGACATCGTGGACATGTTCCGCGCCCGGCGCATGCGCGCCCAGCGCGACGACCGCGCCCAGATCCGCGCGATGCAGACGTGGTGGCTGACTCGGATGATCGAGACCCCACGCCCGCTCGAGGAGAAGATGACCCTCTTCTGGCACGGGCACTTCGCGACGGGCTACCGCACCATCGAGAACAGCTACCACATGTTCCTGCAGAACCAGCTGTTCCGGTCGCAGGCGGTGGGCAACTTCGGCGAGCTGCTCTTCGCGATCATCCGCGACCCCGCGATGCTGCGGTACTTGAACAACAACGCGTCGCGCAAGGGCGAGCCCAACGAAAACCTGGCGCGCGAGCTCATGGAGCTGTTCAGCCTGGGAGAGGGCAACTACTCCGAGAACGACATCAAGGAGGGCGCCCGCGCGCTCACGGGCTACTCATACGAGGACGACACGTTTGTCTTCAACGAACGCAACCACGACCAGGGCATCAAACGCATCCTGGGCACCGTGGGGCGTCTCGACGGCGACGGGTTTGTCCGCGCGATCCTGGCGCGCCGGCAGTGCGCCGAATTCATCGCGGCGAAGCTCTACCGGTTCTTCTGCCGCGAGATCCCGCTGACCGAGCCGGACATGGACCCCGTCGCGCGCACGGCGGTGGGCGATCTGGCGAAGTACATCCTCCGCGAACGGTACGACATCAAGCGGGCGTTGCGGCGTCTCTTCCTGTCGGAGCACTTCTACTCGGACGCGGTCGTTGGCGAGCAGATCAAGAGCCCCGCCGAGCTCGTCGTCGGCGCGATCCGGTCGCTGGGCACGCCGGTGCGGGACGTGCCGACGCTCGTCGCGGCGCTCGACAAGATGGGGCAGGCGTTGTTCCAGCCGCCGAGCGTGAAGGGGTGGGCCGGCGGGCGGTCGTGGATCAGCACGTCCACGCTCTACACGCGTCAAAACATCCTCGCCTACCTGCTCACGGGGCGGACGCCGACGGGGTACGACCTGTTCGGCGCGGGGACGTACGACGCGAAGCCGCTGGTGAAGGCGTTGGTGGACGACCCGGGCAGCGCGTCGCCGCGCGCGTTCGGCGAGGCGATCGCGGGGTTCATGCTCGGGCCCGCGACGACACCGCGCGCGGTGGACGAGCTCATGACCATCGCCCAGCGTGCCGATTCGGTCACGCCCAAGGTCGCGGCGGACATGATGCTGCTCGCGTCGGCGATGCCGGAGTACCAGTTGTGTTGAGTGAGGCTTGAGGCATCAGGCACGAGGCATCAGGGAATCTGGAGTTGTCATGAGCGGATCACTGCACCACAACCCGTCGGACGCAAACGCCTGGACGCGGCGGCAGTTCGTCCACACCGGGCTCGCGATGGCGAGCGCGGCGATCACGGTCCCCCACTTCATCCAACGTTCAGCGCTCGCGATGCCAACGACCCTCGGCGCGTCGTCCGTCGCGGGCGTGGACGAGGACAAGGTCCTCGTCGTTGTGCAGCTCTCGGGCGGCAACGACGGGCTGAACACCGTGGTTCCCTTCGCGGACGATTCGTACCACCGCGTACGCCCGACGATCGCGATGGGCGAGCGGGAGGTCCTGCGCCTCACGGGGCGCGGCGTGGGCGACGTCGGGCTCCACCCGGCGCTCGACGGGCTCATGGAGATGTACGACGAGGGGCTCATGTCCGTCGTCCAGGGCGTGGGGTACCCCAACCCGAACCGCTCGCACTTCGCGTCCATGGACGTCTGGCACACGGGCGACACGAACGGCACGGGCGATGGGTGGCTCGGGCGGTACGTCGATCACCAGTGCTGCGGGTACGGCAAGGGCGAGTCCGGGCGGGCCGAGGGGACGCCGGTCGCGCCGCTGGCGATCGGTCCCGACGCGCCGCTCGCGATCAGCGGGCAGCGGGTCAAGCCCGTGACGTTCGAGTCCGCCGAGCTCTTCAAGTGGGCGGCGGAGGGCGACAAGTCCGTCGGTGACGCGTACGACCGTGTGACGACGACCGGCCCGACGGACGACGCGCCGGCCGACAGCGCCAAGTCGTTCCTCATGCGCACGGCGCTGGACGCCCGCGTCGCGAGCGACACGATCCGGCGCGCCGTCGCGGTCGAACCCCTGGTCCGGTACCCGCAGACGGAACTCGGTCAGCAGCTGCAGATGGTCAGCGCGATGATCCGCGCGGGGATGAAGACGCGGGTGTACTACGTGTCGCACGGGTCGTTCGACACGCACGCCGGGCAGGGCGGGGCGCAGGGGCAGCACGCGAACCTGCTGCGCCAGTGGGGCGACGCGGTCCGCGCGTTCTACCAGGACCTCAAGGCGCAGGAGAACGACCGGCGCGTGCTCACGATGAGCTTCAGCGAGTTCGGGCGTCGCGTCGGGCAGAACGCCTCGGGCGGGACGGACCACGGGACGGCGGCGCCGATGTTCCTGTTCGGGCCCGGCGTCAAGCCCGGCGTGTTCGGGAATCAGCCCTCGCTGCAGAACCTGGACGAGGGCGATCTGAAGTTCGGGCTCGACTTCCGGAGCGTTTACGCGAACGTGCTGGGAGACTGGCTCGGGGCCGATGCTCGCGAGGTGCTGGGGCAGTCGTTCCGGGCGACGAAGCTGATCAGGACCTAGTCCATTCGGGGCGGCTCGTCGGCGGCGCGGTGCGCGGCTCGAAGTCGGCGGGTGTCTTTCCCGATCCCTTCAGCGGCGTGACGAGCCCGCACTCGGGGCACCGCACCGCCGCATCGTCCGCCGCGCTCGGGTTCTCCGTCACCGTGATGCCGACGAGGTTGTACCCGCAGCCGCCGCACTCGGTCAGGCACAGACGCCGGCGCAGGGCGCTGCGCGACCACGCGTCGGACCCGATGAAGGCGCCGAGCACGGGAAGGAACAACGCCGCGAATGCGCCGATCGCGACGACGATCAACCACTGGTATGTCGTGTCGCGCGTGTTGCCGAGACGGAAGGCGTCCATGACGGCGTTCAGGATGACCGCGAGGATCGCCGCCATGGCGGCGCCGGCGAGGAAGCCGGTCGCCGCCATGAGAGTCCCTCGTACCCAGATCCGGCCGCGTGCCTCGCGCATGTATACGCGGCATTCCGCGTCGGTGAAGACGTCCAACGCCGGGTAGGCCCGCCACGCTTTCGTGCGCGGGATGCGCATCACGGGAACACGATGGTGACGGTGATCGCGTCGGTCCGGGCGACGCCGGCCGCGTCCGTCTTCGGGAGGACGAATCGGCGCGGCTCGTCGCTCGGGCTGCTCACGACAAACTCGTCGGCGAGCCGGGCGTCATAGGGCTTGAGCGACCAGACGTAGAACCCGCCACGCTCGAAGGGTGCCCATACGTGGGTCCCCTCCTCGCCGACGGGCGAGAGGGTGGGTTGGCTCGTGAAGGCGTCGGTGGCGACGCGCAGCTCGACGCCGCCGGGCCACATCGCGGGGTTGACTTCGTTGGGGTTGTTGCCGGCGAGCCACTCGCCGAGCGCGTTGGCGCCGCCGGTGTCGCCCGCGCCCGGGCCGCGCGCGGGGGCGTCCATTTTCTTTGGCACCCCCACCGTCGCGACGATCACCCAGACGAGCGCCGCCATCGTGACGAGCGGGAAGAGCAGCCAGAGCGTCAGCAGCACGTTCTTACGCACGGGCCATCCTAGGGGAGCGCACAACAACGCCCACGGACCGAGATCCGTGGGCCTGGGGATGACGATGGATCTGCGTGTCAGGACGCGTCGGCGAAGCGCTTCGCGACGACGTCCCAGTCGATCACGTTCCAGAATGCGTTGATGTAATCGGGACGCTTGTTCTGGTAGTTCAGGTAGTACGCGTGCTCCCAGACGTCGATCCCGAGGATGGGGGTGTGCCCGGCGCCCATGCCGCCGAAGGCTTCGGGCATGAGGGTCGTATCCTGGTTCGCGGTCGAGGTGACGTGCAGCGAGCCGTCGGGCTTGACGCACAGCCAAGCCCATCCGGAGCCGAACCGCGTCGCGGCGGCGTTGGCGAACTCGTCCTTGAACTTGTCGAAGGACCCGAACGCCTTGTCGATCGCCGCGGCGAGGTCGCCGGCGGGGGCACCGCCCTTGCCCGGGCCCATGGAGGTCCAGAAGAGGGAGTGGTTGAAGTGCCCGCCGCCGTTGTTGCGGACCGCCCCGCGCATGGACTCGGGTAGGTCGCCAAGGTTTTTGAGAAGGTCCTCGAGGGGGGTCTCGGCGTGGGGCGTGCCCTCGAGGGCGGCGTTCAGCTTGGAGACGTACCCCGCGTGGTGCTTGGAGTGATGGATCTCCATCGTCCGGGCGTCGATGTGGGGCTCGAGGGCGTCGTGGGCGTACGGCAGGGCGGGCAACTCGTGGGTCGTCTGGAGCACGATGGGCCTTTCCGTTGGTGGTGGATCGCGGCGCGGACGGTCGGGCGGGGAGGTCCTCGCGGCCCGATGGGGCCGATCTGAGGCGACCGAAGCCCGAACAAAAAGTGACGACAATATGTGCCGCGGCGTGTTGCCACAAACCGACGTCGTCAGCTATACTCCCAATCCGCTTCAGAGACGTCGGTGCGACATTATCGTCCGACGTCCGAGAACGGTAGCCCTGGCATGCCGGGGCGTCAAGACGGGGCCGATCGCCGCCAGGCCGACATCCAGAGGACCCACTCCCCTTCGCGGGCCGGCTCAACACGAGCGCCGCGAGCAAATCCGATGGGTCGGGATGATCGGCAGCCAGGACGCAGTTCTCCTGGTGTCCTACAACCAGATTCGGGGGCCCTTGTGGGGATGCCCGGATTTGGGGAAGGACGGCCGAGCGTGTGTGCAACCCCCGATCGGAGACGGTGAGGCGGCATTCGGAGCATCTGAATGCCGCGACAAGGCGAACTTCGTGCGGGCATGGGACGTAGTCCCGTCAGGTTGCCCGCCGAGGGGCGTGTTGTCCACCGGTGTTCCGAGCGCTGAGACCTCCAAGGACTGGAGGTCGATCCAGCGACCAATTCCGGGCATGGACGCACTGGATGAGGACGGCAAACCACGACCTGGCGAGTGCCGGGCATGGTTGGAGCAAGCCCGGGGCCCGACGCCCCAAGGACACGTAGATGGACCGCCCGCTGGACGCTGGCGGATGGAAAGATGACCGCAATGACGCAAGCCTCCCGAACCTCCCCCAGTCCTCTCGAGCAGGTGCGTCGCCGCACCCGCGTGGGGACGACGCGCTCCGCTTCGCGGGCGGGCGGTGCCTCGCGCCGTCTGAGCCACGAGGACGAGCGCCTGTTGACGCGGATCCTCGCCAAGGAGCAGGACTTCATCGACTCCGAGGCGTTCTACACGAACAACGCCGAGAAGGAGATCTATGAGCTCCAGCCCGATGTCGCCAAGCCCGACACCACCTGGTACCACCCGGTGATGGACGATGTGACGGCGTCGAGCCGCACACGCTCCGTGAAGTCGAGCCAGCAGGTGATCCTGACGGCGGCGGAAGAGAAGATCCTCTTCCACCAGTTCAACTACGCCCGGTACCGGGTCCGCGAGCTCCAGCACGCGATCTGGGCCCGCGCCGACCGCACGCCCACGCCGGCACAGGCGGAGGAGATCCTCCGCTGGCACCGCCGGGCGGACCGGATCCGTGAGCAGATCGCCGAGACGAACCTCGCGCTCGTTCTCGCGATGGCCAAGCGGACCCGGATGAGCGAGGTGGACTTCGCCGACCTGGTTTCCGAGGGGAACATGGCCCTGCTCCGCGCCGTTGATAAATTCGACGCTGGGCGTGGGTTCAAGTTCTCGACGTACGCGTGCCGGGCGATTCTCAAGGCGTTCAGCCGCCAGGGGATGAAGCTCAGCAAGTACCGCCAGCGGTTCCCGACGGACTTCGACCCGAAGCTCGAGCGATCGAACTTCCTCGAGACCAAGCGGGCCGATTTCGAGCGGGACGCCGCCGACGAGGTGCGCCGCATCGTCACGGAGAACCAGGCGGACCTCTCGACGGTCGAGCGGACCGTGATCGAGCACCGGTTCGGGCTTGAGAACGGGGCGCAGGAGAAGCCCATGACGCTCGAGCAGGTCGGGCAGATCATCGGCGTGACCAAGGAGCGTGTCCGTCAGATTCAGAACAAGGCGATGGAGAAGATCAAGGTCGAGCTCGAAGCCAACTTCCTCGGCACCACCGAGGAGGACCAGGCATCGGAAGAGGCCGAGGCGGCCGGGTCGAACTGACCCCCCCACCTTCTCAGTTCCCTGACCCAACCCGGCCCGGGCGTTTGCCCGGGCCGGTTTGTTTTTGTTCTCTGCCGCTGCGGGACCCGGGATCGGGAACTCTCGGCGGTGCGGTGCGAATG
Organism: Phycisphaerae bacterium; assembly: GCA_030426605.1. Taxonomy (GTDB): domain Bacteria; phylum Planctomycetota; class Phycisphaerae; order Phycisphaerales; family UBA1924; genus BQJQ01. The sequence goes on along the minus strand of JAUHXM010000014.1, from coordinate 7,853 downwards.
GGACCCGACGCGGCGGGCCCGGGACGCGGCGCGTACGCTTCCCCCGCGCCCGGGTCCCGGGTGGAACACGAGTCAATCAGCGTCAGGAGCGACCACGCATGAGTGTGACGGACTCACCCCCGACTGAAGCGACTGCCGGTCACGTGCAGCTCGACATCTCGGGCAAGGCCAAGGAAGACCCGCACGCGACGCGCTGGGGCGACTTCCTCAAGGCGTGCATCAATTTCGGCGCCTCCGACCTGATCATGAAGACCGGGCAGGTGCCCAAGCTCCGGATGCGTGGGGCGCTGAAGGGGCTGGACGTCGATCCGGTCAGCGCCGAGGAGTTCTTCTCGATCGCGAAGCACATCCTCAACGAGCAGCAGCTCAAGGACCTCGAGCACTTCGGCTCGGTGGACTTCGCGTACAACTACTCGGAGAAGAACCGGTTCCGCGTGAACCTCTTCATGGCGCGCGGCACGATCTCCGTCGCCGCCCGCAACATCACGAGCAACATCCTGCCTTTCGACGGGCTGCACCTGCCTCCGATCATGTCGGAGATCGCGATGCAGCCCCAGGGCATCGTGCTGCTCTGCGGCGTGACGGGGTCGGGCAAGTCCACGACGATCGCGTCGATGCTCGACTACGTGAACGAACGCAAGAAGGTGCACATCGTCACGATCGAGGATCCGATCGAGTACATTTTCGAGGACAAAAAGGCGACGATCAACCAGCGTGAGATCGGCATCGACTGCCTCGACTTCAAGACGGCCCTCCGTGCGCTCGTGCGTGAGAACCCGGACATCGTGCTCGTGGGCGAGATGCGTGACCAGGAGACGTTCGAGGCGGCGCTGCACGCCGCGGAGACGGGCCACCTGGTGTACGGGACGATCCACGCGTCGAGCACGACGCAGACGTTCAGCCGTATTTACGGTTTGTTCCCGCAAGAAGAGGTCGAGCAGGTGCGCCGGATCCTCGCGTACCAGATGCGGGCGTTCGTGTATCAGAAGCTGCTGCCGACGCTGCACGAGGACATCGCCCGGATCCCGGCGTTGGAGATCCTGATCAACAACGGCGTGGTGCGGAAGTACATCCTCGAGGAACGCGAGGGCGAGATCCGGGAGATCCTGAATTCGATCGAGGCCCGGCAGGTGGGCATGATCGACTTCAACGATTCGCTCGTGCGGCTTGTGGAAGAGGAATACATCCACATGCGGGTGGCGCTCGAGTCGAGCCCGAACGTGGACGAGCTGCAGATGAAGCTGAAGAAGCTCAAGTGACCGCTGCCCGGCGCGGGGTGGGCGGCGTTGGCGTATGCTCTGGGCCCCCCCGCGGGGGGCGTTCGGGGCTCACCCGCCGGCGGCAGCCCGCCCGCGGACACACCCAAAGACAGGGGCGAGACGCGAGATGATGGGCGATGGAGGAACGGGTCTGACGCTGGGCGCGGGGTACATGCTCGTCGGCCTGTGGCAGCCTTTTGTCATGCTCATCCCGATCATCGGGTGGGCGTGGTTGGTGTCGAACGTCCTGGACAAGCACGCCGCACGCTTCTTTCTGGGTCGTGAAACCTGGGGGCTGGTGCACCTGATCGCGGGCTTGGCGGGCGTGCTCGCCGTTGTGCTGATGCCGGTGCCGGGCATCGGCGGGTTCGCGGCTGGGATGCTCGTGATGATCGCGATCTACGCGCTCGACATCGGGCTGTTCGTCGCGATCGCGAACAAGGACGAGCGGGTGCCCGAGCACGCGCGCCTGACGCTCGACATGTCGAAGTGGAAGGAAGCGCGGGCGGCGAGGAAGGGCGAGAAGTCCATGGGGACCTCGAAGCTCAAGATCGCGTCGCCGAGCAAAGCTCCGATGAAGGTGCCCGAGAAGGGGACGCCGGACTACGAGCTGCGCGTCGCCGCGGAGGAAGTGCTGCTGCACGGACGCGAGGTCCGGGCGAGTCAGATCGACATCATGCCGGCGGGCGAGAAGCAGTACGCCGCGAGCTTCCTTGTGGACGGCGTGCGTCAGCAGGGCGAGCCGCTGGCCCCGCAGCAGGCGGTCGCGGTCATCGACTTCTGGAAGAAGTGCGGCGAGCTCGACGTCGGCGACCGCCGGCGCAAGCAGACGGCGATGATCACGGTGACCGCCGATGAGGTCTCGACGCCGATCCGCCTGACCACCAGCGGATCGCAGGCGGGCATGAAGCTGACGATGCTGTTCGACCCGGCGGCGTCGGTCCGTCGCAAGCTCGACAAGATCGGGCTGCTCGACCCGCCGCAGCTCAAAGCGGTCCGCGAGCTCGTCGAGGACGGCTCGGGCGTGGTGCTGCTCGCGGCCCCGTCGGACAACGGGCGGACGACGACGCTGTACGCCCTGCTCAAGGAGCACGACGCGTACACGTCCAACGTGCAGACGCTCGAGTTCGAGATCGACGACGCGATCGAGGGTGTGCGGCAGACGCCGTTCGACGCGACCGCGGACGGCGCGGATTACGCGACGCAGTTGCGTTCCATGCTCCGGCGTGACCCGGACGTGGTGGGCGCCGCGGAGGTGCCCGACGTGCAAACCGCCCAGGAGATCTCCAAGGCGGACCTGGAGCGGACGCGCGTGTACGCGAGCATCCGGGCCGACGGCGCGACGGCGGCGCTGCAGATCTGGTGCAAGGCGGTCGGCGATAAGAAGGCTGCGGCGAACGCGCTGAGGGGCGTGATCGCCCACCGGCTCGTGCGGAAGCTGTGCGAGAACTGCCGGGTCGCGTACACCCCGCCGGCGGAGATGCTTTCCAAGCTCGGGCTGCCCGCCGAGAAGGTGAAGCAGCTGCACAAGAAGGGCGGCCAGGTGCTGGTGCGGTCCAAGCCCGAGACGTGCCCGGTGTGCAACGGGATCGGGTACTTCGGTCAGATCGGCGTGTTCGAGGTGCTCCCGATCGGGCCCGACGAGCGGGCGCTGATCGCGAAAGAGAACTGGTCCGGCCTGCGCGCCGAGATGCGGAAGAAGCAGATGCCCTCGCTTGCGCAGGTCGCGTTGCGGCGTGCGGTCGAGGGCGTGACGAGCGTCGAGGAAGTCACGCGCGTGACCGCCCCGGCGAAGAAGCCATCGGGCGGGTCGGGGCGCAAGGCGTCCTGACGGGCGCACGAACGGACGGGTGAGAACGGCATGACCATTCAAATCGCTGTCATCTTGCTGGTGGGGAACATCGCGTACGCGTGGGCGACGCGCGGGTTCTTCAACGCGTTGCTCCACATGGTCGCGGTGATCGTGGGCGGTGCCGTTGCGTTCGCGCTGTGGGAGCCGCTGTCGCTCATGATCCTCGGCGCGGTCGGCGGCACCGGGTTCCTCGGAGCCGTCGCATGGAGCGCCGGGCTCATCCTGCCATTTGTCGTCACGACCATCATCGTGCGCGTGATCCTGGACAAGCTGATCCCCGCGAACGTGACCCTGAGCACGCAGGCCGACTACGTCGGCGGCGGGCTGTGCGGGCTGGTCTCGGGCGTGCTCTGCGCCGGCGTGCTCGTCATCGCGATCAGCGCCACGCGGTTCCCCGCGGGGTTCCTCGGGTATCAGCCGATCTGGTACAACCAGGAACGCTCCGAGGGCGTGGGCAGCCTGAAGCTGACGAGCGGGCTCTGGGTCCCCGTGGACCGGATCACGGGGGCGTTCTATGGCAGCCTGTCCGAGCGGGCGTTCTCGGCGGACGAGCCGCTCGCACGCTGGTACCCCGACCTGCACGCCGTGGCGTACGCGAACCGGATCTCCTCGGAGGACGAGACGCCCGTGATCGCCATCAAGCGCGAGGACGTGCGGCTGGTGCGGACGTACACCGTCGGCGACGCGGAGGCCGGATCTCCCATCGCCTCCCTGCTCATGTTCGAGCAGCAGGGTCAGATGTCGCCCATGCCCTACGCGGACACCCGCGGCGAGCAGGTCGCGACGGGGCACGTCGCCGGCTACGTGCTGTCGTTCGATGCCGGGGCGAAGGACCCGGGCGAGCGTGGTGCGGGGCAGGTGATCTTCTCGAACGGGCAGGCACGCCTGGTGTGCGAGCGTGAGGACGGCTCGACGTTCAACGTCTTCCCGGTCGCGATGATCTCGCAGGCGTCCTCGGGCAACGACGCGTACGGGCGCTGGCGGTTCGACTCGGACGAGCTCGTGCTCGCGACGGTCGGCGGGGCCTCGACCGTGACGCTGGGGCTTGAGTTCGTGGTGCCGCAGGGATCGACGCCGATCGGGCTGATGGTGAAGAACGCTCGGATCGACCTGCGCGAGGGCGCGCCCGAGCCGGTGTCGTACAAGAGCATCAACGCCCGCAACTCGGTCGTGCGTGACGGCGCGATCCTGCGGGGCGGCGCCTCGGAAGAAACCCCCGAGTTCGACGACTCGCGGGCCGTCACGGTGGACACCTCCGACACGTCCATCATCCAGCCGACGAACAGCCTGACGGGGCAGCTCTCGCTGCACGTCTCGATGGCGCGGCGGAACTTCTCGCTCGACGACGAGAACCGGATCCAGACGGGCACCGGCGTGTACCGGTTCCCGGGCGACTTCGGCTCGCCGCCGGACCGAAACCTGAAGACCGACCGGTTCGGCGTGGCGCGTGACCAGGTGCTCGTGCAGATCGACGTCTCGGACGGCACGCCGGGCAGCCTCATCGGGCCCGTCGCCCGCCTGCAGGACGGCGACGCCCCGATCCGCCTGATCGACACCTCGGGCGTCGCGTACGACGCGGTCGGGTACATCTACAAGGAGTCGGGCGAGGTGACGATCCGGTACACGCCCGGCGACCCGCTCGTCGGGTCGGCCGACATCGCGACGCCGCTCAGCAGCTCGCGCACGGACCAGGAGCTCAAGCTGCTCTTCCTGTGCAGCTTCAACGTCGAGGTGGACCGCATGGCGATCGGCGACGTCGTGATCCTCAACCTCGAGCCGGGGCTGCTGCTGAACCGGCGGCAGGACTGAGCACCTCGATCCCCCCCAATGAACAAGGCCCGCGGGACGAACCCGCGGGCCTTTCTTGTTGCGTGTGCCTGACGATCGGGCGAGCGGGTTACTCCGCGGGGGCGGGAGCGGCCTCGGCCGGCTTGTCGTCGCCCTTCTTCTTCGCGGACTTCTCGATGAGGTTGCCCTCGTTGTCGAACTCCATCTCGTCGCGCTCGTCGCCGTCGAGCTCGCGGTCCGCCTCGACCCACAGGTTGATGTGGGCCTCGAGATCGCTGTCGAATTTGACGGTGACGTCGAACTTGTCCACGCGCTTGATGGTGTACGCCAGACGCACCTCGCGGGCCTTGACGGGGTAGCCGAGCTCGGTGAGGGCGGCGGCGATGTCCTGCTGCGTGACCGAGCCGTAGAGCTGGCCCTGATCGTTGCAGGCGCGGGTCAGGGTCATCTCGAGCCCGTCGATCTTGCTGATGAGGGCCTGGCGCTGCTTGCGGAGCTCGGCGAGGTCCGCCTCGGCCTGCTTGCGGCGCTCGGCGAGCTCGTTGATGAGCTCGTCGGACGGTGTCGTCGCGAAGCCGCGGGGCAGCAGGTAGTTGCGGGCGTAGCCGAGGCGGACGGAGACCACATCCCCGACGATGCCGAGGTTGTCCACGTTCTCGGTGAGCAGGAGCTTGACAGATCGCGCCATGGCGGCACTTCCTTTCGCTGTCCTTCGCGCCGTTGCCGGCGTCGGAGTTCAGGAGCCGCCGAGCCGGATGTCCTCCCGGTTCGCGTTCGGCCCCAACGAGCCGCCCGGACGCTCCGGGCGGGCTGCGATGGTAGGCCCGCCCCGGGGACGGCACGAATCTGCAAGCGACGACCGGAATGTGCGAGCCCCGCCGGGCAACAACCAGTTGATCGTCGTTCATCACGAACCCTGGAAAGGACCCCACCATGCTGCCCCGTTTGGCATTCATCGCCGCGTGCCTCGTGCTCGTCACCGGCTCACTCGCCGAACCGCCCACGCTCCGCACGATCTCGGATCGCCCCTTCTCGTCGGTGAGCACGCCCGCGGGCGAGCTCGAGCTCATGATGGACATCGTCCGCCCGGTCGATGCCGAGATGGCCCTCCCGGCGGTCGTGTTCATCCACGGCGGGGGCATGAACGAGGGCGATCGCCGGAGCAACCGCGATGCCGTCGAGGCGGTCGCGCGGGCGGGATACGTCTCGGTCGGGATCGACTACCGCCTAATGCACCAGGGTGTGTTCCCGGCACCGCTCGAAGACTGCAAAGCCGCGCTGCGGCATCTGCGCGCGCACGCTCCGGAACTCGGGATCGACCCCGAGAAGATCGGCGTGTGGGGGCACTCCGCGGGCGGTCACCTCGCTGCGATGGTCGGCGTAACAGGGCCCGAGGGCGCGTTCGATCCGGAGGGCGAGCCCGTGCCGTCCACCGTGTCGTGCGTCGCCGATCTCTCCGGCCCGACCGACATCGCGCGCCTCATGCGCGACATGATGCGGGGCATGGAGTTGCCCCCGGATATCCAAAGCGAGATGGTCAACGCCAGCCCCATGACGCACACGGACGACGCCGACCCGCCCGTACTCATCATGCACGGTGACGCCGACGAGGTGATCCCGGTATCCCACGCGCGTGACTTCCACGACGCCCTCCTCGCGGCGCGTGTCGTGTGTGAGTACGTCGAGTTGGAGGGGGCCGGCCACGACATTCTGAACCCCGAGGTCATCGGTCGGGTACTCAAGTTCTTCGAGAATCACCTGCGCGGGTGATCTCCTGCTTCCGCGCCCGGTACTGCGTCGTGGTCATGCCCGCAAATCCCCAGTTGTCCGTAGGGACCTCGTCGATGACGATGTGGGTGTGTTCGGGCTTCTTGCCCAGCACGTCCGCGAGGGCGTCGGTGACACGGCGGATCAGCTCGGCCTTCTGGTCGGGCGTCACGCCGTCGTCGGTGATCTTGATGTTGACGTAGGGCATCGCGCGGGTCTCCTGAGACCCGCGTCGGTGGCTGTTCGCTCGATTCGGGTCAGAACGGGATGTCGTCGTGGTCGATGGCGGGCTCGTTGCCGCCTCCGGAGTACGACGCGCCGGCGTTTGCGGTTCGGCGACCGCCGCCCCCACCGCCGCCGTCGCCGTCGCGTCCGCCGCCGACAAACTCGAAGTTGTCCACGACGACCTTGAGCTTGGAGCGTTTGTTGCCCTCTTTGTCCTGCCACTGGTCGAGGCGAAGCTTGCCCTCAATGAAGACGGGGCTGCCCTTGGAGAGGTACTTGGACATCGCTTCGGCGCGGTTGCCGAAGATCTCGCAGTCGATGAAGTTGGCGCGGTCGGTCCAGTTGCCGTCGCGGTCCTTGTAGCGCTCATTCACGGCGATGCCGAAGCCGGCGACCGTCATGCCGCTGGGCAGGCTGCGGACCTCGAGGTCGCGCGTGAGGTTGCCCATGAGGAAGACCTTGTTGACGTTGCCAGCCATCTGCCGCCTCCGATCGATTGCGAGGGGCCCGGCAGGTGTGCCGGGGCCCGATCAGTCAGTATACGAGACGCCCGCGCCCCGGAACGGACGCGGGCGTGACTCGGATCTGGGATGTCGGAATCAGGCGTCCGAGGGGGTCTCTTCGGCCTGGGGCTGCTCGGCGGGTGCCTCTTCGGCGGCCGGGGCCTCAGGGGCCGCTGCGGCGACCTCGGGCGCGCCAATGCGGGCACGCGAGGTGGACGTCTCGGACGACGAGACCTCCGAGCCCTTCATCTTGGCTTCGTCGGCGAGGGCCTGACGGCCCTCGTGGGCGTCCATCTCTTCGCGGGTCAGGTGGTCCGCCTTGGTGATGAGCACGCGGAGGAGCTGCTGGGAGATCGCGACGTCGCGCTCGATGTGGGCGACCTGATCGGGCGAGCAGAGGATGTAGGCGAGGATGTACACGCCGCGCTTCTGCTTGTCGATCTCGTACGCGAGGCGGCG
>JAUHXM010000119.1 GCA_030426605.1 Phycisphaerae bacterium | reverse complement strand
TGCTTGGACACCGTGGGCGTCACCGTCCGCGACTGCGACCTGAACACCTCGCCCTTGACCATCGAGAGCGTGGACATCCTCGTGCGCTCCACGCGCGACCCGATCGGGATCCCGCTCGCACTGACCGAGACCGGGTTGGACACCGCGGTGTTCACGGGCTCGTTCACCCTCGCCCCGACCGGCGCAGATCTGGACGCCGACGAGGGCGACGCCGTGGTCGCGGTATACACCGATCTGGACGACGGGTCGGGTTCGAGCGCCGTCGTGAACGCGCTGACACGCCCGGACTGCACCGGGCCTTCGTTCGGCACGCACGACGTCATCGATATCTGGTACGACGCGGGCAGCGTGCTCGTTCAGACCGACGAGCTCGCCCGCGTCCGTCTCGAGTACGGCGAGACCCCCGGCGGGCCCATGACAGAGCTCGAACTCGCCCATCCCGCGGGCACGACGCACCTGCTGCCCATCTCCGGGCTCTCCCCCGAGACGACGTATTACTTCGTGCTGCACGCCGAGGATAGCGTCGGGAACATGACGACCGACGACGGATCGCCGTCAAGCTTCTTCTTCAATACGTCGAACGGCCCCGAGACCGTCCACGAGTTCATGATTGACGACACGAACCCGGGCTGGTCCACCACGGGGTTGTGGGAATTCGGACAGCCCGCGGGCAACAGCGGCGATCCGGATTCCGGCTTTACTGGCTTCAACGTCTACGGCTATAACCTCAACGGCAAGTACGAGTCCAACATGGGCGAGGAGTTCCTGACCTCCGGTTCCATCGATCTGTCGGGCGTCGTAGAGGTCCGACTTGACTTTGAGCGCTGGCTCGGCATCGAGCCCGACGCGTTCATCGAGGCCGAGGTCCAGGTACGGTCAGGCGGTGGCGAATGGCAAACCGTCTGGGCACATTCCGGCGGACGCCGTTCTCCCGATGAGTGGGAGCACGTGACATACGAGCTATTCGATATTGCGGACGACCAGCCCGATGTTCAACTCCGCTGGACGATGGGCCCCGGAAACCACATCAGCACGGAGTGCGGGTGGAACATCGACGACATCGTCATCACCGGGGTCGTCTTGGCATCTTCCTGCCCGGCGGATCTGGACGGCAACGGGTCGCTGAACGTCGATGACATCGATGTCTTCGTCGGCGCGTTCCTGGCGAGCGATCTTCTTGCTGACTTGGACGCCAACGGCGTCCTGAACGTGGACGACATCGATGCGTTCGTGCAGTTGTTCCTGGGCGGGTGCCCCTGAGCCGTCGCTTCACGAGCCGGTCCGGTTTCGCGGCACGATTGCTCGGCCTCAGGCAATGTGCTCGATGAATCGGACGGGGTTCCGCGCGTCACGGAGGGGCGGTTGTTCGATCCGCGTGGCTTGATTCCCGCGTTGAGGACGCGGCGCGCTTCAGCCCCGGGAGCCGAGCCGATTCCCCTGCAACCACCACGTCACTCGTTCCACCGTGCCCACCCCTGCCGGTGGTATCGGGCGATCACGGGGTGGTCGAGCCGGTTGACCTCCGTCTGAATGACCGCGGCATCGGGCCCGAACGCCCGCGCCTGGTCGAACACTTCGCCCGTCATGAAAAGCGGTTCGCTCCCGAGTTGATCAAGTGTTGCGGCGTCGATTGGCACTGAGGTTGCCATCACGAACCCCCAGTCACCGAAGCTCGGGACATATGCGTGGTAGGGGACCGTGCACATTTCACCGGGGTCGGGTAGCCCCGATATCGCTTCCTGGATCGTGTTCGCGACACACCAGTACGCCTCGCGCGCGTAGAACGGGCTTGTCGCCTGGGTGACCAGCACCCCGCCCGGCGCGAGGCGCCGGAGGGCGAGCCCGTAGAACGTGGATGAGTACAGCCGCGCGATCCCCACATCCGACGGGTCCGGGAGGTCCATGACGATCACGTCGTAGGCCCCGGGCGGCGAGCCCTGCAAAAAGACCATTGCGTCCTCGAAGTGCGTGTGGAGTTCCGGGCGGGAAAGGCTCCCGTCGTTCAGCGCGGAGAGCATCTCCCGATCCCGAAAGAGTTCGACAACGCGCCGGTCGATATCCACCAGATCGATTCGTTCGATCGGCGCCGCTCCGAACGCCTGCCGGGCCGCGAGCCCGTCGCCGCCGCCCAGGATGAGCACGCGGAGGGGCGCCCGAGTGTTGGCGACCGCCGCGGCGAGGGCGGGCCGCATGAGCGATTCGTGGTACCGGTACTCGTCCGCAGACGAGAACTGGAGGTGCCCGTTCAGGTGCAGACGGATGTCGTTCTGCCAGCGCGTGATGACGATGCGCTGGTAGGGCGTTGTCTCGGCGAAGACGATCTCGTCCTGATAGAGCCGGTCCTCGATCCACGCCGTGGTCCGGCCGCACAACGCGAGCCCGATCATCAGGGCAATCCACGCACCAAGGTTCCACGCCCAGAGCCGGCGCGGGCGCGGCAGTTCGCGCGCAAAGAACGCTGTGCCGACCGAGGCGATGAGCACGTTGAGCATCCCGAAGACGAGCGCCGCACGCGCCGGCCCCAACAACGGCAAGACGAGGAACGGGAACGCGACGCTTGCGCCGAGCGCCCCCAGATAGTCGAACGTCATGACCTGGGCGACGTTCACCCGGAGGCTTACGTCGCGCTTGAGGATGCGCACGACGAGCGGGATCTCCATGCCCACGAGCGTTCCCACAGTCGCGCAGATGCCAAGCACGACCAGCACGATCATGTCGGAGTGCGCGAAGGCCCAGAACATCGCCAGCCCGCTGAATCCCCCGACGAGCCCGACCGCGATCTGAATCTTGAGGAACACCGCGAGCAACTCGCTGCGAACCCACTGCGTGAGGAACGCGCCGAACCCCATCGCCGCGAGGAAGACGCCGATGACGAGCGAGTACTGCGTGACCGAGTCGCCCAGCAGGTAGCTCGCGATCGCGCCCGCGACGAGCTCGTAGAGCAGCCCGCACGCCCCGATGATGAACATGCTGATGAGCAGCAGCGCCCGGTGCGCGCGCGGAGGACCGTCGTCGCGTGCCCGCTCGCCCACGGGATCCGGCACGGCTGTGTCGGCGTCGCTCATCGCTTCAGAGGATCGCCGCGGCGATGATGATCGAGAGCCCGATCACCACCGCCCCCATGATGATCGCCAGCGCGATGTTCTGGTCCTCCTCGATCTCCTTGATAACCGGGAAGGGCAGCAGCTTCACGACCGCGAAAAAGAACAGGCCAAAAATGACCAGCCCGATCCCGCTGTAGACGAAGGTCATGATCAGGTCGTGCGCATCGTTGATTGAGAACACGGCGGGCTCCTGGGGCGGTCGTGTCGGGATGGGATTCGGGGTTACTTGCCGAACGCGTAGTACGTGACGAAATGGGACCGTCGTTGCTGCACGTCGCGCAGCGACACCTTGGAAGCATCGTCCGGGCCGGGCAACAGGGCCCCGGTATAGGACAACGCGAACGCGCCCGCGGCGAGCGCACACAGCGCGAGGATGAAGAGAATCACGGCTTTCTTCACGGCGGCCTCCCCATCAGTCGTCGTCCTCGGTCTCCGGCGCCTGCCGGCTCGTGTGCAGCCACTGGCGCGCGACCTCCAGCATCGGGTATGCGAACGCCAACAACGCCGCCACGATGTAGTACCGCGCGGGCGTCACACCACGATACAACGCCAGTTGCACCGAGGGGCCCGACGACGCGGCGGAATCCCCTCCGACCTGCGACCATTTGCCCGCCTGCCCGAAGACGTTCAGGCGGTAGGTTCGCGGCCCCTCGAGCCGGAAAATCGTCGAATCCCGCCGAGACCCCTCCGACCAGCTCTCCCCGCCCGACGTCCCCGAATACCGCTCAACCATGGTCTCGGCGTCCATCAGGATCGTCTCGTCCTCGGCGTCGATCATCGCGATCGAGAACGCCACCCAGGCGTTGTCGATCCGGTCGCTCGACACCTTGAGCTTGCAGATGTGCGATCCCTCCGGGATCTCGATTGGGGGGCTGATGTAGCCGTCCTCGGACAGATATTCCCTCCACGACACCGACTGCGCCTCCATCGCGGGTTCACCCCGGTCCATGAAGGCCCCGACCGCAAGGACCGTGAGCAGCACGCCAACCAGCACGCCCGCGACGACGCACGCCGTCTGCGATGCCGTCCTGATGAACGGCTGCGCCGGTGCCACACCCGCCCGGCTCGGCAACGACCCGGGCGCCATCCCGAACGCCCGCTCGACTTGCGAGGGCGACAGATAGGTGCCCATCTCCCACTCGATCTCGCGCATCGTCCACTCGGCGCTGAGCATGTTCGGGGGGCATGTCGCGTCCATGAACTCGACCGTGCTGCCCTCATTCGCCATCCACGTGAGTTCACCGTCCACCCGCTTGATCGTGCACTCGCCGCGTTCGTACACGCGATAGCGCTTGCCCAGATGCCCGAACGTGTCGCCCGGGTCGGCGAACCGTGGGTCGAACGACACCCGGTTGCGCAGGGGTGTAAAGAACATCCAGTGCCCGTTCTCCTCTTCGAGGAACGCGTACCCGTGCTCGGGGTTGTAGAGCTGGACGCTGCGCCAGACCCAGATGCCCTCGTCGCGCTGCTCGTAGAGGATGCGCCCGAGGGCTGTGTACTTGACGCCCCGGATGGTGCCGGTGTCGCCGATCTTGATCGGCATCGAAACACCGCCCTTGACGGACTTGATCAGGTACCGGATCTCGTCGGGGCCAGAGACGTCCAGGATCGAGGCGCAGTGCTCGCACTTGACGATCACGCTCCCCCTCGCGTCGCGCAGCGTGACCCTGCCTGCGCACTTCGGGCAGGCGACGTGCTTCGGATCGATGCCCTCGGACGACCGCTTGAGTTGGGCGAGCCCCGTCGCGACAGCGCCCTCGGGCTCGTCGAGCGCGGCGGGATCGGGCCGGGCGTCACGCGGGAGGTCCGGGTCCAGGGGTAGATCCCGGACCGCCTGCAGTTGCGTCGGCTTGATGTACCGACCCGTGAACGCTTGGAATGTCCCATCGAGGAAGTACTCGATCGTCGCCTTTGTCTTGTTGTCCGTCAGGTCGAGGTACCGCATCGCGCGCCCGGGCGCCGCGTCCAGCGGCAGTTCGCCCTGCATGCCGACCATCTCCGCCTCGTTCTTCTCCTCGACGAACAGCGTGTGCTTGCCAACATTCACCGAGTCGCCCGGGCGGACAGTGTCATAGTCCGGCGGCTCGAAATCGCCGCGCAGCGGTGTCTCGAGCATGTACTCGCCCTCGTCCTGGCTGATCCAGACGTGCGCGTTCTTGTGCGGCACCCAGACCCACCACTCGTCCCAGTACCCCGCGTCGTACTGGTACTGGATCCGCCCGATGACGTGCACCGTGTGCCCGCCGAGCTTCGCGGGCCATCCGACAGCGAGGCACGATGGCGTGTCCGCGAGCAGCGCGAACTTGCCCTGCGCCTCGATCGCCGCTCGGTTCACGATGAGCGTCGTGGCGCAGTACGGGCACGCGGCGGTCTTGGAGGCCTTCGATCTGAGAGGCACCTCGCCGCCGCACGCGGTGCAGTTGATCCGGTGCGCCGCGTCAGCGCTCACAGCCGCCGACCCCGTCGCCGCGATGGACGAGCTTCACCGTTTCACGCGCGGGACGCAACGCGGCGCGGAGGACATCGATCCCGACTTCGGGCATGGTGGTCTTCCCGCACGTAAACACATCGATCGCGACGTACCCGTGCTCGGGCCAGGTGTGCGCCGAGAGATGCGATTCGCTGAGCATCGCCAGGACGGTCACGCCGCCGGTGTCGAACGTGTGGATCGACAGATCGAGCAGCGTCGCGCGGACCGCATCGACCGCACGCTCGACCAGGGATCGCCACGCCTGTTCAGACCCGGGCAGCTCGCAACCCCAGAAATCCGCGAGCACGTGCCGCCCGAGGACGCCGGGCTCGGGCGTTCCCGCGCCGCTCAACCCGACGCGCACCCTCGGCCCTGGCTGCGTGATCGCTCGCTCCATGCGCCGAGTGTACGCGATCATGCCACGCGCGATCGGGCGTCATCTTGCATGAAATCCTGCGTTTCGATGTCCGGATCGAACTTGGTCGCCGACGCGGATCAGGCGTCCTCAAAGAACGTGTCGGTCTCGCTCCAGATGTGTTCCAGCCGGTCAATCTTCGCCCGGGCCTTCCCACCGAGTTGGCGCGCAACCTCGACCGCCAGCAACTCGGCCGCCGCGACCGATGGCACCGAGCTGTCGAACGGACCCACCGCCGGGATGCCCAGCTCGCACCGCAGCGGCGACAGGGGTGCCAACGGCGACAGCGGCCCGTCTGTGAGCACCACCAGCGACACCCCGACATCGTGCAGCGTGCGCGCCGCGGCGACCGTGCTCCGACGGTATCTCGGGAAGTCGATCACGACCGCCGCATCATCGGCCGTCGCGCCGCTCAGGTCACGCCCGAGGTCGTGCTGCTCGACGAGATGCACGCCCGCGCGCAGCAACGCAAGCCTCGTGTGCAACGCGTGCGCGCCCGCCCGCGATGTCTCCCCCGAGAGCACCCAGACGCGCCGGGCGACCGCGAGGGGATGTGCCAGCCGCTGGAGGGTCCCGCCGTCGAGTACCCGGAAGACGTGCTCGAGCGCTCCTTCGAGGGCGGCTCGGACCCCTGGCAGCCCGTCCTGCGGCTGGCGGATCCGGTCGCCTGGCCGCGAGAGTTGATCGCTCACCCCGTCGCGAGCCCAGCGTTGGAGCTCGGCGAACCCCTCGAACCCGAGCTTCGTGGCGAACCGCGAGACCGATGGCCGGCTGATCCCTACCCGCTGGGCCAGTTCGGAGACATTCCCGAAGACGAGCAGCGACGGATCAGCCGATACCTCCTGGGCGATCCGACGCTCCGTGGGTGTGAGGCGGTCGCGGGCGGCCGCGATCCGCTCTTCGACGCTCGAATTGGGGCTCAGACTGGTCATCTTGTTGCAATCCCGACCCCGAATTGTACAATCCGTTACAGAATCGCCAACCATCCGTCCTGAGGAATTCGTCGATGATCCAGCCCCAGCCATACACCCAGACAGAACGTGAACACAAATTCCTTGAGGGTGTCGAGGACCCGCAGTACAAACGCGAGATCATCAACGGGCTCGCCCCGTTCTTCGACGAGAAGGCGCCCGAGGACATGCTCGGGTTCTACTCCGAGGACGAGGTCGTCCAGCTCCGCGTGCTCAAGGGCACTGAGCGGGACGTCGAGCAGCGGATGCCCGTCAAGATCACCCGTCACTACTACAACATCGCGCGCCAGAGCCCATCGATCCAGCGCATCGTCAAGGCGAACCCGGACGAGACCGAGAACCTTGAGGGCTCGGAAGACCCCGGCAACCAGATGGACTATGCACCCGTCGAAGGCCTGCTGCACAAGTACGAGATGGGCCTGATGTACGTCGTTTCGACGTGCTCGGCCCACTGCCGGTTCTGCTACCGCGAGGAGCTCATCGCCCGCAAGGAGATCAAGCGGCAGGACGGCACCGTTAAGAAGAAGGGGCTCGCGAAGATCCCCGAGATCGTCGCGTACATCCGGGCCCACAACGAAGCCGTCGAACGCAACGGCGGGCTGCACCCCGACACGGGCCGCGAGAAGCTCCGCGAGATCCTGCTCTCGGGCGGCGACCCGATGGTGCTGAACAACGGCAAGATCGCGGCGTGGCTCGCCGCCCTC
>JAUHXM010000118.1 GCA_030426605.1 Phycisphaerae bacterium | reverse complement strand
GGCACGTTCAGCGAGCCGGTCTGGGCGCCGCCCGCGTTGAAGTCCACAAACGCGAGGGTGGTGCCCGCGGTCAGATTCTCGAGGTGCACGTAATTCTGCTGCCCGGTCGCCTGCGCGCCGGTCCAGTCCCATGTGATGTCCGCGGTGCCGGCCGCGGGGACCGTGAAGTCGCAGAGCATCGCGCCGACCGCAACGGTCGCGGGGTTCGCGTCCGACTCGCTCCACGCGTACAGAAGCGTGCCCGTGCCGAGCGCGTACCCGTACGAGTTCCCCGCGACCGCCATGAGAGGCCCGAAGGTCCCCGGGCCCGCGAAGTCGTCGAACATCACCACCGGCACGTTGTAGTCGAGCGCCCCGGTGTTGGCGACCGAGTAGCTCAGCGTCATGTCCTGCGCCGACGCCGCCGAAGCCAGGCCCGCCGCAAAGATGGCGCCGCCGAAGAGCAGATTCCGTGTCATGTTGACCCCCCTTGCCGCGCTCGAACGCCGCGCGAGGGTCCAGCTTCGCACGATGCGACCCCGGAGTCAAGGAACCCGATCCCCCAACCTCGCTTCCGCACGAGCAGGCGGGTCAAGCCTCCTCCGAGGCTTGATCATCCTGAGCGTCCACCACAACCGGCGACCGCTGACGCCAAGCCTCCCACGCGTCGTCGTCCGTGACCAGGCGCACCATGAAGGCCGCGATGGTCGCGCGGGACGATTTCATCCCCGGGAACAGCGGGCCCGGTGGCGACGCGCTCACCGCGGGCTCCGCCGGCTCGTCCTCCGTCAGAGCGTCGGGGCGCACCACGCACCAGCGCACGCTTGGGTGCTCGCCGAGCGAGCGCACCAACGCCGCGGCAGCGATGTTGTCCGCGTGCGGCGGCACCGCGACGCGCAGCGCCGCGAGCAGCGCCCGCTCGCCCAATGACCGAGCCGGGTCGCCCGGGGCGGGCACGCCCACGGTATTCATCAAGATCAGTCTGGTCGGCTCGCCGCGTCGCTCGATCGCGCTGGCCGCCTCCCGCGCCGCCCGCGTGCACAGGCGCCACGGCGGGCCCCAGATGCCGCGCACGCCGATCACGTGCCCCAGGCACGAGACCACAGCGCCGCACCCCTCCAAGTGCCGGTCCCACTCGGCGTCGGTGATTTCCAGCACGCCCCGCTCGACGACCTCGAGCCCGCCGCGCCCTCGCAGAGCTTCGGGTATCCGCCCTGCCGAGCGCACGACGGCGCGGACGCGCCGGCCCGCATCGAGTGTCTGTTCGATGACACGGCGCCCCGTGCGTCCTGACGCGCCGAGAACCAAGATTCGCGTCTGTTCGGTTCGCACCGGTCGGTCAACCAGCGACCTCGAACGTCGCGCCCGGCATCACCTCGCACGTCACCATGGTGCCGACCTCGAACTGATCAGGCTTCTGCCCCGGCGCGGACAGGCGGAGGGTGAACACCGCCCCGGCGTCCACCACGAGCACGCCGCCATCGGTGCTCAGCACCCGCCCCTGCACCTTGCGGGGCAGGCCGACGACGGGGTCCACGTACTTCCCGCCCGTCCGGCAGACGTCCACACGCCGCGCGACCGCCCGCAGGCGGCCGATCACCTTCGCGCCCGGCGCGACGGCGTCGCCCCACCCGTTGCTCGGCGGGGCCACGTGCAGGGCGTAGTCCGAATTGTGCAGCGACAGCACCGCGTGCTTGGGCTTCGTCGCGGTCGCGTCGTGGATGCCCGTGATCACGCCTCGGGTGAGCTGCGGGTCGATCTTCGTCGTCGGGGCGGGGTGGAGCATGGGCGGAGTGTAGAACCGGCCCGCTCCGTCTGCTCAGGGGCAGCCGCCGAGGAACCCCTCGACGAAGGCGTCGATGTCGTCGAAATTGAGCGTGCCGTTGCCGTCGAGATCGGCGATCAGGTTCCCACCCAGGAAGCCGGTCACGAACAGGTCGATGTCGTCGAAGTTGAGGGTGCCGTTGCCGTCGAGGTCCGCCGGGCACACCGGGCCGCTGAACGGGGCGACGGTGACCAATGAGCGGTCCGACGTGGCGGCGAGCGAGCGCGCGACCGCGACGATCTGGTACCGGAGCCCGCCGATGAGCTGCACATCGCGGAACCCGACCTCGCCGGCTGGGCCGCTCGGGTCGATGGAGAAGAGCGTGAGATAGGGCGTCTTGCGGATGAACGTGAGCCCGCCGGAGCCCTCGCCGCCCCGGAAGTCCCATCGCACGCGGACGGTCATGGACGCCGACGGCGCGAATTCGATCCCGCCGGACGCCTCGGCGCTCGCGCCCTCGTCCGAGTCGGCACCGAGCCCGAGGAGCGTCGTCGAGCCCCAGGCGTACGCCTCGGCTCCCAAGGCGACGACCGAGTACGGCGTGAACGATGCACTCCCGCTCGGCGCCCCGACCGATGCGTACCCGTCGGTGCCCACGGCGTCGAGGTCGAGGTCGTAGAAGACCATCTCCAGGGTCTGGGCGTGCGCGGTCCCCGCCGCGAACACCGCGCCCCCGAACAGCAGCGCCCGGAACATCCCCCGTTTCGTCTCGGCCATCGGCGGCTCCTTCACCCGGTCTATATACCACGGAATCCGTCCCGCGGATCCGCCCGTCCTCAGGTCCGGGAATCCCCATTCTGACCCGGTCAGGGCACCGGCCCGTGGCGGGATCCCCCGGGCGCGTCGTGTTCTCGCACGCGTCGGCCGCCCGGCGCTCCACCTAGCCTTCACACCCCCACCGCGGGGCCCGGAGGGAGCTCTGCCATGTGCCGCTGGATCGCGTACGTCGGGACGCCCATCTTCATCGAGGACCTGCTGTTTCAGACGGGTCACTCGCTCATCGACCAGTCGCTCAACGCCCAGGAGGTCAACACGACCACCAACGGCGACGGGTTCGGCGTCGGGTGGTACGGCAAACGGCCCTTCCCGGGCGTCTTCAAGGAGACCAGCCCCGCGTGGAACGACCCGAACCTCCGCGCGCTGGCGCAGCAGACCGAGTCCGGGCTCTTCTTCGCGCACATCCGCGCCGCGACGGGCACGCCCGTGCAGCGGACCAACTCCCACCCGTTCAGCTACGAGAACTGGCTCTTCCAGCACAACGGCGACATCGAGGACTTCTGGAAGATCCGCCGCCCGCTCATGCAGCGTGTCAGCGATGACTTCTACCGCGCGATCAAGGGCTCGACGGACTCCGAGGTCATGTTCGCCCTCGCCCTCACGCACGGCCTGCGCGACGACCCGATCGGCGCAACGGCGCGCATGCTCGCGGACGTCGAAGAGGAGCGCACCCGCGCGGGCATCGAGGTGCAGGCGACGTTCACCGCCGCCCTCTCGGACGGCAACACCGTCTGGGCGTTCCGCTACTCGTCCGATCGGCAGTCCAAGACGCTGTACTACTCACGCCGTACGGACGCGCTCGCGACGCTCGACGAGGGGTACGACGACCTGCCTGGCTCGCCCGTAGTGATCGCGTCCGAGCCGCTGGACGACGTCCGCGACGAGTGGGCGACGGTGCCCGAGTCGTCCGTGCTGATCGCGACGAAGGGGTCGTGCGAGGTGCGGGACCTGCCCGAGATCCGCGCGTCGGTCTGAGTCAGGCGACGATCGGCTCGATTGCGGGGCGCTGCACGGACCGCCCCTGCGCGCCCATCCGCAGGAAGTTCCACAGCAGCAGCGGGCCCTCGACGGTCAGGAAGCTCTCCGGGTGGAACTGCACGCCCTCGAGCGGCGCCTTGGTCGCGTCCGCCCAGACACGCCGGAGGCCCATCACGACCTCCGCGCCGTCGCCCGCGGCGGTGTCCGGGTCCTTGCACGTCGCGCTGACCTCCCACGCGTCGCCGTTGGCGTCGGGCGTCGTGGGGATCGTCGCCGGCGTGACGACGAGCGAGTGGTAGCGCGTCGCGACGAAGGGCTGGCTGAGCCCCTCGAAGACGCCCTTGTTGTCGTGGGAGACCTCGGAGGTCTTGCCGTGCATGATCACGTCGTGTCGTGCGACGGTCATGCCGCCCCGGTCGGCGATGCACTGGTGCCCCAGGCAGACGCCCAGCACGGGCACGCGGCCCGCGACATGGTCGATCACGTCCCGGCACATGCCCGACTCGTTCGGTGTGCACGGGCCCGGCGAGACGATCACGTGGCTCGGGCCCGAGCCGCCGTCCATCGCGTCCACGCCCGCGGGGGTGATCGCGTCGTTGCGCACGACGACGAGGTCGCGCCCGGGCTGGAGGGAGCGGTCGATCTCGCCGAGCCGCTGGACGAGGTTCCAGGTGAAGCTGTCGTAGTTGTCGATGAGGAGGATCATGGGTGGTTCATGGTACGCCGACGCCGACCCCTGCTTCACTAGGTTTCCAACCGCTCACATCAATTGCAACGATTGCGAATCGGCCTTGCTGTTCTTTCTGCGTACTTGTATTATCGCCGCCGTGATCATCGGATCCGAATTCACGAAGCCGGAAAAGGAGATCTCGCAGATGAGTTTCACACGTCTACTCGCCACAACCGTACTCGCCCTGTCCCCGGCCGCACACGCCGCCCCCTCTATCGCGTACCAGGCTCCGGGCGACCCCGTCACGCAAGGTTGGATTGCAAACCCGGGCGATCTCGACCCGATCGGCAACCCTGTCTTCGTCGGGCCGGTCAACGACGGCGGCGTAGACGCGTGGGAAATCGACACGCTGTCGAATGGGCCGGGCAATGGTGCTGCTTCCGATCAATATTCGTATCGCGTCGAACTCGACGCCGCACAAGCCGCGGCGCTTTCGGACGGGTGGGCGCTTCGTGGCAACACCCGCGTCATCCAATCGGTGCTCGACAACATCGGCTCGATCGATTCAGCGCCAATCCAGTTTGCATTGTTCACCGGGACTGGCGCCTACGGGGTGCGGTTTCACACCGAGGGCAGCAATGTCATCGTGAGCCCCCCGGGCGACTTCAGCGCACTCCCGTCGTACACCCTACCCAACAGCGTTGACGTGTTCTTCGATTTCGAAATCTCGGACACCGACGCCGACGGCCTCGCCACGATTCGAATTAACAGCGCGATCGCGATCGACAACTTAAGCCCCGTTGCATCCGGAGCGACTCCCAGAGTCAGCTGGGGTGACACAACCGGCGGCGGAGGGGAGAGCGCCGAAGCCCGCTTCCGCGTTACCCGAGTTTCTTTCAGCATCGGCAGCTGCCCCGCCGACCTCGACGGCAGCGGCGCGCTCAATGTAGATGACATCGATTGCTTCGTTGACGCATTCCTTTCCGGCGATCTCGCGGTTGATTTCGATAACAATGGAGCACTTAACGTCGACGACGTCGATGCTTTTGTCGCGAGCTTCCTCGGCGGGTGCCCTTAAAAAGAAAGAGCCACGCCTCTCTCCAAGAGAACACGGCCCACTTTCGGCAAACCAGATGTCGTTCCGCGTCCCGCTCAGGCGGCGTCGCCGAACGCGTCCTCTTCCGTGACACGCAGGGGCATCGTCCCCGCGACGCCGTCGAGCGTCACGAGGAACAGCTCGGGCGTGATCGGGTAAGGCAGGCGCTCGTGGTCCTCGATGACCCGGTTGCGCAGCCGGTCCACAAAGACGTCCGGGCCCGAGCTCATCGCGACGAACATGTCGCGCGCCGGGGTCGCGACGAGGAAGTCGGGCCCGAGGTGCGGCGCGAGCCGACGGTAGAGGTCGCCCATGAGCAGCCGCGCCGCGTCGTACCCGTCCTGCTCGGCGACGATGACGGCGCGCCCGCCTTCCTTCGACTCGATCACCTGGAACTCGAGCTCGGGCGCGTACCCGTCGAGGTTGTCACGCGCCACGGCGTCCACCTCTTCGATCGTGACGCCCCACTGCTCGACCTGGTCGGTCGTCAGGCTCACCGTCATGTGCGGCAGGTCGTTCACGAACACGATCACCGTGTCGTTGACGTAGGGCACGTGGGCGACGAGGTCTTCGGACAGATGCTGGAAGATGCTGGTGGGCTGGATGCGGGGCATGATCCGGTGGCGGGCGATCTCGAACGGGAGCTCGCTCGCTTCGAGGGTCTCGCCGGAGAAGAGCTGGTCGAGGAAGTGCTCGACGATGTCGGTGCCGCGCTCGGGCTCGTGGGCGACCATGCGGATGAGGTTCTCGAGGTCCAGGCGGCGGCCGTTCACGAGGATCTCGCGCGGCGACGTCATGTCGATCGAGGTGCCGGGCTGCATCCGGCGGATCAGTTGTGCGACCTGCTCGGCAAACGCCTCAGGCTCGTTCGGCATAGACCCCATGGTTCTCTCCTCCGTGAACCGCCCGCGAAAGCTCACACACCCCGCGTCCCCGAGGGATCGGTCGCCCCCCGGGGGTGGTCCACCGCGTCGGGGACAAACCGCGGGGCCGGCGGGCCCGGCCCTCGGCACGACCGGCACGCCCCCCCCAGCGGACCGACGCGGGGGGCCTATCGGGCTGGGCGAGGGTCCGGATTGGCACTACGGGCCCGGTGGGACTAGAATCGCCGCCTGTCCGGGGCCCGGTCGCACGACGCGGGTTTGGGAGCATCAGGACGCCCCCTCGGGCCCAGAGTGGCAACGGAGAACCAGCGTGACCGAGCAAGAAATCGAGAGCAAGGTGATCGACATCGTCGCGGAGCAGCTCAACGCCGATAAGGCGAAGATCACCCGCGACACGTCGTTCGTTGAAGACCTCAACGCCGACAGCCTCGACACCGTCGAGCTCGTCATGGAGTTCGAGGACGAATTCGAGACGTCCATCCCCGACGACCAGGCGGAGAAGATCCAGACCGTCGGGCAGGCGATCGAGTTCATCAAGCAGGCCCAGGGCGTGGACTGATCCGTTCCCGCGCCTCCGCGGGGGCCGGGGGAAGGATTCCACCATGAGCCAGCCGAACGATCGCCGCGTCGTCATCACGGGCTACGGCGCGATCACCAACCTCGGGTATGACGCCGCCTCGACGTGGGCCGGCATGCGCGCCGGCGATTCGGGAATCCGCCCCATCGAAGCCGTCGATGCCTTCGAGGGAGAGGACCTCTCCGAATGGCCCGTCCGCATCGGCGGGCAGGTCCTCGGGTGGTCCACCGACCACTTCCTCGACAAGCGTGAAGCCAAACGACTCGACCGGTGCACCCTGCTGGGCTTGGGCGCCGCTGTTGAGGCGGTTGCGCACTCGGGCTGGAACCCGGGCGACACCGAACCCACACGCTGCGGCGTCATCGTCGGCTCTGGAATCGGCGGCATCCGCACCATCGAAGAGGGCCTGTACACCCTGAGCAACCGGGGGCCGACGCGGATCAGCCCGTTCACCGTGCCCCGCCTCATGGTGAACGCCGTCACGGGCAACATCTCCATCCGGTTCAACCTGCAGGGGCCGTCCAGCGCACACGCGACGGCCTGCGCGTCCTCCGGGCACGCGTTCGGTGACGCCGTCGGGTACATCCGGCGCGGGCTCGCGGACCTCATGGTCGTGGGCGGTGCCGAAGCGGCGATCACGCCCCTGTGCCTCGGTGCCTTCATGACCATGAAGGCCCTGAGTTCACGCAACGACGAGCCCACCCGCGCCAGCCGCCCGTTCGACCGGGATCGAGACGGGTTCCTGCTGGCCGAGGGCGCGGCGATGTACGTCGTCGAGTCCGAGGAGCACGCCAAGGCCCGCGGGGCGACGATCCACGCCGAGCTGCTCGGGTTCGGCAACTCGTGCGACGCGGGTCACATCACCGCCCCACACGCCGAGGGACGCGGCGCGACCAACTCGATGAAGTGGGCCCTCGAGGACGCCGGGCACTTCGCCGAGG
>JAUHXM010000013.1 GCA_030426605.1 Phycisphaerae bacterium | reverse complement strand
TGGGCGAGAGCCACGCGCTGTTCTGGATCATCATGTTCGTGCTCCGCATGTCATGGTCCTTGTGCTCGAGCGGTCTCGCTCGGGGCGTCGGTTATTCGGATTCTGAGCACCCGGCGACAAACGCCGAGACAAAGGCGTCGATGTCATCGACGTTGAGGGTTCCGTTGCCGTCGAGGTCAACCGCGAGGTCGCCCGCGAGGAACCCCGCGACGAACGCGTCGATGTCGTCAAGGTTCAGGACGCCGTTCCCGTCCAGATCCGCCGGGCACGGATCCACGAACGTGACGCGGAACGTCCCGAAGCCGTCCACCGAGTTGAATGCGAGGAAGAGGAACGAGGACCCGTCCGCGGAGACGGCCGTCGCGTCGAGGATGTCCCACGAGGGCGGCAGCTCGTACCCGCCATCGGAGAGCACGTCGTAGACGTTGCGGACGCCGCCGCCGGGCGTCCAGACGAACCCGTCCGAGTTCGGCCCGAACTGGAACCGGTTGTACCCGACCACGAGGTCGCCGTCGTCCGAGACGCCCGACGCTTCGCACAGACCCGTGAGGAAGGCCGTGCCGGGAAGGACGTCGAGCTGCGTCGCGTTCCAGGCCGCGCCGTCCCAGTTCCAGATCGTGGAGACCTGGTGCCCGCGTTCGGCGCTGTAGGTTGAACCAACGAGCGTCTCGCCGTCGGCGCTCACGGCGTTGACCATATTGACGCCGGCGGGCGTCGGGTCGAGGACGGTCATGACGCCGTTGTTCCAGACGGTGGGCAGCCACGATCCGTCGGCGTGCTCGCTCCAGCCGCCGACAACCGTGCCGTCGTAGTTCGAGTCGTTCACCCGGCAGCTGTCGAGGGGCCCGGGGCGCTCGAGCGGGACCGCGCCGCCCGCGGGTGACCACGTCGCCGGGTACGCGCGGGCGTTGTTCGTCCAGTAGAAACCCGTGACGGTCGTGCCGTCGCCCGAAAGCCCCCACGTCGATGCGATCGATTGATCGACCGACGCCGCCTCCGGGCCCATCGGGATCGCGTCCTCGACTTGCCACCCGATGCCATCGGTCCAGAGTCCGAACGTCAGCTGCGTGTTGTCAGAGGAAAGCACCGTCGCCGACACACGCGTGCCGTCGTAGGACACGTCCGGCGTCCCGGCGCCCCTCCCGAGCACCGGCACCGTCGCGCGACCCAGCCGGACCACGCCGGTCGATTCGGTCCACCGGAACGTCTCGTACGAGGTGTCGTTGATCATGTTGCCGGCGACGACCGATCCGTCCGCCGAGATGCTCGTACCCGCGGCCCCGAACCCGATGAATTCCACCTCGACCGGCTGGGCCGTCGCCCGATGGGGCACCGCGGCGACAGAGATGATGACAGATGCGATCGCCAGATTCATGGTGTGCGCTCCGTACGAGGGTGTCTCGCAATCCGAGAGAATCGCCGGCAGGTGATCCTCCCGATATCCGGCCTTCAATCTGGGGGTGGGCGCCGGAGACCCTGGAGAGAAGTCAGAATCGACGGCGACGCGCCGCGAGGGCACACAACCCGAGAAGCGAAGCCGACGCGGGCGCGGGCACCGCGTTCCAGGTGATGTTGTCCACGTAGGTCGTCGGGCCGAACCCGAACCCGAGCACGCGGATCTCATCGAAGACCATGCCGCCATCCGCGGTGATGTTGAACCACTCCTGGCCGATGCCACCCCATGCGGGCTCGACAAACGCCGACGCGACCTCGACGCCGTCATCGAAGATGACCACCGCCATGCCGCCGCCAAAGGGGCTGGGCGGGCCGGACGGGTCCCACGCCTGGAGCGACATCGCATCGACGTCGGTGTCCAGCTTCATGAACACGCCGAAATTCCCGTAGAAGGAATTGCCCGTGCCGAGCCAGGACTGGCCCGGAGCCGTGCTGAAGTCGCCCACGACCTGGTTGCCGTCGCCGGCCAGCAGTTCGGTGACTCCCCAGGCGGTCCACGAGTCGGGCGAGAGCCCGACACCGGTGGGCGCGCCGACCTCATCGAAGTTGATCCCGGCGGCATACGCCGGCGCGGACGTGCCCTGGACCACGGTGTACCCGGCGATCGCCGGGGCGCCGGTGAACACGGCTCCCGCCGCCGCCAGCATTCGTGCGCTCGTTGTCATGTTCGTTCTCCTTCTCGCATTTCGATCTCTGCTCCGCCTCGACCGAGGTGGATGGGAACGGGGCTTCGCGGGCCCCCACTCCGCCTGCTCGCCAGGCGGTCGGCCGCCCCGGGGTTGCCCGTGAGCATCCGATCCGCCCACGCTACCGGACCAGAATTATCCCGTCAAGTTTCCAGCTGGAAATTGAATTGAATTTCTACACGGCACTATCGAGCCGAGCCCGAAGCGGGTAGAATCCCCCACAGACGAGGCCCCGAACGCCCTGGCGGCCCAAGGAACCCGGTCAATGGCAACGCTCGAGCAGGAATGTCAGGAACATGTCAGCCGCCTGCGGGCGGCCCTGATCGACCTGTACGACAGTGTGGGGGCCGATCCGGCGAGCCCGCAGGACGTCTCTCGAAAGTTCCGGATCAACAAGACCCTCACCTGGAACATCGCCAAACTGCTCGAGGCCTCCGACGGGCTCGCGGCCGTTCCCCATGTGCCGGGCGGCGCTTCGATCGAGAAGATCATTCAGGCCACGGGGGCCCAGGGCGCCAGCAGCAAGCTGCAGACCCAGGTCCGTGAGGCGGCGCGAGACTTCGAGCGCATGATCGAGGTTCACGTGGGCGACCGCGCGACGCTCGACCTGATCATCGACGGGATGGGCCCGAACGGCTCGCTCGGGCTCGAGCAGAGCCGCAAGCGAGCGTTCCTCGGGAACAGCGGGATCTACGGCGTGCAAGCCAAGTCGAGCATGATGTCCGTCTTCCTTGCGCCGAACCCGGATGATCCGGAACAGATCGACATGGTCATGCTCCGCGGCATCGTGGGCTTGCGCCGCCTGCGCCCGACCGTGCGGATCCCGATCTTCCGGTTGCGCCAGTGGTCGAAGGACGGGCAGAAGATCGGGTCATCGACGTGGAGCCCCATCGAGCCCGGGGCGTCTGATCCGTTTTTGACCGAGTTCAACCGGCCCAACCTGCCCGAGATCGAGGCGGTCCACGCCGACGACGGCGTGGACTACGTGCTCGTGCCTGGGCCCATCGGGAACCGGGGCGCGGTCGATCTGTTCTACTGCGACATGCTCCGCGCCGGGGCGAGCCGATACTCGACGCCGGACGACAAGACCGGCGAGTTCGGGCTGACGCTCACCGTGCCCACAAGAAACCTGGTGTTCGATCTGGTGGTGCACCGAGACCTCGCGTTCGCGCTCGATGCCGAAGCGATCGTGTACGCGTTCTTCTTCGCGTCGGGCCAGCGCGAAGGCGACTGGGACGAAGCGTCCCGGCTGCCGATCCGCAATGAGCCCGTCGAGATCGCCGGCTCGCCCCCGGCGGTCGCGACGCCGCTCGTCCCCCGCTACCCCGAGTTGCACCAGTACGTGCACGATCAGCTCGGCTGGTCGGCGGATGAGTTCCGCGGGATTCGATATTCACTGCCCTATATGCCGATCGGGTCGAGCGCCGTGCTGCGGTTTGATCTTCCTGAACGGCCCTGAGTCGCGCCGAACAAAGGACCGGGCCGCGCCGGCGGCGGAACGGCACTCGGGGGGCTCGCGCGGCGACCTGGCCCTCCGTAGTCGGCTCTGGGACGCCCCATCTTCTGGCGCGTTGGCGAGCAGCCGGATGAGCACACCCGAGCTCCTCAAACAATTGATCGTGCTCACCGCACGGAGAGATTCGAAGCCCGCGGGAGATCCTGCCAGGCACCGACGTCGCATTCGCGCTCGGCTGGGGTGATCGTTCCGACCAGACCGACAGCCTGATGAAACCGAAAGCCACCGACCGCACGCGCGCCGTCCGCGGGCGGTGCGCTTTCTACCTGGGTGTCGCACAGCATGGCGAGGGCGTGCCATGGGCGTAAGGCCGCGTCGCCCCCTCGATCAGAAGCAGGTCAACAACTCGCTTCATGATCGCGACATGATGACCGACCGCCGCATCGGCACGATCGACGTGGCGCCCGCGGCGTCCAAGGCCAGCGACGTGGTCATCCGAGCAGCCGATCTCGCGGGATCGCAGGCGAAATCGCTCGGCTCGATGCGAGCTTCGTCACCGAAGACAGGGACACGTCCGGTGATTGCAGTATTGAAACAATGTTGTGTTTCTTTCAAACTCAACGCTTGACCGGCAGGCGTAACGAGCAATACTGGCGGTTCCGACAGGAGGTTTCCCTTTGAGTCACTGGAACCACATCCCTCTTTGACCTGTCGCCGCACCCCGGCGACAGCCGGCGGGTGCACCCCGTCAGACATCCGAGACGTTGACGCTCGCGAACGGGCATCGCCGCGCACGCGGCGGTTCCGCTCCACGGGCTGACACATCGCAGGCATCGCGCGCACGCCGCGCGCCGCCTCGGCGCGATCCGTGCGCCCGGGCACGTATGGACAACTGATGACCATGATCGAGAACATCCTGACCGGCTCCCCCTTCGTGCAGGGCGGGCTCACCCTGATGATCGCCGGGTGGCTGGGCTACCAGCTCCGCGCGATGCCCGGGCGTGCGTACGGTGCCGCGCGCGGCATCTTCACCCGCGTGATCGAGGTGCGCGAGAACCACCCGCTCTACGACGCCTGGCTCGGCATGCTGACCGAGGGCGCCGTGCGCCCCGGCGGCCCGCGGACGCTCGAGGTGCGTGCCACCACCGACGAGTGGGAGGACCGCGCCGCGAGCTCGGCGTTCGCCGCGGGCACCGCCTCGTTCTGGGCGCGCGTCTGCGGGCGCTGGTGCCGCGTGTGGGTCCACCGCGACGACGCGGCGGGGTCCCCGCACGACCTCGTCCGCCGGTTCGTGATCACCGTCGAGGTGCTCTTCGGGACCAGCGAGGACCTGACGCGGATGCTCCGCGCCGCCAAGGACCGCGCGAACGTCGTCGAGGACCGCCAGCTCGTGGACCTGTGCGACAAGTACGGGTCGAAGCACACGATGTCGCTGCCCAAGCGCGCCCGGGACACGCTGTGCCTGCCGCGCGGGTTCTTCGAGTCGTTCGAGTCACGCGTCGCCGAGTTCCAGGCGAGCCGGGAGGATTACGAGCGGATCGGGGTGCCCTGGCGCTTCGGCGTGCTGCTGCACGGCGAGCCCGGCACGGGCAAGACGTCGCTCGCGCACGCGATCGCGTCGGCGCGCGGCCTCCGCCTCGCCGTCATCCCGCTGGCGGACCTCCGTTCGGACGAGGATCTCGTGTCGTCGTTCGAGTCCGTCCGCGACGGGTCGGTGGTGCTCATCGAGGACGTGGACTGTGCCTTTCGACAGCGCAAGAGCGAGGACGCTGAGGGCGTGACGTTCTCCGGGTTCCTCAACTGCATCGACGGCGTGGTCGCGCCCCACAACGGGCGGGTCCTCATCATGTCCACGAACCACATCGACCGGCTCGACCCGGCGCTCATCCGACCCGGGCGCGTCGATCTCAGGCTCGAAGTGCCGCTGCTCGCACGGGAGGCGGCGGTGGACTACGTCGACCGGCTCTTCCCCCACGTGCCCGAGCGGCACGACCTGGTGGACGAGGTGATGAACACCAGCAAGCCGACCGCGGCGGTGCTCATCAACCGGATCATGAAGGCCGACTGGCGACGCGAGCGGCGTGCCGAACCGGCACCCGCTCGCGGGCCTTCCGTCGGGCGGGCGGTGCGCACGCGCCGTGCCCGCATCGGAAGAAGGATGGTGCGTTGACCCCATCCGGCCCATCGCCGGCAAGCATCATCCGAGTCCTGCCTTCGTCACGCGCTCAGCAGGGCCCGCGGGGATCTCCCCCGCGGGCCTCTTGCGTTCACACCGGGGTGCGCTCCGCGGGCCCGCGATCAACGAACCGCGCGGCCGCCTCGGGGGCGGGCACCGTGCACGTGTCACGCCTGCCGAAGAGGCGGTACCGGTGCGTTGCGATCACCCGGTAGCACGCGTCGCGGATCGCCCGCGGCACGACGCGCAGGACCCGCCCCCATCGCCAGGGGGCGCGCAGGTGCCCTGCGATCCGCAGCGCCGCGTCTGACCGCACCCACGCCTCGCCGCCCTCGATCAGCACGATTGTGTGGATCGTCCCTGGGTCCAGTCCGGCCCGGGTGAGCAAGGCCCGCGCGGCGTCCGACTGGAGCGATGCGAACCGCAGCGTCGGCGCACGCTCGTGCCTGAGAATGAACGACACCGTGCCGTTGCACAGGTTGCACACCCCATCGAACAGCACGATCGGATGCTCGGGGAGACTTGGTCCTTGAGTCACGCCGGAACGATATCGCCAAACGACAGCCGGGATCTCGACCCGCGGGATCGGTTGAGACGGGCATGAATCAGATCGCGTTGACTGCACGCATGAGGCATCCCTCATCGCTCCGACACCCCGCGTGAGTCTCGCGCCGGTCGCGCCGCCTTTCGGGCGCCGCGTTCCATCAGGCGAGGGCGCGGGCATCACGCGGGCCCGTGGCCGATCCGATCGAGGTGATCGGCCGGTTCGCCGACGTGCTCCGACTCGAGGACGGAGTCGGAAGCAGCGGGCGATGCACGCCAGGCTGATAGAGATCGATCCGGGTCCCTGAGCGCCTGGAGCCGGTTGTGAAGACTCCGCGATGCGGACCGGATCGCGTTCTCGTCGCCCGTCCCGTCCGATAGACTCGCGCGTGCGCGATCGCGCGCGAGGAGTCGTTCATGATTGCCATCCCGATCGTCGTGGCGGCGCTGCTGGGTGCCGCATCCGCCGAGCCCCCCCACTGGGAGGACCGGCACCACACCCGCCACGAGCACCCGCACAACGACAAGCACCCCGCGCACCACGACGCCTCGCGCTACACCACCAATCGAGCAAGCCCGATCAAGCTCTCTCTGCCCGAGGAGGAGGACGCGTTTTTCTTCGTCGTCTACGGCGACCGCACGGGCGGGCCCGCCGAGGGCGTGGCCGTCCTCAAGGACGCCGTCCGCGACACGAACCTCCTCGAGCCCGACCTCGTCATGACCGTCGGCGACATGATCGAGGGGTACACGAACTCGACGGACGTCTGGATGACGCAGATGACCGAGTTCAAAGAGATCATGAACGGGCTCATCTGCCCCTGGTTCCCCGTCGCGGGCAACCACGACACCTACTGGCGCCCGCTGACCGATCCGGACATGCCCTCGTTCCAGCACGAGGACAAGTACGAGATGCACTTCGGCCCGCTGTGGTACGCCTTCGAGCACAAGAACTGCTGGTTCATTGCGCTCTACTCGGACGAGGGCAACCCCGAGACCGGCGCAAAGTCCATCTCGCGCCCGGACACCCAGACCATGAGCCCCGAGCAGCTCGCGTGGCTCGAGGGCACGCTCGACAAAGCCCAAGACGCCGACCACGTGTTCGTCTTCATCCACCACCCGCGCTGGCGTAAGGGCAACTACGGCGACGACTGGGACAAGGTGCACAAGGTCCTTGTGGACGCCGGCAATGTGTCCGCCGTCTTCGCCGGGCACATCCACCAGATGAAGTACCAGGAGGACGACGGCATCGAGTACTTCGCGCTCGCGACCGTCGGCGGTCACCAGGGCGGCGCCGTCCCCTCCGCCGGGCAGCTCCACCACTACAACATCGTGACCGTCCGCAAGAACCAGATCGCAACGACGGCGATCCCCGTCGGCGCCGCGATGGACCCGCGCGAGCTCACCGACGAGCTCACCGAGGGCGCCGTCGCCCTCGCCCGTTCATCGCCAATTGTCGAGGGCAGCGTCCCCGTCGCGGCCGACGGGTCCGCGATGGGCAGCATCCGGGCGACCCTCGCGAACCCGACCCGGTTCGATGTCGAGTACGCCCTCACGCCTGAGAGCGGTGACGCCCGCTGGTACACCCTCCCCGACCACGTGCACGGCACCCTCGCGCCCGGCGCGTCGCGCTCCGTCGAGTTCGTCGTCGGCCGCCAGGCGGGCCCCCTCGGGTCGGCGTACGACGACCTCTCGATCGTCGCCGGCATGGACCTGCTGACCAGCGCCTCGCGCTACCCCATCCCCGCACCGCGGACGCCCGTGCCCGCCGACCTGCGCCTGCACGCCCCGCCGCGCCCGGCGGGCGAGCGCGTCCTCTCGCTCGATGGACGCACCGGATACCTCGCGATCCCCGACGCGGCGCTCGACGTCCCCGACGGCCCGCTGACCGTCGAGTGCTGGTTCAAGGCCGAAGCGCACACGAGCCGTGTGGGCCTCATCACGAAAACCGAGGGCTCGGACTACGGCATCTTCCTCTGGAGCGGACGCCCCGAGTTCTCCGTCTTCCTGGACGGGCGCTACCGCGACGCCGACGCCGACGACAGCGTCCGTGTCTCGCTCCATGAATGGCACCACATCGCGGGCGTCTTCGACGGCACCGAAGTCCGTCTTTATCTCGACGGCGAGATCATCGCCCACGCCCCCGCCTCGGGCGAGCGCCGGACGAACACGCTGCCCTTCCTCGTCGGCGCAGACGTCACCGGCTCCGGCGTCGGCACGAGCCACTTCGACGGCCAGATCGACGCCGTCCGCATCACCCGCCGGGCGGTCTACTCGGGCGACCGGTTCGAGCCCGCGCGCCGGCTCGAATCCGACGCCGACACCGCGGCCCTCTACAACATGGACGGCCGCCTCGGGCGTTGGCTTATCGACCAGTCCGGGTCGGGCATCACCGCGAAACTCGTGGGCAATGCAACGCTGACACCGCCGAACTGAACGCCCCCGCGGCCGTATCCGTGCTGACCCTTGCCCGGCGATGTCGATCCACCGATACTGACGGCATGATCAAGCTCGCCCATCGATTCGCCGCGATCGCGGTGGTCTCATTCATCGCCTCGCTCGCGCCCGCCGCGGATGTGACGTTCCGCGTCACCGTCCCCGCCGGCACCGCCGGGCCCGTGCACATCGCGGGCAGCTTCCAAGGCTGGAACCCGGGCTCGCCCGCGCACGCGTTGAACGAGCAGCCCGACGGCACGTGGCACATCACCCTCGCCCTGCCCGACGGCTCGCCCATCCAGTTCAAGTTCACGCGCGGCGACTGGGCCACCGTCGAGAAGGGTCCCAACGGCGAAGAGATCCCCAACCGCACCCACACCCCCTCGGGCACCCAGACCCTCGACCTCACCGTCGCCCGCTGGGCCGACGGCGGGTCGTCCTCCATCACGGGCGACGTCACCACCTTCACCCACGCCCCGTTCCTCGGCGGCCGGCGCGTCTGGGTCTACCTCCCGCCCGGGTACCACGACTCGACGGCACGCTACCCCGTCCTCTACATGCACGACGGGCAAAACCTCTTCGACGACGCGACCAGCTTCGCCGGCGAGTGGCACGTGGACGAGACCTGCGAGTCCCTCATCGCCTCGGGCGACATCCAGCCCATCATCGTCGTCGGCATCGACAACGGCGGCGGCGCGCGCATCAACGAGTACACCCCCTGGCCCGACGGCTCGTTCGGCGGCGGCGGCGCGGACGACTACCTCGCCGCACTCCGCGACGTCCTCGTCCCCGAGATCGACGCACGCTACCGCACCATCCCCGAGCGCCAATCACGGTTCATGGCCGGCAGCTCGCTCGGCGGGCTCGTCTCCTGCTACGCGCTCCACACCGAGTACCTCACCTGGACGCGCGCTGCCTGCCTCAGCTCCTCCTACTGGTGGGACGACGGGCACATGCTCGACTACGTCACGACCATCGGCCGCCCGTTCCCCGTCGAGCGCTGGTATCAGGACCACGGCACCGCCGAGTCGGGCATCGACAACCTCAACGCCATGCGCGACATCGCGGTCAACGCGGGCTACGTCGAGGGCACGGATTTCCGCTCCGTCATCGGCGTCGGGCAGGGCCACAACGAGGCCGCCTGGTCCGCACGGTTGCCCGACGCCCTGCGGTTCCTCGTCGGCGCTCCCGCCTGCTTCGCGGACTGCAACGCCTCGGGCGCGGTGAACATCGACGACATCGACTGCTTTGTGAGCGCGTTCCTCGCGATGGACGCGTCGCGCGCCGACTGCGACGGCTCGGGCGTGATCAACCTGGACGACATCGATTGCTTCGTTGCCGCGTTCACCGCCGGGTGCCCCTGAGCACCACACGCCCCCGCGAGGGTGCTGTTCGGCGGATACTGCCAGGTTCGTGCCACTGACCCGTCTTCGGGTCAGTGGCACAGTAAGCGGTCCCCCAAACAGGGCCTAGCGACGGCGCGCCTCGGCGAGCTCGTCCTCGATGCCCGCGAGCCGCTCGCGCCCGCGCCGGTCGGCGAGGCTCACCCCGATCGCCACAACGAACGAGACCACGAACGCCGGGAAGAGCACGTCCAGCGCCGCGAGATGGTCGGACAACCCGTCATGCCCGATGCCGGCGAGGATGGGCTTGGCCGCGAACGCGAAGAACGGCACGCTCAGGAACCCGGCGAACATCGCCGCCTTCGCCCCCGCCGCGGTGAGCTTGGACCAATACAGACTCAGGATCACCGTCGGGCAGAACGTCGCCGCGATGCCGGACCACCCGAAGATGATGATCCAGAACACCTGCTTGTCCTTGTTCTTGATGAGCAGGCCCGTCCCGATCGCGAACGCGACGAACGCGAGCCCCATCGTGACCAGCTCGCTGAGTTTCACAAGCCGCTCGTCGGGCATGTCCGGATGGCGCGTCTTCTGCCAATAGTCCCGCACGCCCGCGCTGGACGCCACCACCAGCAGCGAGTCGATCGTGGACATGATCGCGCTGAGCACCATCGCGATGAACGCCCCCGTGAAGAAGCTGGGCAGCAGGTCCTCGGCCATGAAGGGCAGGATCCGCTCCTTATCGCCCGCGACGATCAGCCCGGGGTCCGCCGCGATCGTGGACCACTCGTAGATCGCACGCCCCACCATACCGACGAGCACCGCCCCAGAGTCCGCGAGGATTGTCCACCCGATCGCGACCGCCGCCCCCTTCTTGATCTCCTTCTCCGAACGCAGCGCAATAAACCGCACAAACACCTGCGGCGACCCGAGGAACCCGATCCCGATCGCCACGAACCCGATGATCGTCGTGATCGTCAGGGGCGTCCACCCGCCCGTGCTCGCCACGGGCTCGGCGTAGCTCGCGCCCTCCGCCACATCAGGCGCGGGCCCGGGCCCGTGCAGCGACAGCAGGTGCGGGTCCGCGCTGCGCAGCGCGTCCATCATGTTCGTCACGCCGCCAAGCTCGAGCAGCCCGACGATCGGCAACGCCACGAGCCCGATCGCCATCAACGTGCCCTGGAAGACGTCCGACCAGACCACCGCGACGAACCCGCCCCGGGTGATGTAGAACAGCACGACGAGGAACCCGACCGTCGCCCCCACATAGTGGTTCCACCCCAGGAAGTCGTGGAATGCCCCGCCCGTCGCGAAGATCTGTGAGCCCGCGTAGATCGGCACAAAGACGAACAACGCCCCCGCCGCGATCAGCCGGAGGGCGTGCCCCGAGTCGCGCAGCCGCCCCTCCAGATAGTCCGGCATCGTGATCGCGTCGTACTTGTCGGCGAGCCGCTTGAACCGCTTGGCCATGAACAGCCACGCGCCGCCCACGCCGATCAACTCGCCCAGCACGATCCAGAACCCCTGGGCCCCCACGGCGAACCCGGTGCCCGTGAGCCCCAGAAGCAGCCACGCGCTCTCGCCCGTCGCCCGGGCGCTGAACGCGGCGTTGATGAACCCAAGGTTCTTCCCCGCGGCGAAGTAGTCGCGGATGTTCTTCATCCCGCGCGACGCCGCCCACCCGATCAGCAGCAGCACCGCCGCGTAGAGGGCCACCGCCACCAACTTCCACATCGCATCTGCGTTCATGCCGACCTCCGGGTCCGTCTCGATACCGATCGTGCGGGATCGCGACCCTACCGGATCAGGCCGAATCCTGCACAGAACCCCGGATGTCGCAACACCGGACGCTCGGCCCACGCACGGCACGTGCGTTCATGTCCACGTGTCCACACGCACTTTCTTCGCGGAATCAACGCATCACCACGAAACCGAGCGCGAACCCCTGTCGTATGTGGGTTCGGCCGCTCGTGGCATGTTGCTCCGCGCGGGCCGACAACCTGACAACTCGAAATCTGGATCGACAACCATTCGGCGTGCACCGCCTCATTCCTGCTGAGTTCTCAGCGGCGACGCACACCCCTCCCGTCGATCCCGTGGCTTGATTCATTTCTTTTCCACACAACCAGGAGGCTCCCCCATGTTGCAATCAACCCGATTGTGCGCGCCGCGATCTCCGTAGCGCCGCCATCCCAGCGCCCGCCTTCCGCGGCGCACCACCGCCATTCACTCAAGCGAACGGTTCCTCGGCGCCCAGCGTGCGCGCCGACCGCCTGTCGGCGTGCACCCACGCCGCGCAAGCATTGACCGTGGGTCCGGCGTCTGTCCCCCGCCATGTTGTGGACCTTCGGTCGTTCCTCGGGCCGGCAGCGATACCCGCTGCCGGTCCACTTCAAGCCGTGCGCCGCGGGGTGGGTCGCGGATGCACACGCCGCCCGGGTTTCCGTGGGGGAACCCGGGCGATTCCTACGCCAGCATCGCCGCGATGATCGCGTCCAGGTCGTCCGCGACGGGCACCGGCGCGTTCGCGTGGGTGTTTGGCCCGGACCGCTCGCCGCGGTGGTAGCCGACGGTCACGTCCGGGTCCTTGAGCTGGTGCCCAGTGAGCACGCACGCGACGGTCTCCGTTGGCTTGATCACGCCCTCGGCGCGCAGCAGACGCACCCCCGCGACGGACGCCCCGCTCGCGGGCTCGCACCCGAACCCATACCGACCCACCAGCGCCTTGTGCTCGACGATGGTGTCGTCGAGCACACTCCGCACAACGCCATCCATCAGGTCGAGCGCCCGCAGCGCCTTGGGCAGGTTCACCGGGCGGTTGATCTCGATCGCGCTCGCCACGGTCTTTGCCCGCTCGTGCTCGCGGTCCATCCGGGCGAACTCCTCGGCGACCGCCCGTTTGTCGTAGCGCCCACCCTCCCACGTGATGCCCAGCTCGTTCACGACGCGGTCGAGGGTGCGCGCGCCGTGGGCGTTGATGATCGCCAGGCGCGGCACCCGGTCGATCAGCCCGAGCTCGCGCAGCTCGCCGAACGCCTTGCCGAACGCGGACGAGTTCCCCAGGTTCCCGCCGGGCACCACGATCCAGTCGGGCACTTCCCAGTTCAGCCCCTCAAGAATCCGGAGCATGATCGTCTTCTGACCCTCGAGCCGGAACGGGTTGACCGAGTTCATCAGGTAGACGCCCACGTCCGGGCGGGTGTCCGCGATCTCGCGCACGCGCGCAAGGCACGCGTCGAAGTCTCCCGCGACCTGCAGCGTCCGCGCGCCGTAATCCAGCGCCTGACTCAGCTTGCCGAACGCGATCTTCCCCTCGCCAACGAACACGTACGCGGGCGTACCCGTCAGCGACGCATACAACGCCAGACTCGCGCTCGTGTTGCCCGTCGAGGCGCACGCGACGCGCTTCGCACCGACCATCCGCGCGTGCGTGAACGCTGCGGTCATGCCGTTGTCCTTGAAGCTCCCCGACGGGTTGTACCCCTCGTACTCGAGGTACACACGCCCGCCGGCGTCCACGTCCATCCCCACCTCGCGGGCGAGGGCGTCGGCGCGTTGCAGGTTCGTGCGTCCCTCGCCGACGGTGACGATGTCCGCCGCGCCGTTCGGCGCGTGCGTCCAGAAGGGCAGCAGCTCGCGGAACCGCCAGACCCCCGAGAAATCGAGCATCGCCTCCGTCGCGCGCCCGCCCGCGGCGTTGCGCTCGCCGAACGTCGATCCGCGCCGCTCGAAGACCCCGAACGAGCGTTCACGGCTCGGCCACGCGGCGTCCCAGTCGTACACAACGTCCAGCATCGACCCGCAATCGGGGCACGCGGTCAGCACGCGGTCCACGCCGAACTCGGCGGCACAATCAGGATCGATGCAGCGTTGGCGGGCGATCTCCGTCATGCCCAACGGTATCGGCCCGATCGCCCGCCGGCTGAGCATCCGATTCCAGAGTCACCGCCGCGATCGGCCCGCCCCGACGACACCCACGTCCATCAGGTCCGCGCCGCACTCGGGGCACCGCCCGCCCTGCAGCGTGCCGAGCTCGTACCCGCACCCGCCGCACCGGGTCCGCCCGTTCCGCCGGATGCTCC
Organism: Phycisphaerae bacterium; assembly: GCA_030426605.1. Lineage (GTDB taxonomy): Bacteria > Planctomycetota > Phycisphaerae > Phycisphaerales > UBA1924 > BQJQ01. The sequence goes on along the minus strand of JAUHXM010000013.1, from coordinate 32,549 downwards.
GCTCGTAGTTCCGGTTCGCCCGCGCCTTGATGACCGCCGCCCCGACCGAGAACACGATGAACGCCGCGAAGACCACGAGCTGCACATTGTTCGTCACCCAGTTCCAGACCTGCTACATCGCCGCCCCTAGTCGTGCACCGTGGTGTCCGCGGTCGCCTGTCGCGGCCCGACCATGCCCCCCACCGTCGCCCACGCATCGCCGACGGGGACGAGCCCGCGGTGATCCATCGTCGCGCGCCCTGTCGTGGTGATCGTCCAGCCATCATCGGGCGACCAGACCAGCATCTGGTCGAGCGGCTCGGCGGGCGTGCCGTCGTACCCGACGCCGTCGATGTTGTACGGCGTGCTCGTGCCCCCAACGACACGCACCGCGCGCCCGTCGGACGCGTTCGCGGCGCGGTACGTCGGCACGCCCGGGTGCGCGGGGCGCTCTCGCCAGGTGATGGATGTCGGGTCGTCCGGGTCGATCGCGCCTTCAAAGACAGCGTCCGAGATCACGAACTTCCGTGTCTCCGGGTCGCGCTTCACGCCATCGATCACCAGGATCGTGTCGCCCACGATCCCGCCCGCGTGCCCAAACACACCCGAGCTCGGCCCGGGCATCGGCGTGCAGGCGCGCCACTGATCCGTCTCAATGTCCCATACCTGCACGTCGAGCACGTTGTCGTGCGCCGGGCCGTGCCAGCCCGAGATGAGGTACAACCATCGATTGGCGCGCACCACCGCGAGCGTGTCGTCCACCTCCACCGGCGGCGGGGACCGCTCGACCCACCGGCCCTCTTCGATCACGTATTCGAGCAATCTCGGGTCGGTTCGCTCGGTGCCGTCGTCGAGGACGGAGTATCCCCCGACGACAAACACGCGCCCGCGGATGGTGACCGCGGACGCCGCGATCCGCGCACGCCCCTCATCCAGCGGGACATCCGCGATACGGCGCCAATCGGTGTCGGTCGGCCAGTCCAGCGCGTACGCCCTGGGCGTGATCGTCGCCGTGACCGCCGGGTCCTCGATGCCCATGAACGAGTAGAGCGTGACCGAGCCGCCCGCGTGCGTGACGCTGGTCACGGCGTTGTTGCTGACGGGTCGGGGCAATCGCGGCGGCGCATGATGCGCACAGCCCGCGATCACGCCCGTCGCCGCGGATATCAGCGCGATTCTTGCGGTCACATCGAGCCCTCCGCGGACGACACGCTGGCCAGCCAGCGGTTGAGCTGACGCTGACGCCAGATCATCAGCGCGATCCCGATCCCCCACGCCACAACCGCCGTGTTGCCAACGATCACGGCCCCGAGCCCGTCGCGGACTGTGCCGCCGCTTGTCGATGAGCCCGCGTTCTGCTCCAGGCCCGGGTTCTCGGGCGATCCGCGCTGCAAGCCGAGCGAGCCGGTACCCATCGGAACCCGAGTACTGGTGGCCCTTGTCGTCAGCACGTGCGCGAACTGATCGATCTCGAACGACCGCCGCGCGTCATCGACGTCGAGCCCGACGTCCTCGTACATCCGCGCGACGAGCGCGCGGTCGATGCCGGTGCCTTGTTCGATCGAGCCGTCGCTCTTCGTGAGGGCCCACTCCACGCCCGGAATCTCGATCACGACATCGGCGATGCCGTCCGGGCTGGTGATCTCCGCCTCGACCGTTCCCGATCGAACGGCGGCGCCGTACACGCCCGTGAACTCGGTGCTCAGATCGATCTCGTACGGTCGATCGATGATTGGGCCGCGGTCGGCCGAGAACGCGACCGCCGGGCTGATCGTGAAGGACTCGCTCATGCGCACGATGGGGCCGAGGGGCGTGCCATGGCACAGATTGTCCGCGATGGGCTGCAACCACGCGGCAGCCACGAACACGAGCATCGACCACCCGATGACGCCCGCGATGAAGGAACCGACCCCCTGCTCGGGACGCTCGCCCGTCACCCCGACGCGGAGCAGGTCCGAGCCGCACTCGGGGTAGGCGCCGCCGGCGAGCGTCGCGAGCTCGTACCGGCACTTCCCGCAGCACCCGCCGCGCATGACCCGGGGCCGGCGAACCGCGCGCCAGACGAACACCACGCACAGCCCCAGGAACGGGATCGCCAGAATCATCAGCACCGCTGGCATTGTGCACGATTCTACACGACCATTCATCGAACCCCAGACCGCTCGCGGTACGCTGCACGCGTGAGCGCCGAGCGTGCCTATCTCTCCGTCGTCAGCTGGCCCGCGGGGTGGACGCCCGACGCGTGCGTCGAGGCGGTGGTCGGTGCCGCGGGGATTGACCCGGGGCAGGCGCGGCTCGCGGTGGCGCGGGGGCTGCCACAGGTGTTTCAGCTGATCGACGCGTCGATCGCGCCGGACGTCGTCATGATGCTGCAGGGCGAGGGCGTGCTCGCGCTCGCGCCGACGGAGTCGGATATCCGCGCCGCGCCCAAGCCCGAGGGCGTCAAGCGGTTTCACCTGTTCGAGGGCGGCGGGTCGGTCGCGGTCGAGTTCTGGCGCGCCGATTCGGAGGTGTTCCAGACGTCGGACATCCGCCAGCTCGTGCGTGGCACGATCAAGCCGAGCGAGCGCCGGTCCGCCGCGGCCCTGGACGACAACCCGCTTGACATCGAGATGACGATGGCGCCGCTCGCGCGCCGATTGCACGCGGACCTCCGCCCGGACGCGCCCGTGCCCACGAGCATCCGCAGCATGGTCGAACTGCTGGACCTGCACCTCGCGGGCGGGCGGACGCTGCGCGTCGATGCGGACAAGATGAGCTTCGACGTGCTGGGCGAGGCGCGCGGGGCGTCCGACCGGGTGAACATGGGCAAGCTCACGACGCTGCTCGCGTCGCTCGCGTCCGACGCGCCGGTGGACGTGGGATTCGAGCGGTTTGGGCTGCGGGGCGGGATGGTCAAGCCGCCCGGGTGGTCGCCCAGGACGCTGACGTTCGATTTCTACTCCGCCTGGTGCCTGGCCGTGGGGAGGGCCCTGGGGCGGCTCTGAGGGGCTAAACCGTTGAATCCGGGCGGGTTGTGGTAGAATCGGCGGGTCGGGCATGCGCGAAATCGATCGGGCCCGACTCCCAACGAAGGGATGCTCGCCGGTCGCGGGCTGGGAGGCTCTGCCGTGGATATCAATGAGATCTTGATGCGGATCACGTCGGACGAGGACATGTTCATCCCGGCGTTGATCGCCGGGGCGATCCTGGTCGGGCTGTTCTTCAAGACCGTGACGCGGGTGGTGACCGGCATCAGCCAGGAGCGGACGAAGCGTGAGATCGCGGCGTACATCGCCGAGGGCTCGATGACGCCCGAGCACGGCGAGCGTGTCCTCGCGGCGGGCACCCGCAAGAACCGGTGCTGCTGAGCACACGAGAGGAGCCTGAACGATGGACTGTGTGCTGACACTCGCCGACGTTGCCCAGATGGACTTCGGGCACGGCAACGAGAACCTGATCCCGATCATCGCGGTCGCGGGCGGGCTGCTGGTCGCGATCGTTGCGATCCTCGCGGGCACCGTCGCGAGCACGAAGAAGACGAAGCAGCGCGAGGAGACGCGCCGCGAGGTGGCGGCGTATGTCGCCGAGGGGTCCATGACGCCCGAGGACGCTGAGCGTCTGCTGACGGCCGGCAACGACGACTAACCGGGGGGTTCACATATGTCTGCATGCGCCGAGACGCTCGCGTCGTCCGATATGCCGCAAGAGGTGCTCCGCAACATCGTCCCGCTGGCGGCGATCACGTTCGGGTGCATCGTGGCGTTCGTGTGGGTGCTGTGCGCGACCGTTCACGCGATCGTGAAAGACCGCGCGATCGAGCGCACGAAGCGTGACGTTGCGGCGTACATCGCCGAGGGGTCCATGACGCCTGCCGAGGGCGAGCGGATCATCAAGGCACGCCCGAAGGACAACCAGCACTGCTGAGCGCGTAGCCGCGGATCAGCTCCGAGACCGACCACGCCTGGGCGATGCACCCGTCGGGAGTGCGTGGCTCGTCGGCGTCGTAGATCTCCCACACCTGGCCCATGCCGTTGTGATCGAGCTCGCGGGCGAGCCCGTCGAGCAGCCGCTTCGCGTGCGCGCGTGAATCGGTCGAGAACGACTCGGAGCGCAGCAGGGCCTCGACGTACGGGCCCATGAGCCAGGGCCAGACGGTGCCGTTGTGGTATGCCGCGTCACGCTCGAAGATCGAGCCCTCGAACCGCGCTTGGTATCCGGGGTCATCGGGCGCGAGTGTGCGGAGCCCGACGGGCGTGAGCAGGTGCTCGCGGACGACGCCGACCACGCGACGCTGGGTATCGGCGCCCAGCGGGGAGTGCGGCAGCGACACCGCGAACACCTGGTTCGGGCGGACTTCCGTGGACGCCCGCCACCGGCGGCCCTCCGGTGTGAGGCAATCGACGAGCCCGCCCTCGGGCCCGTTCGCGAAGGCGTCGCGGAACGACGCGGCGACCCGCTCGGCGGTCTGGCGCAGCGACGCGGCGCACGCGGGGTCGGCGCGTTCGAGCCCGTCGGCGAACGAGCCGAGGGCGTTGTGCCACAGCGCGTTGATCTCGACGGGCTTGCCGTGGCGCGGCGTGAAGCAGACGCCGTCGCGTTTCGCGTCCATCCAGGTGAGCTGCGTCCGCTCGTCGCCCGCGCGGACGAGCCAGTCGGCGGGGTCCATCCCGATCTTGTAGTCCGTCCCCTCGGTGTGGGCCTCGATGATTTCGGCGCACGCGGGGGCGAGCGCGTCGAGGTAGCGCTCGGTGTCGTTCGACGCGTGCAGGTACTGCGTGCAGGCGTGGACGAACCAGAGGGAGGCGTCGGCGGTGTTGTAGTGCGCCGGGCCGGCGTCGTCGTCGAAGCGGTTGGGGATGAGCCCGTTCTTGCGCGCCCGCCCGAACGTGTCGAGGACGCCGAACGCCTCGTCGTGCCGACCCGTGAGCAGCAAGAGCCCGGGCAGGGCGATCATCGAGTCGCGTCCCCAGTCGGCGAACCATGGGTAGCCGGCGATGATGGACCGGCCGTCCGCTCCTAGCGCGGCGGAGTGGACGACGAAGTCGTCCGCGGCGCACGCGAGACGCGCAATTGTCTGCGCGCGGTAGAGGTCCTCGGTCGGGCAGGCGTCGCGCAGGTGCGCGATCATCGACCGGCGGCGGTCGGCGCGCGGGGCCGTGCCGGCTGGCTCCGGCTCGCGCGGGGCTGTGCGGGCGTTGGCGGAGGCGTCCAGGCGCGCATCGAGCGTGCCGTCCCCCACGATCTCGAAGACGCCGGGCGAGGGGGCGTCCTCCGCGTCGTCCAGGCCGCGGGCTGCTTCCCACGCGTAGCTCAGCCCGTGCCAGGTGTGCGTTTCGGCGCGGAAGGACGCGCTTCCAACTTCGGCGGTCACTCGGAGGGTGAGCCCGACGCCGTCGCGCGCGACGAGCACCAATGGGTTCCCCTGCGCATCGGCCCACGATCGTTCGAGCTCGGGCCCGGGGTCGTCCGGCGCGACCAGGTCATGCATATCGCGCAGCGGCGTGATCGGTCGCAGTTCGAGCCGCACCGGCGCGTGGGCGGTCAGCTCGTACCGGACGGACGCGGCGTTGTGCCCATCCGCGAGCGTGTGCGTGCGGACGAGGCGGACGCGGAGGGTCTCGCCGGCCGCCCGAGTCGCGTCGAACTCGTACGTCCACCGACACCACCCCTCGGCGGAGCGCTCGAACCGGACCGGGCGGGGGGCTTCGGACGGCTCGGGCTGACCGGCGAAGTGGAAGGGCTGGACGTGCACGGCACGTGCGTCGGGGTCCGGGTCGTCGGGATCGAGGATGACGGTCTCGGCGATCGGGCCCAGCGCGAGCACGCGGCGGACCGGGGGGGACATCGCCGCGATGAGATGCCCGTGGTATCGGCGTGTGGGCAGCCCGGTCGCGGTGCCCATCGCGAACCCGCCGAGGGCGTTGGTGAGCACCCACTCGGTGTCCGCGGCGTGGGGCAGCGCGAGGCGGTCACCGCCCAGGGCGTCGATCGGGAGGGGGTCGGGCATACGGGGAGCGTACCCGCGCGCGGGGCGTTGTTGGTGAGTGCAAGTTTGGTGTGCTTGGGCGGGTGCGTCTTGACGGGCGCGGGAGGGGGGGGATAAATAGTCATGGCGACCCTTACCGAATCGACATCGGGGCATCTGGACCCGGCCGCGGATGACGCGGTCGGGGCTAGTGCCGGTGCGGGCAAGATCATCGCGTCGGGGATCACGTTCGACGACGTGCTGCTGGTGCCCGCCCGCTCGGCGGTGCAGCCGCGGGACGCGGACACGCGCACGCGGCTCACGGCGCGGATCGAGCTCAACATCCCGCTGATCTCCGCGCCGATGGACACGGTGACGGAGAGCCGGCTCGCGATCGCGTTGGCGCAGCAGGGCGGGATCGGGATCATCCACAAGAACATGCCGACCGAGGCGCAGGCGCGCGAGGTCGTGAAGGTCAAGCGGTCCGCGAACGGCGTGATCACGGACCCGATCACCCTGGGGCCCGACGACGCGGTCGAGCGCGCGACCCAGCTCATGCACCAGCACGGGATCTCCGGCTTCCCGGTGACGGAGGACGGGTCGAGCGAGCTGCGCTCCAAGGGCAAGGTCGTCGGGATCATCACGAGCCGGGATCTGAAGTTCGTCGAGGACGGGAAGACGAAGGTCCGCGAGGTGATGACGGCCGGCAACCTGATCACCGCCGCGCCCGATACCACGCTGGAACAAGCGGCGGTGATCCTGACGCGCAACAAGGTGGAGAAGCTGCTGCTCGTCGATGGGGGCGGGAAGCTCGCGGGGCTCGTGACGATGCGGGACATCGAGCGTCTGAGCCGGTACCCCGACGCGTGCGTGGACGACCGCGGCAGGCTCCGGTGCGGGGCGGCGGTCGGCCCTGGGCAGATGGACCGCGTCGCGGCGCTGATCGAGGCGGGCGCGGACGTGCTCGTCGTGGACACGGCGCACGGGCACTCCGAGGCGGTCATCGAGACCGTCCGCGCGATCAAGCAGATCCACGATATCGACGTGATCGCGGGGAATATCGCGACGGCTCAGGCTGCGATCGACCTGATCGACGCGGGCGCGGACGCTGTGAAGGTGGGCATCGGGCCCGGCTCGATCTGCACGACGCGTGTGGTGACGGGCGTGGGCGTGCCGCAGATCACGGCGGTGATGAACGCGGTGGAGGGCGTGCGCGCCAGCGGGCGTGACATCCCGGTGATCGCCGACGGCGGCGTGCGCATGAGCGGTGACATCGCCAAGGCGATCGCGGCGGGCGCGGACTCGGTGATGATGGGGTCGTTGTTCGCCGGTCTCGACGAGTCTCCGGGCGAGCTGGTCATCTCGGGCGGGCGGCGTTTCAAGGCGTACCGCGGGATGGGCTCGGAGGGCGCGATGATGAAGGGCTCGGCGGACCGGTACCGGCAGGCCGAGAAGGTGGACGCGGACGGGCAGGTCCGCACGAAGCTCGTGCCCGAGGGGGTCGAGGGGCTGGTGGCGTACCGGGGCCAGCTCGCGGAGTTCGCGTACCAGCTGGTCGGCGGGCTGCGCAGCGCGATGGGGTACTGCGGGTGCGCGACGATCCCCGAGTTCGTTGAGCGGGCCCGGTTCGTGCGGGTCTCGGGGGCGACGGTGATCGAGAACCACCCGCACGACATCCGGATCACGAAAGAATCGCCCAACTACACGCACGACACGCCGCGGGGCGAGGGCGGGTGAGCCGTCCCGGACGGCCGATTTCGCTTGGGACCGAGCCCCCAAGCCGATAGACCAGGGAATCGCGAGCGGATCAGGCCGCCTCCGCGAATCCAAGGAGACCGACGATGCTGCAGTCCGGCAACCCCGTCTTCAACTCAGGGGTGTACGCCGAAACGCCGGGCGTGTTCGGTGAGGATCTCGCGGCGAGCAAGCCCGCGACCATGTCCGTTCAGGGCACGGCGTGGAAAACGCTGTACCTGGTTGTCATCGCGATCGTGATGGCCGCGGCGAGCTGGAACACGTTCGTCAACAACCCGGGCGCGATTATGTGGGCCTGCATCGGGGCGCTCATCACGTCGTTGGCCGCGGGGTTTGTGATTTTGAAGATGGCGCGGTTCGCGTCGTACGTGGTGCCGATCTTCGCGTGCGGCGAGGGCGTCTTCCTGGCCGCGATCTCGGTCGCGGTCGTCAAATACTCGCCGCTCGCCGACAAGGTGTTCGGGGGGATGGAGCCCGCGGCGGCGGAACAGGCCGCTCTCGCCATGGTCGGGCAGGCGGCGGGGCTCACACTCTCGATCGCGCTGGCGATGCTGACGCTGTACGTGTTCAACATCATCCGCCTGCGCGGGGTCGTGGGCAAGATTGTGATCGTGATGACCGCGGGCGTGATGCTGTACTACGTCGGCGCGTTCGTCATCAACATGATCGCCGGCCCGGTCATCCCGCGGCTGGGTTGGGACGCGGGCCCGATCGGCATCGGGTTCAGCCTATTTGTCGTAGCGCTCGCGTCGCTAAACCTCGTGCTCGATTTCCAGTTCGTGGAGGACGGCGTGCAGCGCCGCCTGCCCAAGCACATGGAGTGGATCGCGGCGTTCGGGCTGCTGACGACGCTCGTGTGGCTGTACATCGAGGTGCTGCGCCTGCTGGCGAAGCTCCGCGGCAACGACTGAACCCGACCCGCCCGTGATGAGTCAGACGTTGAACAGAAAGTGGCAGACGTCCGCGTCTCGCATGACGTAGTCCTTGCCCTCGACGCGCATGCGGCCCGCTTCCTTGATCGCCTTCTCGCTGCCCAGCTCGTTGAGGTCCGCGACCGAGTAGCACTCGACGCGGATGAAACCGCGTTCGAAGTCGGTATGGATCGTGCCGGCGGCCTGGGGGGCCTTGGTGCCGCGCTTGATGGTCCAGGCGCGGATCTCCTTGGGTCCGGCGGTGTAGAAGCTCTGCAGACCCAGGTGGTGGTAGGCCGCGCGGGCGAGCTTGTTGAGCGCGGGCTCGTCCATGCCCATGTCGGCGAGCATCTCGAGCTTGTCGGCTTCGTCGAGCTCGGACAGCTCGGACTCGATGCGCGCGCACACGGGGACGACCTCTGATCCAACGGACGCGGCGTGCTCGCGGACGGCGGCGCACAGCGGGCCCTCGCCGTTCACGTCGTCGTCGGCGACGTTCGCGACGTAGAGCACGGGCTTGGTCGTCACGAGCCCGAGCATGCCCATCCCCCGGCGGGTCTCGGGGTCGGAGACCTCGGCGTTGCGCGCGGGCTGCTCGGCTTCGAGGACGGGCTGGACGGCGTTGATCGCCGCGAGGCGGGCGATCGCGTCGCGGTCCTTGCCTTTCACGGCGCGCTCGGCCTTGGGGCGCGCGTTCTCGACGGTCTGCAGGTCGGCGAGGATGAGCTCGGCCTCGATGGTCTTGATGTCTCGGATGGGATCGACGGATCCGTCCACGTGGGTGATCTCTTCGCCGCCGGGCGCTTTCTCGAAGCAGCGGACGACCTGGACGATGGCGTCCACGTCGCGGATGTGCCCGAGGAAGGCGTTGCCCTTGCCCTCGCCCTTGGACGCGCCGCGCACGAGCCCGGCGATATCGACGAGCCGGAGCATCGCGGGGACGATCTTCTGCGACTCGATCTTGGCGCGGATGGTCTCGAGGTTGGGGTCGGGCAGGGGCACGACACCGACGTTGGGCTCGATGGTGGCGAAGGGGTAGTTCGCGGCGAGGGCGCCGGCGGCGGTGAGGGCGTTGAACAGGGTGGACTTGCCGACGTTGGGCAGCCCGACGATGCCGGCTTCCATGGGTTCGCTCCTTGCAGGGCGGCAAGTCTAGTCGTGCCGGGCCTGGGGCTTGGAGGGGCGGGCCGGCGCGGGTACGCTCCGCTGATGGGAGGGGCGTGACATGCCGCTGTGGGTACCGGTCGGGGCCGCCGTGATGTCGTTGGCGCCGGGTCCGCTCGACCCGAGGACGCCGTTCGTCGTGGATGGGGCCTTCGACGAGTGGGCGGGGAGGCTGCCGGTCGCGCTCGACTCGTTCGGCGACGCGGCCGGGGCGTTCGACGTGACGTCCGTCTACGCGGCGGTGTTCGGAAGTGACCTTTTCCTGACGTGGGACACGAACGCGGGCGTCAACCTGCAGGCCGGGAGCTTTCTCGATGGCACGGTGCTGCTCGAGTTCGGGTTCTCCGATGGCGACACGCTGACGATCGACCTCCGCGCCCGAGTGGCGCACAACGGCGTGGGGCCCGTGCCGTGGCCGGTGATCCGGTACGAGACGATGCCGACGTTCGCGGCGCCGCGGTACGAGACTCGTGTGGACCTGAGCTCGTACGTGACTGGGCCCGGCGACACGTTCACGCTGGACTTTGGGGGTTCTGACTCGCTCGACGGCGGGCCCGTGACGCTGCGCACGAACCGACATCGGGCGCGGGACCCGCACGGGACGCTCGTGCGGCCCGCCGGGACGGACGTGCGGATCGCCAGCCTGAACACGCTCACGAGCGGGCTGACCAACCCGCCGCGACGCGACGCGATCGGCCGGCTGATTGACTCGGTGGACGCGGAGATCGTGTGCCTGCAGGAGGAGTATTCGACCTCGGCGGCGGAGGCGGCGGCGCGCCTGAACGAGATCGACCCGCTCGAAGATGGCGCGGCGTGGAACGTCTGGAAGTGGAACGACAACATGATCGCCTCGCCCCACCCGGTGATCGGGCACGCCGGCGGGGATGGGTGGGCGGCGGCGGTGGTGGAGACGCCTGCCGGGCCGGTCTTCGTCGCGAGCGTGCATCCGAAGTGCTGCGGGCACGCGGGCAACACGGACGACCTGATTCGGACATTCCAGATGATGGACCTGGCCGGCACGATCGCGGGCTTGAGAGCGGGGTCGCTCGAGCCCGAGTTGGCACCGTACGCCGCGGCGCCCGTGGTCGTGGTGGGTGACTGGAACCTGGTCGGCTCGGACATGCCGCTGGAGGTGATGCTGGATCCGTCGGGCCCGGCGCTGACCGAGCTGCCGATGGGTCGGGTCGTGTCGGGGCGTGCGACGACGTGGGAGAGTCCGGGCGGGTTCGGCTTCTCGCCCGGGCGCCTGGACCTGCTGACCTACGACGCGGCGGGGCTTGGGGTGCGCAACGGGTTCGTGCTCGATTCACGCGAGTTGCCCGCGGCGGCGCTGGGCACGCTCGGGCTTCAGGCGAGCGATTCAGCGGCCTCGGATCACCTGATGCTGGTCGCGGACTTCACGATCGTGCCCTGAGCGTGATCGGAACGCCCGGACGAACCATCAGCGGCAGTCGTCGAGGAACGCGTCCACGAAGGCCCCGATGTCGTCGAGGTCATGCGCGCCGTCGCTGTCCGCGTCGGCGAGCGGGTGGGCGGCGAGGAAGTTTGCGACGAACGTGTCGATGTCGTCCAGGTTGAGGACACGGTCGTCGTTCTGGTCGGCGAAGCAGCGGTCCACGACCCGGTCCATGGACCACCATCCGTCGTTGCCCGCGGTGGCGTGCCCGCTCGGGAGCGAAGTCCCGTAGCTGTCACGCCAGACGGCGTAGTCCGCGGCGTCCACCGTGCCGTCGGCGTTGAAGTCGCCCGAGGCCCATCCCGAGTCCGTGTTGATGTTGCCGGAAGCGCCGAAGTTCTGCTGCCAGGTGAGGTAGTCGGAGGCGCCGACGAGGCCGTCCTCGTTGAAGTCGCCGACGGCGCAGAGGTAGCGGTCGAGGTCCATCGCGGCGACGGCGGTGTCGCGCCAGACGGCGAAGTCCTGCCCATCCACGACGCCGTCGGCGTTGTAGTCTCCGGCGTGATCGACGATCGGGGCGAGCCAGGCGTCATAGGCGTGGGGTGTGGGGAAGAGGGGGCGCATCGGGACGGAGGACCAGGCGAGGCTGGCGCCCGAATCGAGCGGGCCCGGGGTCGCGGCCCCGTTGAATCCGTTGAGGGCGGGAGGGGCTGCGTGGCTGCCCGCGGCGCCGAAGTTCCCGCGCCAGATCGCGTAGTCGTCTGCGTCCACCACGCCGTCGCGGTTGAAGTCGCCGAAGTTGCCCGCCAGGATGTCGAGATCGAGGATGTCCACTGCTCCGTCGCCGTTGGCGTCGCCGAGGATCACGGCCCACGAGCTGGTCGCGGGCGGGATGGGGCTGTCGGCGAGGGCGGGTGTGCTCAGCAGGCAGGCCGCGGCGAGCAGCGGTGCGGCGAATCTCATCGTGGGGCTCCTTGGCGGGGCGGGTGCCCGGCACGTGAGGAGCGGGGCCGGGCACGCCCGGTCACGCGAGATTGCAGGAAATGTGGACGCCCGGTCTCAGGGGCAGCCGGCGAGGAAGCCCCCGACGAAGGCATCGACGTCATCGAGGTTGAGCAGCTCGTCGTCCGTGGCGTCCGCGGCGAGGTCACCCGAGAGGAATCGGGCGACGAACGCGTCGATATCGTCGGCGTTGAGCGTTGCGTCGCCGGTCTGGTCGGCGAAGCAGGGTGCGGACGCGTCGAGGTCGATCGCCCACCACCAGTCGTTGCCAGCGCGGCTTGGGCCGGGCAGGGCGGTCGCGCCGAGGTTGTCGCGCCAGACGGTGTAGTCCTTGACGTCGATGACGTAGTCCTCGTTGAAGTCGCCCGTCGGGATCCCGTAGGGGGTGTTGTGGGCATCGTGCGCGCCGAAGTTGGCGCGCCAGATGTCGAGGTCTTCCTGGTCAACGGTGCCCGAGTCGTCGAAGTCTCCCGCGGCGAACATGAACGCGGGGGCGTTGTCCGTCGCGGTGATGAGGGAGAAGCGCCAGACGGTGTAATCGGCGTGATCCACGACGCCGTCGGCGTTGTAGTCGCCCGCCGTGGCGAACCCGCCCGCGAGGGGCGCGACCCAAGCGCTGTAGGCCGAGGACGAGGGGAACATGGCACGCAACGCGACGCCGCGCCAGGCGAGTTCGACCTCGCGGACGTAATCCGCGCCGCCGTTGAACCCGTTGACGGGCAGGCCCGCGTCGGACAGGAAGTTGGCGTGCCAGAGGGCGAAGTCCGCGGCGTCGAAGGAACCGTCGCGGTTGAGATCGCCCAGGGACTCGTGCCAGATCTCGAAATCGGCGGCGTCTACTTGTCCATCGCCCGAGTAGTCGTTGAGGATGATGCCCCAGGAGGACCCGCTGGGCGGGGGCGGGGTGTCCGCGACGGCGATGGTGGTCAGCATCGGAATGACGAGCATGGCGGCGGAAGTCGAACGCATCTCATCTCCCATCTGCTGGAGCGTCCCCGACCTTCTATGAGCGTCATCGGGGGGCGTGGCTCACGGTCAATCCAGAAAAAAGGCGTGTGAAAAAGCCCCACGGCGAAGCCGTGGGGCTCTAGATTATCGGAAATTGTTCCCCTCGTTCAAGGGAAATTCTCCCCCATGATCAGGGGCAGCCCGCGAGGTAGGCCGCAACGAAGCAATCGATGTCGTCCACGTTCAAGCTGCCGTTGGCGTCGCAGTCCGCACCGGCGAGATCGCCCGCGAGGTAGGCCGCGACGAAGCAGTCGATGTCGTCCACGTTCAGGGCCCCACTGGCATCGCAGTCAGCGAACGAGCAGGCGTTGCCGCAGATGACATCGATGACCTTGAACGCGTCCACGGCGGACTCGGTGACGGACCCGTTCGGGTTGTCGAGCACGCTCCAGCGGACCTGGAACTGGCTGGTCAGGGCGACGTGGTCCGACACGCGGTGCGACGCGAGGACCCAGCCCGTGGTCGCCGTGATCGTCTCGACCGTCGTCCAGCTGGCGCCGGCGTTGTCGGAGAATTGGACGGTGAGGTTGTCCACGCCCGGGTCGTTCGTGTCGTGCCAGCGGGCGTAGGAGACGACGGGGTCGGCCGAGGCGGACAGGTCGATGACGTTGGTCGTCAGGACGGTGGGCCCGCCGTCCACATCGGCGGAGAGTCCGTTGTCGGTGACCCAGCACCGGCCCGAGCCGTCGTAGTCGGCGAGCGGGTCGCCGCGGCCTTCGGCGCGGGGGATCGCGATCTCCCAGGTGCCCGTCGAGACAGCGGTGTCCGCGACGGTGAACCCGGGGTTGGACTCGAAGTCGTAGCTGGCGAAGGTGACGAGGGCGTCTGCGATGGGCGCCTGCTGCGTGGTGGTCTGGAAGGACTCGCTGGACTGCGAGTCGGCGGAGACGAAGTAGACGCCCGTGTTGCCGCAGGGGCCCGAGGTGAAGGTGCCGACGTAGGTGTCGCCGACGGTGTTGGTCATGGGGATCTGGACGGTCGAGGCGCCGTTGTCGTAGTTGAGGACGACGGAGCTGCCGTCGAGGAGGACGCCGTCGTCGGCGGTGACGTTGACCGAGACGGTGGTGCCGCCGTCGGGGTCGATCGAGTCGGGCGTGGAGAGGAAGTCGAAGTTGAGCCCGAAGTCGCAGATGCCGAGGGGGTTGTTGAGGGCGTTCTGCCAGTCGGCGTGCTGGACGGCGGTGCCGTTGTTCGCGCCGCCCGTCGAGTTGCACCCGGCGTGCGTGTGGACGCCGATGGTGAGCCCGAGGGTTTCGTCTTCAACCGCCGACCCGGAGTTGCCGCCCGTGGTGTCGGTCGTGTAGGTGACGTTGGTCCCGGAGAAGAGCCCGGCGTACGGGCCGGTGTGGGTCTTGTTGACCAGATACCAGGTCGGGGAGACGGGCGAGGTGGTCGAGCCGAACCCGGTGATGCGGATGGTGTTGGTTCCTCCGGCGGGGGCCGCGGCGGCGAGGGTGTAGGAGAGGCCGCCGTTGGCGGCGAGGGGGCTGAGCCCGGTGTTGGCGTTGTCGAACACGCCGAAGGTGGCCCAGTCGTTGCCCACGCCGAGCCCGCCGTTGGACTGGATCGAGACCGGATCGACGGCGTACTGGTCTTCCGGGCCGGGGTGCTGGGGCGTGCCGCCTGCGCTGGAGAGCGGGACGTTGAACTGGATGACGTCCGACCCGACCGGGCCGCAGTGGCCGGCGGTGTTCAGACAGTTGGTACGCCCGTCGAAGAGCCACGCGGTGCATCCGATGGGCCAGATGCGGCCCGAGCGGTTGTCGTTCGAGAGCACGCGGTCGTCGGTGGTGCCGCAGATCGAGCGGTCCGGGTTCTGCGGGAACTCGGCGATGACCTCGGAGATCGCGACCTCGGCGGGCTGCGAGCCCGGGACGGCGAGGATCTCGACGGTGACGACGTCGCCGTTGAAGTAGGCGGAGGTGTACTTCCACTCGGCGAGGTTCCTGGCCCGGAGGATCTGGGCGTGCCCGTCGAGCTGTGAGGTGATGCGGATATAGCTGTCCGCGTTGGCATCGATGACGGCGGTGTCGAAGATCACGCGCACGGCGGAGGCGCCGGGGACGTCCACCTCGCCGGCGAAGATCACCTGGTGACCCAGGTCGGCGCGTTCGAGGGCGCTGACCGCCGGGGCGGCGACGAGCCCGGACTCAACGACGACCGGGATGCGGTACTGATCGATCTGGGGGAGCAGGGCGCTGGTGGTGACGGTCTCGTCGGAGGCGAAGGCCGTGCCGGCGCAGAGGATGAGCGCGGGCACGGCGGTGTGAAGGGCTCGGGGCATTGGGATCTCTCCAGGGGTCTCGGATGCGGTGATCGCCGGGACGGCACCGCTACACTCGGGTGCTCGCACGCCGGGCTCGGCGGCGCGAGTGTATCGGACGGGGCGTCTTCGTCCCAGAAGAGATTGGCGCTCGTAGCTCAGCCGGATAGAGCGGCGGTTTCCTAAACCGCAGGTCGCAGGTTCGAGTCCTGCCGGGCGCGTTCGGGGGGTGTTCTCGTCGCGGCGGGCCCGATCGGCTGGCGAGGTCCGAGAACGTGCCGTATTGTGGTTTCGTGGGTACGGTGGGTGTTGCGTTGAGGCATCACGGCGAACCCACGACCCCCGCGGACGTACCGGGAATGCGGGTTGTGCCGGTTGGCACGGGAGTCGTATCAGTCGTGCCGATGATGCAAACCACACCGATCGTGCGATGGGCCCCCCGGGGCGTGGTGGTCATGGCGGCGGCCGGGCTTCTGGGCACGGGCCTGGCGGGGTGCGATTCCGCTGGCGCGAAGCGCACGGCGGGGTCGTCGTACACCACGAACGCCGCCGCCGACGTCAAGGCCCCGAGCCTCGACCTGGGCGGGCTCGATGGCGGCAACCAGGGCGCGGCGTCGGACGTCGTTTTCCCCAACCCCCGCGTCTCGAACTACTACATCGCGATCAAGCCCGAGGTGCTCGAAGAACTCCGCCGGCGTGACCGGGAGCTGGCGATCTTCGACCCCGCCCCCATCACCGCGATCGAGAGCGAGTGGCCGACGCAGCCGCGTCCGTCGCTCGACGAGCAGCGCATCCTGCGGACGCGGACGGCGTCCGACCGGACGTTCATCTACTACGACATCGAGCCGACGCGCCGGTGAACCAGCAGCGCGTCGGCCCGATGCGGTGTGTACCTGTTGATCCGAGATCAGTCGTGCAGCCCGGACACGGGCGGGATGTTCGACTTGCGCATCCGCAGCGTCGTCTCCACTCGGAAGTTCGACTGGCTGGTGCGCCGCTCGGCGTGGAAGATCTTCATCGTGTAGTCCTCGCCCGGGACGAGCCAGTCGAGCCGTGACAGGTCCAGGTATTGCTCACGCTTGGCGTGCAGGCCGCCCAGGTCGAGCACCAGGCGCCCGTCGATGAAGACCCAGACGTCGTCGTCGCCCGTGAACATGAAGAGCTGGTCCTCGGCGTCGAGGTATGTGAAGTCGAGCGAGATCTCGGTGGTGAAGTGGAAGTTCTTGTTCCAGCTCCCGTAGTTGCCGTAGAGCGTCCCGTCGATGGGGAAGAACCCGCCGCGGTCGGCGTAGGGCGCGTCGGTCGCGGAGTCGAAGACGTAGCGGTCCGTGCCCGGCACGCGGTTGAGCGTGATCGGCACGCGGGTGCTCGCGTTCACGCCGGGGGTGTCGCGGTACCACTGGGCGAACCGGGCGGCGGAGGTCAGCCCGTTGCTCGAAGGGCCCGAAGTCAGCGTGCCCTCGGTGTCGCCCAGGTCGGCGTTGAACAGCCACGGCGAGATCGGGTTGCCCGTCGAATCGCGGTACTCCGATTCGATCTTCTGCCCGCGCAGGTCCGCGGCGACGGGCTTGCCATCCGCGTCGAGGTACTCCTCGACGAGCCCGACGGTCGTCGAGCCGCTGAACGCCTGGAAGTCCGGGTGCCCGCCCTCGGCCTCGGCGGGCTTGAAGTCGCGGATGATCGCGTCGAGCTCGAAGGTGTCGGGCAGCATCGCGAACGGGTCCGCGACGGGTTGTGCCGATGAGGTCTGCGGCTGGAGGATGTGCGCCGAGCCGATGAACAACCCGCCCGCGGCGAGCACCGCGAGCAAGGCGAGCGGGCTCGTGCGTGAGAGCACCGAGCCGTCGTCCTGCGGGGGTTTGTGCTCGGGCTGCGGGAACGGGCCGTCGAGCGGGCCCGCGGGGACCCGCGTCGCCAGGTGATTCAGCTTGTCACGGTGTGATCCGTTCGTCTCGGTGCTCATCTTCGGTGCCTCCTCGGAGTGGGGCGTGGTGGTTCAGATTGCGGCGACCACGAGGGAGATGACGATCGCGATCGACCCCGCGGCGGCGGCGAGGGCGAACATCGCGTTCACAACCCGGGTGTTCCCCGTGTTCGGTTCGACGGCGTGCTCTGACATGGCGGACCCCTTTCATCCCAGTGGGCCGAGTCCCGCGGCCCACGTGAACCGTCGATTTCCGGCGTCGGAAGACCACCCGATGCGCGGGAGGACTTCGCCCGGAGTTCGGGCTGTGCAGGCTGGGTCGCCGATGGGGTGTGGAGGGCTTGTGCGTGCGGATCGGGGCGATCCGCGTCGCGGGCCCGGGGCGGTACCATCCGCCCACCACGGAGGGCCGCATGGACGTTTTTCGGATTCAGGGAGGGGCGTCGCTCGAGGGCACGCTGCGGGTGAACGGGTCCAAGAACGCGGCGTTGCCCGAGCTGGCGACGGCGCTGCTCACGGACCAACCGGTCCTGCTTCGCGACATGCCCGACCTGTCGGACATCCGCAGCATGATGAAGCTGCTGCGGACGCTGGGCGTGGAGATTGATCTCTCGGAGGACGCGACGGGGACGCGGTCCGCGTCGCTGCGCTCGGCGGACGAGTCACGCTCGCACGCCCCCTACGAGATCATGCGGACGATGCGGGCGGGCATCTGCACGCTGGGTCCGATGCTGGCGCGGCGCGGGCGGGCGCGGGTCTCGCTCCCCGGCGGGTGCGCGATCGGGGACCGGCCCGTCAACCTGCACCTCAAGGGCATGCGCGCGCTCGGGGCGACGATCGAGCTGGAATCGGGCGACATCGTCGCGACGGCACCGGGCGGACGCCTGCGCGGGGCGCGGGTCTTCCTGGGCGGGTCGTTCGGATCGACGGTGCTCGGCACGGCGAATGTGATGAGCGCGGCGACGCTGGCGGAGGGCGAGACGGTCATCGAGTCCGCCGCGTGCGAGCCAGAGATCGTGGACCTCGCGAATCTGCTGAACTCGATGGGCGCGCGCATCCGGGGCGCCGGGTCGCCGCGGGTGACGATCGAGGGCGTGGAATCGCTCCAGGGCGCGGACCACCGGGTGATCGCCGACCGGATCGAGGCGGGGACGTTCATGGTCGCCGCGGCGATCACGCGCGGGCGGCTGCGGTTGGAGAACTGCCCGCTCGATTGCCTGATGGCGGCGACGGAGGTTCTCCGTGACTGCGGCGTGACGATCGCAGAGGAGCCGGGCGGGGATCCGCTGCGGGCGACGTGCGTTGTTGAGGGGACGGACCGGCTGTTGCCCGCCGAGCTCACGACCCAGCCGCACCCGGGGTTCCCGACGGACCTGCAGGCCCAGTTCATGGCGCTGCTGTGCCTGGCGGAGGGGAACTCGGTGGTGACCGAGAAGATCTTCCCCGAGCGGTTCATGCACGTTGCCGAGCTCGGTCGGATGGGCGCGAGCCTGCACCGGCAGGGCGCGACGGTTGTGATCTCGGGGGTGAAGGGGCTGTCTGGGGCGCCGGTGATGGCGTCCGATCTGCGCGCGAGCGCGGGGCTCGTGCTCGCGGGGCTGGCGGCGAGCGGGCAGACGGTGATCAACCGCGTGTATCACCTCGACCGGGGGTACGAGCAGCTCGAGCAGCGGCTGGCGGGCGTGGGCGCCAAGATCGAGCGTCGGGACGACACGATCGCCGCGCGCGTCGCGAAGACGGACGAGGTGCCGGAGATCACGGTCATCCCGCGCCGAGCCGGCGCCAAGGTCTGATCGTCACTCCTCGTCGAAGCCGCGGTTGACGAGGTCGGTGAGTGAGGCGAGGCAGTCGGCGGCGTCGTCCCCCACCGCTTCCACGTCGATCTCGGTGCCCTGCGTCGCGGCGAGCATCATGAGCTCCATGATCGACTTGCCGTCGAACGTCTCATCGCCCTTGCGCACCGTGACCACGCAGGCGTAGGCGTTGGCGACGTCGGCGAACGCGGTCGCCGGGCGCGCGTGCAGCCCGAGCTTGTTGCGGATGATCAGCTTGGCCGCTTGGCGGTCCGGCACGCGCGGGTCCCCCCGTGGGTTCGCAAGCGGGATCACCCGCCGATGCGCTGCTCGTCCGCGTCGGTCAGCAGCTCGGTGATCTCGTCGACCGACCCCGACTGGCGCAGGAACCGGCGGAAGGTGTCCTTCGACAGGTTCTTGAAGATGACCTCCATCGCCTGGAGGTGTTCTTCGGGCTTGTCGGCGGGGCTGAGCAGCAGGAAGACGGTGTAAACGGGCTGGCGGTCGTAGGCGTTGAAGTCCACGCCCTCGGCGCTGAGCCCGATCGCGGCGGCCATCTTCGGGATCGAGTCGTGCTTGACGTGCGGGACGGCGACGCCCTTGCCGAAGCCGGTCGATCCCTTCGCCTCTCGGTCGAGGAACTTTTTGACCAGCGCGTCGCGTGCGGACGCCTCGGCGGCGTCGGCGTCGATGAGCGCGCCGACGAGCTCGTTGATGACGCCGTCGCGATCGAGGGCGCTGAGCCGGGGGACGATCGCTTGCTCGACCACGATTTCTCTGAGGTTCATGCGGGCGGGCCTCTTAGCGGTTGTTGAGCTTGAGACGCTCCTTGAAGTCCGTGAGCTGGCGTGCGGTCTTGTCCGTGACCGAGTCGATGAGGGCGTACATGTCGTTGCCGTGGTCCTGGGAGACGAAGTTCGCGTGGTGCTCGACGTCCACGACGAGTTCGGCCTTGAACACCTCCTTGGAGGCGCTCTCCTTCTCGATCGTGTATGTGATGAGCTGGATCATGTCGAGGTAGCGTTCGAGCTTCCCGGATTTTTTCTCGGCGTACTCCCGGATGGGGTCCGTGACCTCGATGTTCCGACCGACGACCTCGATGCGCATGAGTCCTCCTGACACCCGGCAACAACGGGCACGCGCCGATTGAACGCCCGGGCGTGCCCGGCCGGACGCACCATCTTACGCGGTTTCGCGTCGGTCCTGGTCGGAATCGCCCGGATCGGGGGCAGAAGCCGCCTCGGGGGCGATCACGGCGGCCGAATCGGTGGGCAAAGTCGCCGGGTTCGCCGTGCCGGGCGTCAGCACGCCCGCGGTGATGACGAACCGCAGCGCCTCCTCGACGGACATGTCCAGCTGGCGGATCTTTGTCTTGGGGACGTTGATGGTGAACCCGGTGAAGGGGGTCGGGCTGGTGGGGATGAAGACGCTCTGCACCTTCTCGCCCGCCGGCTCATCGATGGCGCGGATGGACTCGCCCGTGAGGAACCCGATGGTCCAGATGTCCTTGGAGGGGTACTCGACGAGAACG
Organism: Phycisphaerae bacterium; assembly: GCA_030426605.1. Classification (GTDB taxonomy): domain Bacteria; phylum Planctomycetota; class Phycisphaerae; order Phycisphaerales; family UBA1924; genus BQJQ01. Next base: position 11,876 of record JAUHXM010000013.1, on the reverse strand, counting down.
ACCTCAGAGAAGGCCATCTTCCGGTCGCCCATGATCAGGTCCACGACCTGCTTGACGTGCGGGTAGACCTGTTTGAACCCCGGGATGCGCGCGATGAGCCGCTCCAGGCGCACGTAGATCTGGCGTCCGACGAAGTTCGAGAGCAGCAGCCCCGCGAGGTAGATGAGCAGGATCGCGATGAAGAGCCCGGTGCCTTCGAGGTACCAATGACGCTCCCAGAAATCACGAAACTGCTCGCGACGAAGCCGGCGTTCGATCTGCTCGGGCAGGAGCTCGGGCTGCGCGTTTTGGGCGCGCTGAGCGGCACGCGCGGAGACCTTCTCGGGGGTGACGTCGTACCACCCGGGTCGCTGGGGCTCTGGCAGGAATTCCACGACCTCGATCACCGTGAGGCGGATCGCCCGGTTCATGGGCACCGCGACGTTCGTGAAGACGAACGCGAAGGCTTGCCAAAGCAGCCAGAGGGTGACGATGGACGGCAACAGGATGGCGAGTCCGCGCCCGAAGAATCGCTTGAAGTCGGATGTGAAGGTGTGTCTGGGCATGGGGGGCGGGTTCGTCCGTGGGTCGCGCCGGGTCCATCGTAGGGTCGGTCATCGGGTGGCCCCGGCGCCATCGGCGCAGACGATGAGCCGCCGTGTGGGCCGACAGGGCGTTTATCGTGACGGTCGGGGGTCGGTTTCAGCCCGATCGGCGACGCCGACGCAACGCGGCGAGCCCGGCGAGGGCCCCCGCGGTCGCGGGGGCGGGGACGGTCGTCGCCCTGATCGCGAAGGCCCCCTGGATGGGGACGAACGGGCCGTCCATCCGCGAGGCAAACCCGGATGAGGCGAGGTCGTGCTCCGGGATGTCGTCGTCGTAGAAGAACCAGGATCGGTCCGGGCGGGCGTCGGGGTCGAACCGAGCGGGGGCGGGGTAGTCGGGCGAACCCCCGGGGTAGGACAGCTCGGCGAGGTGCCCGATCGCGACGAAAAACCCGCCCGAGACGTCCACCGAGCCGACATCGAGGACGTTGAAGTCGAACCCGAGGTTCACGCCCGTGGTCGTCGTCGAGAAGACGGGGACGGCGTTCGTCGGGTCCGCGTCGTTGTCGGGGTCGTCGAAGATCCAGATGCTGACGGTCGGGTCGGCTGACAGCGAGCCGAGCCCGAAGGAGACCGTCGTGACCTGCTCGGTCGGGTCGTCGGTGAAGAAGTAGTTGCCCCAGAGCATGTCGATGTCGCCGAACTCTTCGAACGAGTCGGGCGGTCCGAGCAGGACGCTCGAGACGCCGTCGTCGTAGAGGTAGTCCGCCGAGAGCGCAGCGGGCGTGACGAGGGCGAGGGCGACGACCGGGATCACGCGTGTCAGCATCCGTGCACCCTACACCAGAACACACCGTGCACCAACAACACGATCGGTCTGCGCATGAAAACCGGCCCGCGGTGCGGGCCGGGTGCGAGGGTGTGCGTGGGTTGTTGGGGCTCAGCAGCCCGAGAGGAACGCGGCGACGAAGCAGTCGATGTCGTCGATGTTCAGCGAGCCGCTCAGATCGCAGTCCGCGGCGGTGTCGCCCGACAGGAACCCGGCGACGAACGCGTCGATGTCGTCGATGTTCAGCGTGCCCGAGCAGTCGATGTCCGCCCGGCAGACGATGGTGTCCAGGGCATCGAAGTCGGCGCTGGTCGGGAATTCCTCGTTCGCGCCGCCCGCGCCGTCGGCGGTGTCGAGCTCGCGGGCCGCGAGGAAGGCCTGTGCGGCGCGGCCCTGGTAGACGTAGGACTGGAAGTTCGAGCCCGGGTTCGCGGGGTCCGCGACGGGGAGCCCGGTATCGTCGTCGATGAAGTCCTCGGTCGCGTCGAAGTCGGCGTTGACGAGCTCGGCCGCGAGCACGAGGTCGGCGGTGTTGACGCACCCGTCGAAGTTCAGGTCGCCCGAGATGATGCGGAACTGGCTGATTCCCAGGTCGTCGTTGAAATCGCCCGGGGTCAGGTCGAACCCGTCAACGTCGATGTCCATGAAGCCGTCGCCTGCGGGGTCGGTCGGGGCGCCAGAGACGGTGCCGTCATACTCGAAGAAGCCGCCGGAGACGACGAGTGTCTCGCCGTAGATGAACTCCTCGTCCGCCATGCGTGTGGGGACGACCTGGGAATCGGCGTTCAGGCGCATGCCCAGCATGGGGTTGGTGCCGTAGTAGGCGAGGCGGGAGACGGCGTCCGGGTTGAAGCCGGTCGTGTCGGAGATCTCCTGCTCGGACGAGCGGACGTACTCCTTGCCGCCGTTGTGCGACCAGGCGACTTCGTCGATGATCTGGAGGGGGTCGATCATGTTGGCGGGCTCGGCGCCGAGGACGGAGGGCTCGATGCCGAAATCGAGCTTGCCGTCGAAGTCAACGTCGGGGTTGGGCTCCTTGCGGAACTCGGTGCCGTAGGTGCCGCCGGTCATGGGGCGGCGGCGGACGAGGAGGTAGGTGGACGAGTCGTCGTTGGAGAGGTTGCCGTTGACGTCCGACGAGGGGATGTGGGTGTCGAAGAAGCTGTCGCCGGCGGCGCCGGGGGGCATGAAGAGTGGGACGAACGAGCTGACATCGGTGCCGTTGTAGAGGACGAGGAACCCTCGGGCGTCGAGGGAGAGCCCGTCGAGCGAGAAGGCCTCGTCGATTTCGGCGTATGCCTCGGGGGTGTCGTCGCCGTTGATGTCGCGCCCGCCCTTGAAGAGCCCGATGGCGTAGCCGTCGAGGGACATGCCGGGGGGGCCGTAGAACTCGATGTATTCGGCGAAGGCATCCGACGAGGCGGCGGGCCCGTCGGGGTTCTCCGAGATCTCGTTGATGAACAGCTGGGCCGATGCCGGCATCGCGATGCCGGCGCACACGAAGAGCGAAGCGATGGTCCGGTGCGTCATATCTCTCGTCTCCTGAAAGCGGGCTGGGTGATGACTCAATGGAAGCGGCCGGACGTCAGCCAGCCGCCGAAGATGTCGCCGGGCTTGAATCCGTCGTAGACGAATCGCTTGGCGGTTGACTCGTCGGGCACCGGAGTGCCGATGATGGTGCGCGCCGGGTTCTGCGGGCTGAACGTCCCGACGTGCGCATCGGCGAAGAGCATGTTGCCTGTGGTCCGGTCGTGCCCGTGCTGGTTGCGCGACCGCCCGGCCCGACCGTGGGCGGCGCCGAAGTCGGTGAAGTCCTGATAGCCGCGGAGGCGCGAGGGGTCCTGCACCCACAGCGCGGGTCCGTCGGTGAGGCTCTTGACGGCGGGCAGATCGTCGCCCTTGTAATCGACCGCGTCGTTGCCTGGGTCGTAGCCTTGACCGCCGTCGTTCACGTGCCCATCGGCAAAGAGCGGGATCTTGGTCGGGCTGACGAGCGAGGTGTGCCGGTCGCGGAGCGGGCCCACGGTCGAGGCGCCCCACTGCCCGGGGATCAGCACGCGTGGGTTCTTGAGTTCCGTGAACGCCATGTACCAGGACTGGGTGTAGTTGGTGTTGTACCCCTGCTCGATGAGGATGTCGCGGTCCTCCTCGGAGTAGGTTTTGAAGCCGCCGTCGTTGAGGCGTTCGAGTCTCAGGTTCTGCTGGAAGCGCGCCGGGCTCGTCGGGCACATGAAGTCGCCGGGGCGGTAGTACGCGCCGTTGATCATGTCGGCGACCCACCCGATGCCCTCGATGCCTTCGATGTCGTCGAACCTGGCTGTATCGCCGTCCGTGTGCCAGCGGCGGCGGTTGTCGAATGGGCCGGAGCAGTAGTAGCCGTCGTTGTTCCCGGCGTACGCCGTGAACCCGATGCCCATCTGGCGAAGGTTCGAGGCGCACTTAACCTGCTGGGCGGTGTCGCGGGCCTTGCCCAGCGCCGGTAGCAGGATGCCGATGAGCAGCGCGATGATCGCGATGACCACGAGCAGTTCGATGAGCGTGAACGCGCGTCTCTGCACGGCGGGTCGCTCCTTATGCGGACCGGTCCGGGAACTCCCGGGTTGTGTTTCCCTGGTCCGTGGGGTGCATGAAGAAAGAGCGTGCCCCGCCGGTGGGCGGGGCGGCTCGCATGTCGAGTGCGGTCGGATCAGCGGCGGCGGCGTGCGACGAGCCCGAGCCCGCCCAGGCCGAGGGCGAGCGCGGCGCCGGGGGCCGGCACCAAGCCGGGCGAGGCGATCGCGAACTGGCCCTCATCGTTTCCGACGAGACTCCCGAACGCGCCCGAGGCGTTGCCGACGGTGCTGAAGGCACCGAGGACCGAATCCCACGACTGCCCGCCGTTGGCGGAGGCGTCGGGGTACGACTCAGAGTCGAGCATGGCGTCGAACTCATCGATGCCGTCGAGGCCGGCGTCGAGGAAGATCGCGACGCCGTCGCCGCCTTGGCCGAGGCCCGAACCGTCGTGGACGCCGATCTGCAGCCCGGGGATGGTGCCCCAGACCGTGGTCCACTCGATGATGGCGATCGGGGCGTCGCCGTTGACGAAGACGACCGACTCGCCCGCGCCGATGGAGGCGATGCCGGCCAGGATGTCGGCGTTCTCCCAGTTGAAGGAGTCGTCGTCGAAGTAGAGATCGCCGTCGACACCGAACGTGAAGGCCGTGTCGCCGAAGTTGGTGATCTCGATCCAGTCTTCGGTGAGGTTGGAGCCGGGCTCGTTGCCCATCCACATCTCGGTGATCTGGAGGTCGTACGCGGCGGACGCGGTGCCGGCGGTGAGCGCGAGGGACATCAGTGCGGTGCGCATGTTCATTCTCCCCAATGCAAAACGGTGTGATCTCTCTGCTTGCACGGTGCTGCTTGCGCGCCGAGGTGCGCAAACGCGCCGGAGCGTAGACGGGAACCGCGAACACGTGCGCCCGCAACGATGCGCAACGGCGCTAAGATTCTGCATAGCGTCGGCGGTCCTCTTGATGGCACTTAATCCTTGTTTTTCCGGCTACTTCGCGGCGCTAAGAGTTTGTAAAGCGGCGTTGTCCGGATCGCCCACGAGCCGGTTGCTGATCCGGTACGCTTACGCGCGGCGTGTCGCTACGCTCGGACCGGGGTGTCCGGACCGGGCGCTCACCGACCATGGATCGAGGAGCGACGCGATGCCGGCGATGAGATACGGATTGGCTGTGATGGGGTTCGCCGCGGCGGCCGTCTCCGCGGTCGGGCGGGCGGGCGACGGCATCGAACCCGAAGTCGCGTTCGTCTCCGCGTTCACGATGAACGAGCCTCGGATCGTGCGGGGTCCCGATTGGCCGTTCGGCGGGATCTCGGGGATCGACTGCGTCGGGCATGAGGGCGGGATGATCGTGCTGCGAGCGGTCTCGGACGATCGTGCCGAGTTCGCGCCAGCGCGCACGGCGAGGATCCTGATCCCGAACAACTCGGATCCGAGCGCCCCCGGCGCGATCCCGCTCGTCTTGGACGAGCTCAGCGACGAGACCGGCGCATCGTTCGAGACGGACCACGTTGACCCGGAGGGCGTCCGCGTGTGGCCGGGCGAGGGGCTCGTGTTCTGGTCGAGCGAGGGGCGTACGAGGGAGGGCGTGCCGCCAGCGGTGTTCGCCCGCGACTCGGACGGGGCGACCGTGCGTCTTCCGCTGCCCGGGGCGTTCGTGGCTGACCACGGGGACAAAAGGGTGCAGACGAAGGGCGTCCGGAACAACCGCGGGTTCGAGGCGTTGGCGTTCGAGCCCGGCGAGGGCGGTGCTCGCGGCGTGCTGTACGCGGGCATCGAGGAACCGCTGACGCAGGACGAATCGGAACGCCACACGCACTGCCGCGTGATCCGGTACGACCTCACGAACGACGGCCCGCGTGCATCGAACCTGGACGCCCAGCGGGCGGGCGTGCTCCTCTACCCGCTCGGGCCCGCTCCGGGCGAGTGGATCGGCGTGCAGAACGGGCTGACGGAGTTGGTGAGCCTCGGTGGCGGGCGGTTGCTTGCGCTCGAGCGCGCCGAACGCATGATTGAGAGTGTCCCCCATTACAACGTCCGCCTGTACCTCACGGAGATCCACGGTGCGGCTGGGGTGCCAGACGACGCCCGGCTCTCTGAGGTGGATGCCGAAGCGATCCCAGCACCGATGCGGAAGTCGCTGCTGTTCGACTTCGACACCATCGCGGACCGGTTGCCCGGCGGGCGCCCGATGAACTTCGAGGGCATGACGCTGCTCCCCGACGGCACGCTGCTCGTCTGCTCAGACAACGACCACGGCGTGGAAGGGCCGACCGTGTTCGTGCGGCTCCGGCTCCTCGGGCTGGACTGAGCCGGGAATCGCGCGGCCGGCGCCGTCAGGTGAGGAAGTTCAGGTGCGTCTCGGGGTCGTTGACATCAAGGAAGCGTGAGATGTGCGGGAAGACGGTGGGCATCTCCGAGTCGGGCACGCCCATCCATCGTGCGAACTCGAAGCCGTAGGCGTCCACACTGGTGGTCGGGATGAAGGTGCCGCGTGAGCCCGAGTCGTCGGGGCCCTCGATGTTGATGTTGGGGAAGTCGCCGTAGAGGCGGCCGCCATTCACCTGCGATCCGCCCATGACGAAGTGGTGCCCGCCCCACCCGTGGTCGGAGCCGTCGCCGTTGGACTCGAAGGTGCGCCCGAAATCGGACGCCGTGAACGTCGTGACATTGTTGCGTTTGTTCAGTTGCCCGAGCGCTTCCCAGAACCATGCCATCGCGTCGTTGACCTGGCGGAGGTTGTCGGCGTGCGGGCCGTCTGTCGCGGTGGCGCCGATGAGCCCGGAGTGGTTGTCGAACCCGCCGATGGAGCAGAAGAAGACCTGGCGTTGGTGCCCGATGCCCGTCTCGGCGATCTCGATGAGCTTGGCGACCATGAGCAGTTGCTCGGCGAGCCGGTTGTTGGGGGGCAGGGGCACGCTGATCGAGGTGCCCGCGTCGAGGAGCGAGTCGAGGAGCTCGGAGGTGTTGATGGCGCGCCCGGTGATGTCCTTAACCGCTTTGCCCATCGCGCCGGACGCGGGGTGCGTCGGGTCGTCCTGCACGGCGATCATGTCGAGGAGCGCCTCGCGCGCCACCTCGCGCCCGCCGCTCCACCCGGCGGCGTTCATGTTGAGGGTCTCGGGCCCGTTCGTGCCCACGGTGTAGGGCGTGACCTCGCGTCCCGCGAGGAAGCGGCTCGTGCCCGAGATGGAGATGTTCATCGAGACGTTCGAGCCGGCGTTTGCGCCGTTCGCCTGGAGCATGTCCGCGAGGCGGCCGCCCCACCCGAGCCCGTCGTTCGTGTTCGGGCGCGAGAGCTGCCACTGCTCTTGCTGCCAGTTGTGCGCAAAGAGCTGCGGCGGGACGGGCACGAGGCGGTTGCGGTACTGCTCGCGCGAGATGGGGTAGAGCAGCGTGCCGACGTTCGACGCGATCGCGAGGTTGCCCTGGTCGAAGAGGCTCTTCAAGCCGGACAGCGACGGGTGCAGCGCGAAGCGCCGCCCGGCGGTGTTCGTCGGGGCGATGATGCTGCTGGCGAGGTCGGAGGCGTTCAGCGCGAGCGCTCCACGCTGCAGTTGGTACTCAACCAGATTCTGGTTGCCACCGTCGTACGGGATGAGGGTGTTGCCCGAGTCGTTCCCGCCGAAGAGGAAGATGCAGACGAGGGCCTTGTAGTCTGGGAAGAACCCGCCGTCGAGGGCGGCCTGAACGGAGCGCAGCGTGAGCATCTGCGAGGTGAGCCCGGCGAGACCGATCGCGGCGCACGAGCCCTTGCGCAGGAAGGACCGGCGCGAGATGATGGAATCGAGGTTGTCGTTCATGTCGTCGGACTCCGGGGTCGCGATGGGTGTGTGATTAGCGGAGGACGCGGAAGTCGGGGCTCGCCATCAGCAACTGGACGGCGGCGCCGAGGCGCCACTCATCGCGGTCGATCTGCTCGACGGCGGCCGCGATGATCGCTTTGGTCTCGGCGCTCGTGGCGCCGCCGTTGAGCCTCAGGTCGATCTCGTCGATCAGCGCCGGCGGGGTCGGGGCCAGCGCGATGAGATCGGCGAGGACCTGCGCGTCCCAGTTCTCCTGGCGCTCGGCGATGTCCGCCCCGAAGCGTGAGATCATCGAGACGGCGGTCCGGTCGTTGAGGATCTGCAGCTCGGGCGCCGCGAGCCCCGCGGCGGAGAGCTGCGTGTTCAGCGGCGCGTAGTCGGGCTGGTAGAAATTGAAGACGGAGGGCGTGCCGAGCCATCGCTGCCCGAGCTGGTCGCCGATCCACGAGCAGCACAGGCCGTACGCGCTCTGGAACGGGTAGGGCACGTCGCGGTATTGGGCCATGCCCAGCGTGCGGGCGCCGCCGAGCAGCATCACGACGGGCTCCTTTGGCTTGCCGTAGTACGGGCTGGCGCGGTAGGCGGGGTTGCGGGCTTCGTCGTCGAGGAGGATCGCCTTGACGGTGGCGCGGAGGTCGCCGCGGATGCCCGAGCCGTACGGACCCGTGCCCTCGAAGGCGGCCGAGACGCGCTCGATGTACGCGGGCGTCGGGTTGCTCGTCACCATCCGCTTGATGAGCAACTCTGAGATGAAGGGCGCGGTGGACGGGTGCTCGAAGAGGTTGTCGAGCGCAAGGTCGATGTCGAGGTGGACGTCCGCCTCGTCGTCGTTCGTTGCGGGCGGGACGTACCCGTCGAGCGGGATCGCGCCGGGGTAGTCGAGGAGTTGCTTGTCACCGAACTCGTGGAAGTAGGGCTCGGCGCGCATCACGTAGTTGGGCCAGTCCCACCAGAGCCCGGTGAAGATGCGCGCGAACTGGGCGACGTGAAACTCGGGGTCGTAGGTCGGGATCGGGTCGCCGAACACGTCGGTGACACGCTGCCCGTCTTGCTGCAGTTGCCACAGCCCGATGGTGAACAGCTGCATGACCTCGCGGGCGTAGTTCTCGTCGGGCTTGGTGCCGATGACGGGGTCTTCCTTGCGGTTGTAGACGTAGGTGAGCCATTCGCCCATCTCGGCGTGGTACGTGATGTCATGCAGCAGCTCCCGGTAGTTGCCCGATGCGTTCAGACTCGGATCGCCCAGCGCGTTTCTGATGTAGGTGTTGTACAGCTCCTCGCGGAACCCGCCCGGGCGGATCGCGATGATCTGGACGAGCGCCCACGCGAGGCGCTGGCGGAGCTGGTCGGGCCCCTGCACGCAGTAGGACTCCCAGATCTCCGCGGGGTTCGCCCAGCGACCGTCGAGTTGGTCGAGGGCCTCGGTGAGCTCTGAGCTCAGATAGCTCGGCGGGAGCGCGATCTGCTGATCGATCCACGCTTCGTACCCGAAGTTCATGACGAAATCGACGTCGTCGGGCCCCGGGCCCCAGGCGGCTTGCCAGAGGAACCGGCGCGCTTCGGCTTCCGTGACGGGCGTCGCGGGGTCATACGGCGCTTCGACGACGGTGATGACGCGCGTCGCAGTATCGGTGAAGTGCGATCGGTCGCGGGTTTCGAGCTCGACGACGTACTGCCCGGGCGTCGCGAAGGTGTGCGTCGCGTGAACGCCGTCGGCGGTGCCGTCACCGCCGAAGTTCCAGGTGTAGCGCGTGATGTCGTGGTCATCGTCGAACGAGTCGCCCGCGTCGAACGTGACGGTGAGGGGCGCGACGCCCATGTACGTGTCCGAGTCCATAATCGCGTGCGGCGGGGACGCGGGCCCGACGTTCACGACGGCGGACGCCTCGCTCGTCGCGACGCCGTCGTTCACGCTGATCGTGATGCGCGATGAGCCGACGGTCGCGTTGGGGATCACCCGGAGGACATGCCCGTGGGGATGGTCGATGAGCTCGATTCCCGAGGGGTCAACGACCGCCGGGTCGGATGACGTGATGGACACATCCAGCGCGGACGGGTGAGTGAAATCATCGTGCAGGAGCACGTCGGCCCGACCCGGTCGGCCAGCGGGGTCGGCGAACAGAGGGCCGTCGATCGAAACGGTCGGCGGTGCGTTCGGGATCGTCGCGTCCGCGGCGTCGAGGATCTCGACGAAGGTGCTCAGGTCGTCGATGTCGAACGCGGCGCTGTGGTTCAGGTCCACGGCGGGCTCGCCCGTATGGAACGCGTTGACAAACGCGGTGACGTCGTCGGGGCCGACTTCGCCGTCCTGGGAGAAGTCGCCTGCGAGGATGCCGAGCCGGGCCTCGGCGTACGGGTTCAGCCCGGCGTCGCCGAGCACGTCCACAAGGCCGATGGCGATCGGCGTGCCGTCCGCGACCTGCCCGAGCACGAGCGAAAGCTCATCGGAGCCTGGGTCGTGGAGCATCTCGCGGAGCTCGGCGCCCTCAACGAGCGCCCGACGCACGGCCGTGATCGAGCGGTCAAACTGCAACCGGACCACGAGCTCGCTGTCCACGAGGGGCCGCGGGTCGATCGTGTGCGTGCCGTGCAGGGCGATGGTGTGTTCAAGCGAATGCGCGCCTGAGCGGGAGGTAACGCGCACGAGCTCCGGCGATCCGGCTCGCGGCGCCGGGTTGTCGTGAACAAAGCCGAGAACCCTACCCGTCTGATTCGGGGCACCGAGCGCGGCCGGCGCGCCGACCAACGCGGCCAGCGCCCCTAGGGCCGGGAGAAGTTGGGCTTGCACTGCTGTCCTCCGATGCTGCCAGCCACGCCCCCGCGAGGATGGAACGCTCCGTAATGCGCCGCGGGCGGGCAGGCCGTTCTGGAAGATTTGGGCGATCGCGCTTGAAGCTGTGACAATCGTGCCCAGCACAGAACACGAACCGCATTGCGAACCGCATGCGCCCCATCACCCTAGAAAAACAGCGTTCCAAGAATCGAATGGCCTTGGCTTGGTGCCAAGGTCGTGCGGTGTTCGGCGGCACGCGCGTTCCGATCTGATACCATCCGATCTTCTCGAACGCGTCACCGTGATCGCATCGGCACGCGCGAAAGCGCCAGCAGCACGAGCGTTCCGAGAACGGTGAAGCCCGCTGCTCGGGCACGTGTTGCCGGCTTCGGTTGGTTCGTATCCGGATGTGACAGGCGTGGGTATGCTGCCCCCGATGCCCGTATCCGACGCCACTTCGCGGGTCTTGAATGCCGATCCGATCGCCGAAGCGGTGCTCGTGCTCGGGACGGGGTTCCTCTCGCACCCGGACAACGGCGGGCTGCGAGATCGGATCCGATCCAAGGGGCTCAGCGGCACCGACTTCACCGGGCAGCTGCACTGGGTCGTGTACCGGATGCTTGCGCTGTTCGCCGCGCAGCAGCGTCGCTTGCTGCCTTCCGGGCGGCCGGGCGTGTCGATCGAGGCGATGCTCACGTGCGATGACAACTCCTCGGCGCCGATCGGTGGTCGTGCGCTCCGCCCGATGACGCGGTGGGCGTTCCTGATCCGTGCGTTCAGAGCGCTCGCGTGTGACGTCGGCGACGCCGAACTTGGGTTGCCCGGACTGGGCGCGTCGCTCTGGGCATGCGACGCGACCCCGGACCTCTTCGGGCCCGATCGATCGGAAGACCCGGCGGCGTCCATCGACGACCGGTCGATCATCGAAGCGGCCCGCCGCCTCGGCCGGGCTGCATGGGGTGCCTCGCACCAACCCGGGCTGTTCCGCGGTGGCTCGCCCACCGCGATCGGCGATTCGTACGAGTCGCTGCTCGGATTGATGCCGCACGTCGATCTGTCCCTGAGAGCGCTCACGTACCGCGACGGTGGGTCGCATCGGCGGAAGACGAGCGGGACGTACTACACACCCGAGCCGCTCGTGGAGCATCTGCTCGACAGCGCGCTCCAGCCCCTGATCGACGAGCGCGTCGCGACCGGCGATGCGGACGCGGTTCTGAGCATCCGAGTCTGCGACCCGGCGGTTGGGTCGGGGCGGTTCCTCATCGGTGCCGCACGGCGGATCGGGCTTCATCTGGCCCACCTTCGCAGCCGTCACGCGCACGCCTCAGACCATGAGGTGCGTGACGCGATCCGGGACGTCATCGATCGCTGCGTGTTCGGTGTGGATCTCGACCCG
>JAUHXM010000165.1 GCA_030426605.1 Phycisphaerae bacterium | reverse complement strand
AGGACCTCACCCGCGGGCGCCGGGTGGGCGCCGCCGAGCTCGCCGAGTTCGTCACCGGGCTCGACATCGGCGACGATGCCAAGCAGCGTCTCCTCGCGCTGACCCCGGCTGGCTACGTCGGCCTGGCGGCATCCCTCGTCTCACCCGCCTAGGGCGTGTCTCCTAATTCGCGAGGTCGCCTCGCGGGATGATTCTTGAGTGAGTCGGGATGCGGTGCTGTCGGATGCCCAGTGGGAGCGGATCCGCCCGTTGTTGCCCTCGTCGGTGGGACGGCGGGGACGCCCGTTCCGAGACGATCGTCGGGTGGTCGAGGGGATCATCTGGCGGTATCGGGTGGGGACGCCGTGGCGTGACGTGCCGCGCTCGTTCGGTCCTTGGCAGACGCTGTGGAAGCGGCACCGCCGCTATTCCGGCGACGGGACGTGGGACCGGATCCACGCGGAGTTGCTCGCTGACGCCGACGCGGTCGGCGGTGTGGATTGGGCGGTGAGCGTGGACTCCACGATCAACCGCGCGCATCAGCATGCGACGAACCTTCCGCGGGACACAGGGGGCTCTGTCGAATTACAGGAATCTGCGCGAGGAGCCGGCTGATCACGCCATAGGTCGGTCGCGGGGCGGGTTGAGCACGAAGATCCATCAGCTCGTCGACGGGCGTGGGCTGCCGCTGGTGATCATGGTCGGTCCTGGACAAGCGGGCGACTCCCCGATGTTTCCCGTCCTGATGAACCATCTCCGCGTCGGACGGCGAGGCCCGGGGCGGCCGCGCTCTCGTCCCGACCGGGTGCGCGGCGACAAAGCGTACTCATCTCGCGCGATACGGCATCACCTGCGCTCCCGAGGCATCGTCGCGGTCATCCCCGAGCCCGCCGATCAGCAGGGTCATCGCAGACGTCGTGGTGCCCGTGGCGGCCGCCCCGTCGACTACGACCACGACGACTACAAGGGCCGCAACGTCGTCGAGCGAGGGTTCAACGACACCAAGCAATGGCGCGGCCTCGCCACCCGATACGACAAGCTCGCGCTCACCTACCGCGGCGGTGTCGTCCTCCGCGCGATCACGCTCTGGCTCAAGGCCACCACATGACGATCATCACGACTCCTCGGCGACGACCTCTGCCTTGAATCCGGCGGAGTTCTCCAGCCAGCCGGCGTAGTGATCCGGGCCTCCCGCAAGCGGATACCGGTCCTGATACAACGGCTGCCAGCCGTGCTGCTCCGCCCGAGCCATGATCGCGTCGACACGGGAGGGCGCGCCCGCCTTGAATGCGAGATGGTTCACACCAGGCGCCCTCCGATCGTGCGTTGCGGCGGACAGGTTCGGGGAGGTCGTGAGCGTCAGATACGCGCCGCCAGCGGCCCACGACTCGCCCTCGGGCCACTCGCCCTCGCGCTCGAAGCCGAGCTCGCGAAGCAGCCAGCCCCATTCGGCCCGAGCCTCCTCAAGATCCGCGATCCACACCTCGACATGATGAAACCCCGCCACGCCCTACAGTCTCTCAACCTCGACAGCGCGCTTTGGGAGACACGTCCTAGGGGCTGGGACACCCACGGAGGGGCTGCCGAACCTCGATTCCCGGCATAGGCGGGTGTTCGGGCGTCTCTAAGCGCGCGGCGACGGGCCGGCGTCGGGCGTCTCGTCGGG
>JAUHXM010000012.1 GCA_030426605.1 Phycisphaerae bacterium | reverse complement strand
CGGGCGGAAGTCGTTCCGGTGGTCGGACCTGGCGGGCGAGCCGGTCGTGGGGTTCGAGGCGGGCAGCGCGGTGCGCGGCGTGATCGATGAGGCGGCGGGCGCGCACGGGGTGACGTTGGATGTGGTGATGGAGGTGCGTTCGATCCAGTCGATCGAGCAGATGGTGCGCGCGGGGATCGGCGTCGGGTTTGTCTCCCGGTTCGCGCTCGAGGCGAGCGCGCAGGGCGTGACGTGCCGGGACGGGAAGGTCACGCGCCAGCTTGCGGTGGTGCGCCGGCGTGACCGGACGCCGAGCCCGGCGGCGGCCGCGTTTGAGCGGGCGTTGCTCTCGGCGACCGGTTGACGGGCGTTAGACGACGCTCTTGCCGCGGAGGGCTCGGGCGACCATGGAGAGGATGAAGAGGATCAGGAAGACGACGAAGAGGATCCAGGCGATCTGGCTCGAGATCGCGGCGATGCCGGAGAGCCCGAGGATGCCGGCGATGATGGCGATGATGAGGAACGTGATGGCGAGACCGAGCATGGCGAGGACTCCTGTGTGGACGGACGCCGCCGGGCCCGTCCCGGCGACCGGCGAAAATCATAACTGTCGCGTGTGAAGGAACTTTCATGCGAGGGGCGGGGCGGATGGGGCGGGGGGCCGCCTGATCCGTGTTGAACGAGACGCCGAGGCCCGACGCAATTCATTGAGAAATTTGATCAATGGCGTTATTTCTATTGATTTGTTCTATTCCATGATGCCGCCGATACTAGAGCAGCCCGAGGACTGGCCCGGGCACGAAGGAGCACGCCATGTCAGCCGACCCGTTCAATTCCCGTGAGACCCTCAGCGTCAACGGCAAGAGCTTCACGTACTACAACCCGACGGCGCTGGCGGGCTCGTTCCCGGGGGTGTCGAGGATGCCGTTCTCGATCCGGGTGCTGCTGGAGGCCATGCTGCGGAACATCGACGGGTTCGTGGTGACCAACGACGACGTCGCGGGGCTCGCGGTGTACGACGCGGGGAACGTGAACGCGGTCGAGATGCCGTTCATGCCCGGGCGGGTGGTGCTGCAGGACTTCACGGGCGTGCCGTGCGTGGTGGACCTGGCGGCGATGCGCGACGCGATGAAGGCGTTGGGCGGCGACGCGTCTCAGATCAACCCCGAGGTGCAGTGCGACCTGGTGATCGATCACTCGGTGCAGGTGGATGACTTCGCGACGCGGGTGGCGCTGACGATCAACGCGGAGAAGGAGTTCGAGCGGAACAACGAGCGCTACACGTTCCTGAAGTGGGGCCAGGAGTCGCTGAGCAACTTCCGGGCCGTCCCCCCCGCGACCGGCATCGTGCACCAGGTGAACCTGGAGTATCTGGCGCGCGGGTGTCTCACGAAGAGCGTGGGCGGCGAGACGGTGGTCTACCCGGACTCGCTCGTGGGCACGGACTCGCACACGACGATGATCAACGCGTTGGGCGTCCTCGGCTGGGGCGTGGGTGGGATCGAGGCCGAGGCGGTGATGCTCGGTCAGCCGGTGTACATGCTGACGCCGGAGGTGGTCGGGTTCAAGCTCAAGGGGAGGCTGCCGGAGGGCGCGACGGCGACGGACCTGGTGCTGACCGTCACGCAGATGCTGCGTGAGCACGGCGTGGTCGAGAAGTTCGTGGAGTTCTTCGGCGACGGCATGGGCGAGCTGAGCGTCCCGGACCGTGGGACGATCGCGAACATGGCGCCCGAGTACGGCGCGACGTGCGGCTTCTTCCCGATCGACGCGAAGACGATCGAGTACCTGCGCTTCACGGGCAAGAGCGCCGACGAGGTCGCGTTGACGGAGGCGTGGGCGAAGGCGTCGGGGTTCTTCTGGACGAAGGAGACGCCCGAGCCGGCGTTCGCGAGCGTGCTGGAGCTGGACCTGAGCACGGTGGTGCCGTCGCTGGCGGGGCCGAAGCGGCCGCAGGACCGGATCGCGCTGTCGAACATGAAGGCACAGTGGCACAAGGACCTGGTGGACACGTTCGGCAAGCGGGTGCCCAGCGAGGCCGTCAACCTGAACCGTTGGGCGGGCGAGGGCGGCGACGTGACGGACGAGCCGGTGAACCCCGAGCCGAAGCGCGACGCGGGGCAGGAGGTCGTGGAGGTCGCGCTCACGGAGGCGAGCCACCCGAAGCGGGTCGGGCAGAGGGTGCCGCTGACGCACGGGAGCGTCGTGATCGCGGCGATTACGAGCTGCACGAACACTTCGAACCCGGACGTGATGATCGCGGCGGGTCTGGTGGCGAAGAAGGCGAACGCGCTGGGTCTGAGCCGCAAGCCGTGGGTGAAGACGTCGCTCGCGCCCGGTTCCAAGGTCGTGACGGAGTATTACGAGCGTGCGGGCCTGACGGACGACCTGGAGGCGCTGGGGTTCCACCTGGTGGGGTACGGGTGCACGACGTGCATCGGGAACTCGGGGCCGCTGCCGCCGGAGATCGAGGCGGGGATCGAGGCGGGCGACCTGGCGTGCGCGAGCGTGCTGTCGGGCAATCGCAACTTCGAGGGGCGTGTGCACCCGGCGGTGAAGGCCAACTACCTGGCGAGCCCGCCGCTGGTGGTGGCGTACGCGATCGCGGGGACGGTGGACATCGATCTGCAGAACGACGTGATCGCGACGACGCCCGACGGCAAGGACGTGTACCTCAAGGACATCTGGCCGACGAACGCGGAGGTTCGGGCGTGCGTGGAGAGCGCGCTGACGCGCGACCAGTTCGTCGAGAAGTACGCGAAGGTGTACGAGGAGAACGAGACATGGAATCGGGTGCCGGTGTCCGAGAGCGAGCTGTACCCGTGGGAGGATTCGAGCACGTACATCCAGAACCCGCCGTTCTTCGAGGGGATGACGCAGGAGTCGCCGGGCTTCGGCACGATCCGGGGCGCGCGGTGCCTGGCGCTCTTGGGTGACTCGGTCACGACGGATCACATCTCGCCGGCGGGACGGATCGAGCCGGAGACGCCGGCGGGGCAGTACCTGATCGGCGCGGGCGTGGCCCCGAAGGACTTCAACTCGTACGGCAGCCGGCGCGGCAACGACCGGGTGATGACGCGCGGGACGTTCGCGAACGTGCGCGTGAAGAACAAGATCGCGGCCGAGGGCGGGAAGCAGCCCGAGGGCGGGTGGACGCGGAATTTCACGAAGGGCTCGGGCCTGAAGGACGCTCCGGTCGAGTACATCTACGACGCGGCGATGGACTACAAGAAGGCGGGCGTGCCGCTGGTCGTCGTGGCGGGCAAGGACTACGGCATGGGCTCGAGCCGCGACTGGGCGGCCAAGGGGACGATGCTGCTGGGCGTGAAGGCCGTGATCGCGACGAGCTTCGAGCGGATCCACCGGAGCAACCTGGTGTTTATGGGCGTGCTGCCGTTCGAGTTCACGGGCGGGCAGACGGCCGAGTCGCTTGGCTTGTTGGGCGACGAGACGTACGACATCGCGCTGCCCGACTCGATCGAGCCGCGGATGAGCGTGTCGATCACGGCGACGTGCCCGAAGGGCGAGAAGACGACGTTCGATGCGCGGCTGCGGTTGGATACAGCGGTGGAGATTGAGTACGCGCGGAACGGTGGGATCTTGCAGACGGTGATCCGGAAGAAGCTGAACGAGGCGAAGCAGCCTGCGTGACCTGATGGACACCGACGCGGCATCCCGTGTGGGCGAGCCGGAGCGTCTCAAGGGCATCGGGGCGCTGGCGGTCGTCGTGTCGGTGCTGCTGGCCTGCTACGTGCCGCTTGAGCTTGTGTCGCTGGGCGGGGCGGTGGTGCAGCTGATCGGATACGGCGGGCTCGGTGGCGCGCGGGATCAATCCCTCGCGGACGTCGGCGTGCTGCTCCGGGGGCTCTCGGGGCTCGGGCAGCTCGCGGTGTACGTTCCCATCATCGTGACGTTCTGCGTGTGGACGTACCGCGTCGCGGTGAACGCCCGGGCGTTGGGCGGGCGTGGGTTCGCCGACTCGCCGGGCATGGCCGTGGGTTGGTACTTCGTGCCCTTCGCGCACCTGTGGATGCCCTACCGCGCGTTGCGTGAGGTCTGGCTCGCGAGCGATCCGTTGTGGGACAGCGCGTCGCCCGAGGACTGGCCGATGGGGCGGGTCGGGGCGTTGCTGCCCGGGTGGTGGGCGGCGTGGATCTTCGGGACGATCGCGGGCAACTTCGGGTCCATGATGGCGCGCAAGGGCCCACCGTTCGAGATGATCGGCGCGTGGCTGAACCCGGTGGGGTCCCTCCTGCAGGTGCTCGCGGCGGTGCTGTGCGTCGCCGTCGTGCTCGGGTTAACCGGTCGGCAGCGCCGACGCGCGAGGCATTTGAGCGGCAACCCCAGGCTCAGGCTCTGAGCGGGGCGTGGATCCGGTTGGCACAACGAAGATCACGCCGGTGCGGGCGGACGCGACGCGCGCGCTCAGGAGGGCTGTGCTGCGCCCCAACCAGCCGCCCGAGGCGTGTGTGTATCCGCTCGACGAGCACCCGGATTCGTTTCACCTCGGCGTGCGCGTGGATGACGATCTCGTCGGCGTCGCGTCGTTCTCCCGCGAGCCGATGCCAGAGGGCGACGAGCCCGGGGTGCGGATCCGCGGCATGGCGGTGCTGCCTGGGCACCGGGGGCGGGGGATCGGGCGGGCCATGGTGGAGCGCGGGCTGGCGATCGCGGCGGAGGGCGACGATCCGCCGGCGCTCGCGTGGTGCAACGCGCGGACGAGCGCGGCGGGGTATTACGCGAAGCTTGGGTTTGAGCAACACGGCGGCGAGTTCGAGATCGAGGGCATCGGGGCGCACGTGGTGATGGTGCGCCGGCTCGATCTCTGAACAGATCCGCGGTGCGGTGTGTTCATTTCGCCATCTTGGCGACGAGATTGACCAGTTCCTGGTACATGGCGTCGGCCTTGACGTTGCCGTCGGCGACCGCCGCGTGGTGACAGGCCAGCAGGTGTTCCTGAAGCAGGGCTTTGGCGACGACCAGCAGCCCGGCGCGCGCGGCGGTGATCTGGGTGATCACGTCCACGCACGAGCGGCCATCGAGGATCATGCGTTCGATCCCCTCGACCTGCCCGCGGGCGCGGCGGAGTTGTTTCACGTTGGCCGCCCGGGACGCCGGGATGTCCGCGGCGGCCGGGCGGCCAGTGGAATCGAGTTGGTCGCCCGGTGGCGTGCCCGTGGCGCTGCGTGCTCGTGACTTGCGAGCCATCTCTCTACCCTCCCGGCGCTCGCAGCGAGACCCACACGGGGTGGGCCCGTAGTGGCCGATTACTTGGTCGTGGCGACCTCGTGCGCCTTGAAGCCCGCGCCGGAGATCGCCTTGCACGCGGCGTCAGTCCCGGCTTTGTCCGCCTGGATCGTGGCGGAGCCGACCTTGACCGTCTGGTTCGACAGGCCGCTCACGACCTTGAGGGCACCGGTGACCTTGGTCACGTCGGCCTGCGAGGACATGCCGTCGATCTTGATGTTGCGGGTTGATTTCTTCTCGAGACTCATGGGGGGCACCCTTCGGTTGGTGGTGGCGTTGGGTGCGGGCTGCGTACCCCCCATTGCCCACATACTATACCCCCCTATGGTATTTGTCAAGCCACGCCGCCGGCCCTCCGGGCAGCGCGGGGTGCGGACCGATCGATCGACGGCGACACGCCCGTGGGCGTCACGTCGTGCGCCCGCGGGTCCGGTGCCGGGTTCATGCGGTCCTGGCCTTCCGGGAGCGCGGCTTTGCCGTCGCGCCCGGACACCGGGCGCGTGCGTCCTGACCGCGCGGTTCACCCGCACCCGGCGAGGAACGCGGCGACGAAGCAGTCGATGTCGTCCACGTTGAGCACGCCCGAGCCGTCGCAGTCGGCGTCGGGGTCCGATGCGAGGAACGAGGCGACGAAGGCGTCGATGTCGTCCACGTTGAGCGTGCCGAGGGGCTCGGCGAGGTCCGCGGCGTTGCAGCCGCCGACGGGGACGATCTCGATGGCGGTGATCACGGTCAGCGACCGGCCGTTGGGGATGGACAGGTCGAACTGGAACGCGCCGGACATGTCGTCGAAGGCGATCGTGTTTGTGTTGGTCAGCACGTCGGCGTCGAAGTCCTCGAGCTCGTCGATGATGTCGTTCGCGTCGGCGAGCTGCCAGGCGTCGGCGGCGCCGAAGTCGAGGTGCTTCGCGACGCGGTCGGGGATCGAGAGGTTGTTGACGGTGAACCCGTCGGCGTCTCGTTTGGCGGTGTTGGGCTCGAGGAAGCCTCCGAACTCGATGTCGGAGTAGTTGAACATCGTGATCGTGCGTGCTTCTCCCGACACGTTCGAGATCCTCATGACCTGATCGACGCGGGCCGTGCCGGCGCCGGTGTCGGTCAGCGTGAGGTCAAGGCGCCACTCGAAGCCGCCCTCGGCCCACTCGATGAACCCGGTGTTGCCCGTGGCGCCCTCGGCGGTGTTGTTGTCCGAGCCCAGTTCGTGCTCGAAGGAGTTGATCTGCGAGCGGTAATACCACTGGTTGCGGAAGAGGTGGTCGTCGCCCGAGTCGTCTACGAAAAGGTCGCCGGCCCAGTTGCCGCCGGTGAAGGTTCCGTCGCGCATGGTGAAGACGGCGTCGCCGTCGGTGAGCGTGATGGTGGCGTGGGCGGCGGTGGCGAGGGACAGCGTCGCGGCGGCGAGCAGGCGTGCCTTGTTCATCGCGTCGTCCTGTTGTGCGTGACTCGCCGGCGGCGGGTGGCGGTGAGGGCCGCGAACGCGAGCACCGCGCCGGGTCCCGGCGCGGGGACGGCGATCAGGGCGTCCGCGATGGTCTGGTAGCCGAGCTGGGTCGGGTGGATGTTGGGCGTGCCGCGGTCGAGCTCGGTGATGAGTGTGAGCTCGGCTTCGCGCCCGGCGAAGCGGTCGGCGATGGGGACGAACGTGGCGTCGTAGTCGCCCGCGAGCGCTTCGAGGACGTCGTTGAGGATCGGCGCGATGTCGGCGGAGATGCCGGCGAGCAGCACGCCGTCGCCGGTCGGGCTGGGGTCAAGTTCGGGGTGATCGGCGAAGAGGGCGTAGGGGTCGTAGTAGCCCATGACCATGACCTGCGCTTCGGGCGCGAGGGTGTTGAGGTCGTCGAGCGCGAGGGTGAGGTTGCCGATCATGTCGTCGAAAACCTCGAGGACCTGCCCGAACTGCTGCGCGGGGGGGAGTGTGAGGAAGTCGCCGTCGGCGAGGGAGAGGAAGTCATTGACGCCCAGGTGCAGGGTGACGTGGTCGATCGTGTTGCCCGCGGCGTGTTCGTCGGCGATCGCCTGGAGCATCAGGTCGTGCTGGCTCGGCGTGCCCTGCCCGGGGTAGTTGGTGTTCAGGAGTTGCCCGAGTTGCCCGCCGGTGAAGAAGGATGTGGATGTTTCCTGGGGGACGCCGAGGTTGATGAGGTTCGGGCGGACGCCGGCGTTGCGGGTCGCGAGGTGGTCGGCGTAGAGGGAGACGTAGCCCTGGTCGCCGGCGTTGGGGAGGATGTCGAGCGTGAACTTCTCGTAGCCCCAGGCGAGGGAGTCGCCCAGCGCGAGGTAGGTGGAGCCCGCGGAAGCTGGGCAAGCGGTGAGGGCGAGGATGATGAGCGCGCGGCGACGTCCGATTGTCATGCCCCGATTATGCGCGCCGGCGGCGCGATCACCACCCCTCTGGCGGTTCCGGGGCGATCGCGGGCGACGCGGCGGCGATTGCGGCCGATGGGCGGGGCATGAGCGACTGGGTCTTCTATCTCGTGATCGTGGGCGTCGTGCTGGGCGGGGCGCTGGGGACGTGGGTGCTGAGCCGATTCGGCTCGTCGGGGTCGGGCCGGGGCGGGGGGCTCGGGTCGCTCTGACGCCCGAACAGCACCCACCCACGCTCTGGGGTGTGTACGCTCGACGACGGTGGAGACGCGGACCCTCGAGCCTGTGGATGAGCGTGTGTCCGACGCGGTGCGCCGCGTCTGGGGGTACGACGAGCTGCGCCCGTTGCAGGCGGCGTCGATCGCGGCGGGCGTCGAGGGGCGTGACGCGCTGACGGTGCTGCCGACGGGCGGGGGCAAGAGTTTGTGCTACCAGGTGCCGCCGCTCGTGACGGGAAAGGCGACGGTCGTGGTGTCGCCGCTGATCGCGCTGATGCGCGACCAAGTGCGCGGGCTGGAGCTCAACGGGTACGCGGCGGCGGCGCTGCACTCGGCGGTGGACGCCGAGGAGGCTCGCGGTATCCGTGAGAAGCTGATCTCGGGTGAGATCGACCTGCTGCTGGCGGCGCCGGAGCGTGTGGTGACGCCGGGGTTCATGTCATTGCTGGCGACGCTGGGCGACAACGGGCGGCTGGGCGCGATCGCGGTGGACGAAGCCCATTGCATCTCACAATGGGGGCACGATTTCAGGCCGGAGTACCGGCGGCTCGCGGAGGTGCGCGAGGTGGTGCCGGGGGTTGCGATGCAGGCGTTCACGGCGACGGCGACGCCGCGCGTGCGCGAGGACATCGCGCTGCAGCTCGGGCTGCGCGATCCCGATGTGCTCGTCGGGACGTTCGACCGGCCGAACCTGACGTACCGCGTTCGGGCGCGCCGGGGCGGTGATGGCGCGGCGGAGCAGATCGCCGAAGCGGTCGCGCGGCACGAGCGCGCGGGCGAGGGCGGCGGGACGATCGTGTACTGCCTGAGCCGGAAGGACACGGAGGAGCTCGCGGCGGCGCTGCGGGGCAAGAGGCTCAACGCCGAGGCGTACCACGCGGGGCTCGACGCGCGCAAGCGGCACGACGTGGAGGAGCGGTTCACCAACGAATCCCTCGATGTGGTGGTCGCGACGGTCGCGTTCGGGATGGGGATCGACCGGTCCAACGTGCGGCTGGTGGTGCACGCGGCGATGCCCAAATCGATCGAGGCGTACCAGCAGGAGACCGGGCGCGCGGGGCGCGACGGGCTGGCGGCGGAGTGCTTGCTGCTCTACTCACCCTCGGACGGGGCGCGGTGGGAGCGGCTCATCCGGCGCTCGGGCGAGGAGTACGGGGCGGACGACGGTGCGACGCAGGCACAGCTCCAGCTCGTGCGGGAGATGCGCCGCCTGGTGTCATCGATGGACTGCCGGCACCGGCAGCTGAGCGAGCACTTCGGGCAGGCGTACACGCCGCCCGAGGGCAGGCACGCGTGCGGGGCGTGCGATGTGTGCCTGGGCGAGACGGAGGCGGAACGCGAGTCGAAGCGGATCGCACAGGTGATCCTGAGCGCCGTGGCTCGGACGGACCAGCGGTTCGGCGCGGCGCACGTGGCGGATGTGGTGCGTGGTTCGGATAGCGAGCGGATCCGTGAGCGCGGGCATCATGAGCTGAGCGTGCACGGGATGCTCAGCGATCGGCGCAAGATGGAGGTCATGGCGTACATCGACCAGCTCGTCGCGGCGGAGGCGCTGGAGCGGGCCGTCGATGGGCACTTCGAGACGCTGCGGTTCGGCCCGCGCGGCGTGGCGGTGATGAAGGGCGAGGATGAGATCACCCTCGCCAAGCCATTGGGCACGGGGACGATGCGGAGCGAACGGCGAAAGCGCCGGGCGAGCGACGCGGAGCTCAAGCCGTTGAGCGCGGATGAGCGGGCGATGTTCGAGAAGCTCCGCGAGCTTCGACGTTCGATTGCCGAAGAGAACGGGCACCCGCCTTATCTCGTCTTCACGGACACGACGCTGAGAGAGATGATTCGGATCCGTCCGGCGACGCGGTCCGAGATGCTCCACGTGAAGGGCGTTGGGCAGGCGAAGCTCGATGCGTTTGGGGAGCAGTTCCTCGAGGCGCTCGCGCAGGACTGACCGGAAAAACTCCACGAGCCGCGAGCGGGAGCGAGCGGATCTGATATGCAAGACCGCTCGCTCCCGCTCGCGGCTCGTACTTGATACCGGGCCCGTTCGAATCTCAGTGCGACGCGGAGGCCGTCTTCTTCTTGCGCCGTGATCCCGCCTTGAGGTTCACCAGCTCAACCGCGAGCGCGAACCCCATCGCGAAGTAGACGTACCCGCGGTCGAGGTGCTGGTGCACGCCGTCGGCGACGAGGAGGACGCCGATGAGGATCAAAAAGGCGAGTGCCAGGGTCTTCATCGTCGGGTGCGTGTTGACGAAGCGGCTGATCGGGCCGGCAAAGGCGAGCATGACGGCGATCGAGATGACGACGGCGGTCGCCATGATCCAGTAGTTGCTCGTCATGCCCACGGCGGTGATGACCGAGTCAATGGAGAAGACCAGGTCGAGCATCAGGATCTGGGTGAGGACCGACGCAAAGGAGACGGCCTTGCGCGTCATCCCGGGGCGGACCTCGGGGTCGTTGGCGTGGGCGCCGCCGTCCTCGACCATGTGGTGGATCTCCCAGGTGGCTTTGGCGATCAGGAAGAGGCCGCCGAGGAGGAGGAGGATGTCCTTGCCGGAGATGCCGATGCCCCGGGTGACGGCTTCGCCCGCGTCGTTGGTGATGGTCTCGGTGGGCCAGGGGAGGTGGAAGAAGGGCTCGGAGAGCTTGACGACCCAGTAGGCCGCGCCGAGAAGGGCGAGGCGCATGACCATCGCGAGCAGGAGGCCGACGGTTCGGGCCTTGCCCTGCTTGTCTTCCGGCAGCTTGCCCGCGAGGATGGAGATGAAGACGACGTTGTCGATGCCCAGGACGACCTCGAGCGTCGTGAGTGTGAGCAGGGCGGTGAGCCCGGCGAGTGAGAGGAACGCGACGTCCTCGGGGCGGACGCCGGTGTCGGCGGCGAGGGTGAGCAGGTCGGTCATACGCCGAGCGTATCATCGCGACGCATGCATGAGCGGGCACGGGACATCGCGGCCGAGCACCCGGGGATCTCTGATGAGCTCATCACGGCGCTCTTGCGGTTCGGGGGCGTGCTGACGTTCATGATCCTGCCGTGGATCGGCGCGACGATCGCGATCCCGGTCGGGAAGTTCGGCGTGCCCGTGACGCTGCAGACGCTCGCGGTTGTGCTCGCGGCGGTGTGCCTCGGGCCCCGGCTGGGGCTGTTGAGCATGGTCGGGTACCTCGCGCTCGGCGCGGTCGGGTACCCGGTGTTTTCTGATGGCGGGTACGGGCTCGGCACGTTCCTTGGGCAGACGGCGGGGTACCTCGCCGGGTTCGCGGCGTGCCAGCCGGTGATCGTGGGGATCATCCGGCGGCGCGACGGGACGATCCGCGGGTGGGGCGCGATGATCGCGTCCATGCTCGCGGGGCACGCGGTGATCTTCGGCATCGGGGTGCCGTGGCTGTGGATCTCGCGTCGGTACTGGCTCGCGGGGGACGCGATCACGTGGTGGGATGCGTTCTACCACGGGTGCGTGATCTTCATGCCGGGGATGGTGCTCAAGACGGGCATCGCGGTGATGATCGGTCGGGTCGCGGCGCCGTGGGCGTCGCGCCGGGTGTGGTGAGCGTTCTCGGACGCGTCCGCGCCTGCGGCTGACCCCGAGAACGCACGGGGCGCGCGTGAGCCAAGATCTCGGCGCGTGCGATTTGACCAGACAGCCCCGGATTCCGATGGTCTGTTCGCATGGGCCGCGCGTTCTCGATGATCGAGTTGGTGATCGTGGTGGTGATCGCGGGGATCATCGCGGCGATCGCGGTGCCGCGCGTGTCGGGGTATAGCCAGACCGCGAAGGAGCGGCGCGTGGTGGCGGACATGGGGACGCTGCAGAAGGCGACGGAGATGTTCGCCGCGGAGCACTCGGGGCTGCGGATCGGACGCCTGATGGCGGGCGGGAAGGTCGATGCGGGCACGCTCAGCGCCCGCCTGACCTCCACCACGGACGACACGGGGACGCCCGACGGGTCTGGGATCTTCGGGCCGTACGTGCGGTCGATGCCGGTCAACGCATTGAACGGGCTTGCGACGGTGCGGATCGACGGCGTCGCGGCGGGCGCGGGGACGCACGGGTGGCGTTACGACTCGGCGCTCAACGTCTTCCATTCCGATGAGGCGTTCACGACGACGCAGCCCGACGGGACCGTCGTGGACTACCTCGGGAACTCGGCGTCGCTCTCGGACATCAACGACGGCGTCAAGGACGTCGTGAACGACCTGGTCGTGAAACTGGGCGGGTGATCACTCGGCGGTGACATTGATGCGCAGGTCGCCGCGGAGGGTTTTCTCGACGGGGCACTTGCCGGCGATCTCGATCAGGCGGGCGCGTTGCTTCTCGTCGAGGTCGCCGATGACCCGGACGGTGACGTCGATGGTCTCGTGGTCGTCGTGGCGGGTGTGGGTGAGGTCAACCTCGATGGCTTCGAGGGGCCAGCCCTTGCGTTTGGCGTACATCGAGGCGGTGATCGCCTTGCACGACCCGAGGGAGCCGAGGAGGAGGCCGTAGGGGTCGGGCCCGGCGTCAGCGCCCCCGAGATCGGCGGGCTCGTCCACGACGATCTCGTGGGCTTCGGACTTGACGGAGGTGACGAACGGCTCGGTGCCGATGCGGACGGTGGCGGTGTTCATCGCGACCCTTCCGTTGTTCGTGTGGCGGTGATGCCCAGCGCGTCCGCGAGGTCGTGCATGGAATCGATGACGACATCCGCGCCGGCGTCGAGGAGCTGATCGCCCGGCGTGAGGTCGGCGTGGGCGATGACGCGCATGCCGGCCGCCTTGCCCGCGGCGACGCCCGACTTGGAGTCCTCCACCACCACGCACGACGCAGGGTCGGTCCCGAGCTGCTCGGCGGCTTTGAGGAACAGCCCGGGCTCGGGCTTCCAGACGCCCACTTCGTACGCGCTAAAAACCCGCGACGCGGGCACGCGGGGCATGAGCCCGGAGGCGGTGAGCGTGGTCTCGATCTTCTTCCGGGGTCCGTTCGAGGCGACGCACCAGGCGAGGCCGGCGGCGTCCACGGCGTCCAGGGCTTCGGGGGCGCCGGCGATCGGGGGGCAGTCGGCGGCGAGCTCGGCGTACATGCGGCCCCGGTAAACCTCGACGATGCCGTCCACGGGCTTGCCCAGCTCCGCGCTGACCCTCTCGACGATCACGGAGAGGTCGGTGCCCTTGTAGAGCCGGATGGCGTCGTCCACGCTGGTGGGCAGGCCGAACTCGGTGATGACCTCGGCGAGCAGGCGTGTGGTGGCCCGTTCGGAGTCCACGAGCACGCCGTCGCAATCGAAGATGATCAGATCCGTTGAGGGCATGGGGCGGATGGTATGGTCTTGCGTGGGCCCGGAGGGCCCGGAAGAGCCCCCAGGAGGTGCCCATGGCCAAGGCCGTTGCTGACCCGGAAGAGATCCGCCGGTTCGCCCAGGCGTTGAAGAAGTTCAATGGGTCGTTGCAGGGCTCGATGCAGTCGCTGCAGGGGCAGATGGTGGCGTTGGGGCAGACCTGGCGGGACCAGGAGCACGCGAAGTTTGCCGACGAGTTCGACCAGACGATGCGGCAGCTGCAGCGGTTCGCCGAGAGCGCGAGCGAGCAGATCCCGTTCCTGCTGCGCAAGGCGGACCGGATCGAGGAGTATTTGCGTCAGCGGTGATTGGCATGGGCGAGTCGGCACGCATCACGGAGACCGGGGCGCTGCGCGGGTTCGTGCCCGCGCTGGTTGAATTCCGCGACGAAGCGCTGACTGGGCTCATGACCGCCGAGGCGACCGCGAGCCGGATGGCGGACTGGGTGCGCAACGACCGGCTCCCCCACTGGAAGCGGCAGATCCAGCGCCGGCAGGAGCTTGTCACGCGGGCGCGGTCCACGCTCGAGTCCAAGCGGCCGCTCAACCCGGACGAGCAGCGGTCCACGGTGGACGCGGAGCTGGCGCTGCGCAAGGCGAAGCGGGATCTCGCGCACGCGGAGGCGAAGCTGCAGGAGACGCAGCGGTGGGTCCGCGTCGTGGACAAGGCCCTCGAGGAGTTCCGGGGGGCGACGTCCGGGCTCAGCTGGTTTGCGCGGTCGGATATGGACCGGGCGATCGCGGCGTTGAACTCGATGGCGGACGCGATCGACGCGTACCTCGCGGTGGGCGGGCCCGAGTCCGGTAAGCCCGCGCCGAGGCTGCCCGAAGATTCGGGCGACGACGCGGATCAACAATCGGACGGGGGTGACGCGTGAGCCTGGGTGTTGGGCGTGGGATGCTGCTGGATGCGCGTCGGGACTTGCTGGGCAAGTGGGACCGGCTGCGCGACGTGTGGGACGACTCGAACGCTGACGCGTTCGAGAAACGCTTTATAGATCCGGTGGACCGGCACGTGCGGCAGTCGGCCGAGGCGATCGAGAAGCTGGCGTCCGTCGTGGAACGGGCGAGGCAGGCGTGCGAATAGGGGCCGAATGACTCGGGCGTCACACAAACAGACCGACTCGAAGCGTGATGACCGGTCGTGGTCGCGCGTCGAACCCTGGATGGTGCGCACGCGCAAGCTGGTCGCGGACATGGAACGCCTGTGCGCGGCGCGCGCTGAGGCCGAGAAGACCATGACCGCCGAGCGCGACGAGGCGCTCAGGGCGGCGACGCGTGATCGCGACGAGGCGACGCGCGAGGCGGACGAGCGGCTCGCGGCGAGGCTCCGTCAGCTCGAGCACGAGATCGCCAAGCGGACGGAGCAGATCGAGACACGGCACGCCGAGGCGATCGGGCCCGCGAAGGCGCGGTACGAGCGGGCGTCCAACGACTTGAAGCGGCGGCGGGCGGACGTGCTGGAGAAAATTGAGGCGTCGTTCCGGGAGGCCCAATGGCTCGCCGAGACGGTCGTCGAGGGCGCCTCGCCCCGATTGCGCGCGCAGCTCAAGGAGTTGCACGCATCGATGAAGGGGTCCCTGTCGGACATCGAGAAGCTCGAAGCGGAAGCACTCACGCTCGCGGCTCCCGCGCAGCCAACACCCGAGCCGGCGCCCGAAGACCCCGGGCTTGCGGAACTCGACGGGCCCGGCGCAAAGGCGGCGCTCGATGAGCAGATCGAAGAGGCCCGCGCGGCGCTCGATGCGGCTCGGAAGCTGACGCTGCCCAAGCTCGCGCGCGCGGGCGTGCTCGCGGCGGCGCCGCCGATCCTGGCGCTCGGGGTGGCGGCCGGCGTCGGGTTCGCCATCGGGTGGTCGTCGCTTCTCTGGCCCATCGTCGCGGGTGTCCTGGTCGGCGCGGCGCTGGGCGGGCTCGCGTTCCATGCGTCACGCGTCGCGCGGGGGCAGATCTCGGGGGCGGCGTCTGGCGTGCTGACGCACGCGGCTCGGGCGCGGTCACTCGCCGGCACCGCGATGGAACGGTTCACCCTCACGAACGAGACCGAGCTCGCGAACCTGACAAGTCGGCGCAACAAGGAGCTGGAATCTGCGCAGACCAAGCACGCGATGACGCGTTCGCAGGCGACGCAGCAGCTCGACGATGAGGCCGCGGCACTCCGAGAGGCCTTCGACACCGAGACGCGTGCCATCACGGAGAAACGCGATTCGAGCACCACGGAGATGAACGAGAAGGCCGCCGAGCACAGGGCAGCGGCGGAGGCCGAGCACGAGTCCTCGACGCGCACCGCGCTTGCGACGTACGAGAGGATCGAGCGCGAAGCGCTCGAGGCGTACGACAAGGCCCACGCCGCGATGAAGGACGCGTGGCTCTCGGGGATGACGCGCGTCAGCTCGACGGGCGAGGAGGTCGAATCGGAGGTCGCGGCGGCGTTCCCGTCGTGGTCGTCGCCGAGCTGGCGCGGGTGGGTGCCGCCGGTCTCGCCGGCGCCCGGCGCGACGGTCGGGCGGCTGAAGGTCTCGGGCGCGAGGATGCCGGGCGGGCTGCCGAGCGATCCCGGGTTGCTCGGGGATTTTTCGACCAGCTTCGAGCTGCCCGCGGCGATCGATCTGCCCGGGCGTGGGTCGCTGCTGATTGAGGCGGGCGACGCGGCACGGCCGCGGGCGCTCGCGGCGGTGCGCGTCGCGATGGCGCGGCTGCTCGCGGGGTATCCGCCGGGGCGGGTGCGGTTCACGATCCTGGACCCCGTCGGGCTCGGGCAGAGCTTCGCGGGGTTCATGCGCCTGACGGACCATGACCCGGCGCTCGTGAACGCGCGGATCTGGACCGAGCAGCGTCACATCGAGCAGCGCCTGACGGATCTGACGGAGCACATGGAGACCGTCATTCAGAAGTACCTGCGCGACGAGTACGCGACGATCGAGGCGTACAACGAGGTGGCGGGCGAGATCGCCGAGCCGTACCGCTACCTCGTCGTCGCGGACTTCCCGGCGAACTTCACGGACGAGGCGGGGCGTCGGCTCGCGAGCATCGCCGACTCGGGCGCGCGGTGCGGCGTGCACACGATCATCCTCGCGGACCCAGGCAAGCCCACGCCCCAGGGCGTGGATCTTGACGACCTGCGCGCCCACGCGTTGGTGATCCGGGCGGGCGACGACGGTTCGTTCTCGATCGCGGACGACGTGCTCGGCGAGGTGCCTCTCACCCTCGACGACGAGCCCGAGGAGCGTGTCTTCGACGAGCTGATCCGGAAGGTCGGCGCGGCGTCCGTCGAGGCGGGGCGCGTCGAGGTTCCCTTCCGCACCATCGCGCCAGAGGACGACCAGCTCTGGACGCGATCGAGCGCGAGCGAGGTGGCCGTGCCGCTCGGCAAGTCGGGCGCGACGCGTGTGCACGAGCTGAACCTTGGCAAGGGCACGAGCCAGCACGCGCTCATCGCGGGCAAGACGGGCTCGGGCAAGTCCACGCTCCTGCACGTGATGATCACGGCGGCGGCGATGTGGCACAGCCCGGACGAGCTTGAGTTCTACCTCGTGGACTTCAAGAAGGGCGTGGAGTTCAAGGCGTACGCGGGCGGGGAGATCCCGCACATCCGGGCGGTCGCGATCGAGTCCGACCGTGAGTTCGGGCTCAGCGTGCTGCAACGCCTCGACGAGGAGCTCAAGACGCGGGGCGACCTGTTCCGCGAGGTCGGGGCGCAGTCGATCGGCGCGTTCCGCGAGGCGAAGCCCGGGCACCGGATGCCGCGGATCATGCTGGTGATCGACGAGTTCCAGGAGTTCTTCGTCGAGGACGACCGGATCGCGCAGGACGCGGCGCTGCTGCTCGATCGGCTGGTCCGGCAGGGCCGGGCGTTCGGGATCCACGTGCTGCTGGGGTCGCAGACGCTCAGCGGGGCGTACACGCTGGCGCGTTCGACGGTCGGGCAGATGGGCGTGCGGATCGCGCTGCAGTGCTCGGAGACGGACAGCTATCTGATTTTGAGCGAGGACAATGGCGCGGCGCGCCTGCTGACGCGCCCGGGCGAGGCGATCTACAACGACGCGGGCGGCCTGGTCGAGGGCAACACGCCGTTCCAGACGTCGTGGCTGAGCGACAAGGACCGCGACGGCGGGCTGGCGCGCGTCGCGAATCTGGCGCGCGAGCGGGGCGTGACGTTCGAGCCCCCGATCGTGTTTGAGGGCAACGCCGCGGCGCGGCTGGAGACGAGCGCGGCGCTCGAGAAGGCGGCGTCGGGCGGCGCGCCGACGGCAGCGCTGCCCGCGCCCCGGGCCTGGGTGGGCGATCCCGTCGCGATCAAGGACGCGGCGGGCGCAACGCTCCGCCGGCGCTCGGGCTCGAACCTGCTCATCATCGGGCAGCAATCGGAGACGGCCCTCGGGATGATGTCCGGCGTGTTGCTCTCGCTCGCGGCGCAGCACGGCGTCTCGGGTGCGGGCTCAGCGCGGTTCGTGATCCTCGACGGCACACCCGAGGATGACCCCGGGTTCGGCGCGCTCGAGCGGTTCGCCGAAGCGCTGCCGCACGAGCACACGTTTGCCGGGTGGCGCAACGCGGCGGACGCGCTCGCGGGCGTCGATCAGATCGTTACGCAGCGCGAGGAGAGCAACAAGACCGGTGAGCCGGCGGTGTTCGTACTCATCAACGGCCTGCACCGCTTGCGATCCCTGCGACGCGCCGAGGATGATTTCTCGTTCTCGATGGACGACGAGGACAAGCCTGCGAGCCCGGACAAGATGCTCGCACACGTGCTTCGCGAGGGGCCGGGGCTCGGCGTGTTCACGGTCTGCTGGTGCGATACAGCCGCGAACCTGTCACGCTCGCTCGAGCGTTCGAGCGTCGGCGAGTTCGAGCAGCGGGCGCTCATGCAGATGTCGTCGGCGGACAGTTCGCAGCTCATCGAGTCGGCCGGGGCGTCCAGGCTCGGGCTGAACCGGGCGATCTTCCACTCGGACGAGACGGGCGTCGAGGAGAAATTCCGCCCGTACGGCGTGCCCGACGACGGCTTCGTGCGAGCCCTCGCGGAGCGGCTTCGGGCGCGGGGGTGAGTTCGCCCTTGGCGGCCGCTGGCGGTGCCGCTACGCTCGCGGCGGACGCCCGCGGGTCGTGCGGGCCGGGGGACGATCCATGCACCGCACCGCCATCGCCGCGTTGACCGCACTGTCTGGGCTTCTCACGGGGCTCGGCGCGTGCGCGATCGACCCAGGGCCAACCTCCATCCGCGTGGACGGCGACACGGGCGACTGGCCGGTGGGTCATCGGGCGGTGGCCGATGACGACTACGTGTACCTGCGGTTCCGGATCGACGAACCGCGCACGCTGCAGGCGTCGGGGACGCCGCTGCGTCTGCTGATCGATGCCGACAGCAACGCGGGCACCGGGCACGGCGAGCACGGCGTGGGCGCCGAGATCGAGATCGCGCTCTCGCCCGAGGGCAAGGGGTACGGCTCGGCGGTCCGCACGTTCGATGAAGACGGCGAGCCGAGCGACTCGGGGCACGCGGCCTTCGATTTCCACTTCGCGCCGACGTACGCCGCGACGGAGTTCGAGGCCCGGTTCGCACGAGACAGCTGGGCGATGGGTGACCTCGCCGACGCGGGCGGGGAGATGCGCGGCGTGATCGTGAACGGCAACGACGCGCGGGCGTTCACCGTCGCGGTGCACCGCCCGGGCGAGCCGGACGCCGACGAGGCGGTCGTCCCCCCCACCGTTGATGGGTGCGTGCGGGTGGTGAGCTGGAACGTCCTGCGCGGATCGCCGCAGCAGGACCCCGGCGCGTTCGGGCGCGTGATCACGGCGCTCGCGCCGGACGTCGTGCTCGTGCAAGAGTGGGACGACATCGATTCGGCGGCGATGGCGGCGTGGTTCGACGAGCACGCCCCGGTCGGCGGCCGCGGGTGGCACGCCGCGTCGCTGCCCGACTCGGGCGTGGGCGTGGTCACGCGTCACGCGCTGATCGACGGCCCCGGCGGGCCCGTCGCCATGGAGGATTCGTGGCCCGCGCGGTGCGTGGGTGCGGTCGTCCGGACGCCCGTGGGCGAGCTGCTGTGCGGCAGCGTGCACCTCAAGTGCTGCGGGTCCGCGGGTTCCGACGAGGACGTCCGGCGCGAAGCCGAGGCGCACGCGATCGGTGCCGCGCTGCCCGCGATGTTCCCCGATGCGACGCCCGACACGGTGGTCGTCGCGGGCGATCTCAATCTGGTCGGTTCGCGCCCGGCGGTGGACATCCTCGCACAGTCGCTGGACGTGGACGGGTCGTCGCTCGCGATCGCCGAGCCGCGCGTGCTGGGGGACGGGTCGGTCTACACGTGGTCGGACGACGACAGCTCGTTCACGCCCGGGCGGCTCGACTGGGTGCTCGTGGGCGATCTGAACGCCCGGATTCTGGAGGCGTTCGTGCTCGACGCGCGCCGGCTCAGCGACGCGGCGCTCGCAGAAGCGGGCATCGAGCGCACCGACACCTCGGCGAGCGATCACCTGCCCGTCGTCGTGGACATCCGGATCGATTGAGTCAGACCACGCCCTCGGCGTCCGCGACGCGCAGGCGCCCGGCGTCGTCGGTCTCGATCACGCCCAGCTCGCGCAGGGCGTTGAGGGCCGCCTGCTGCTCGGCCTGTTTCTTGGACTGCCCCCAGTGCGGCTCGAACCGGCGGCCGCCGATCTCGACGACGATCTTGAACGCCTTGGCGTGGTCGGGACCCTTCTCGTCGAGAATGCGGTAAAGGGGGATCGCGCCGAGCTCCTGCTGAGCGTGCTGCTGGAGGACGGACTTGAAGTTGCGCTGGTGCCCGCACCGGGCGGCCTCGTCGATGATGGGGTCGATCAGAGGCACGAGAAAGTCGCGGACGGGGTCGATGCCGCCGTCGATGTACATCGCGCCGATGAGCGACTCGATGACCGCCGCGGAGAGCGAGGCGGGCAGGTCGGCGTCCGACTGCATGCCCTTGCCGACGCGGATGAGGGTGTCGAGCTCGAGCCGGCGGGCGAGCTCGGCGCACGTCCGTCGGGAGACGACGGTGGACTTGATCTTGGTCATCTCGCCCTCGAGCAGGCTCGGGTGGGCCACGAAGACGCGGTCGCACACGATCATGCCCAGGACGGCGTCGCCCAAAAATTCCAGACGCTCGTTTGAGTCGAGGCGTGACTCGGAGAGGGACGAATGCGTCAGCGCGAGGAGGAGCACCTCGGGCTCGGCGAACCGATAGCCGAGGAGCTCTTGCGCCCGTTCAAGCAACGCCGCGGATTCTGAATCCATCGCTCGCACCAATCCCGGCATGATCGCCGGTGCTTTTCACGACCGGGCCCCCACGGCCCGTTGCTGGTCGCGAGCGCTCGTCACGCGTCCGCAGGTGAGTCACCCGTGACGCGCGGCGAGGGTCCGCGCCCTCGGACCGGCCCGAGCCGGTCCGACCTCAGTATCGTCGATGACGGGCCGGAAGGCCAGTCCCTCGAGCCGGGTTCGGGCGATTCACGACCGAGCCGCGCGACTGGGGACCCCGGGCAAGCCGGGGGGACGGGGGAAGTGGGCTGAGAATCAGCGATTTTGGGCCTGAATCGCCGTTTTTCCCGCCGGGGCTGCGGCGGGTGTTGAGGGCGGGCGGGGCGCGGTCTACAGTTGCCGCCCGGCGGCGATGGGCCACCGGCAAGGCAGAGGACCGACCCCATGGCGATGCACTACCCCAGGCGGACCAGCAACGTGAAGCGCCGGCGGAAGCTGGGGTTCCGGGCCCGCATGAAGACCAAGGCCGGCCGCCGCTTGATCAACAAGCGCCGCCGCATCGGTCGGACCATCAACTCCAAGTAATCCTCCCGCGTGACCCGGGTGCCTGACCAACCGCACGCGATCGGTGCGCGCCGGTACGCTCGTGCCATGCGCGCCGGAGCACGCACATGGTGATCGATGCGCCGAAGAACCGCCACCGCGCGCCGATCAGGCCGCTGAACGCGCCCACCCTGCTGCTGACATCGGGCGGGCTCGGGTTTCTGCGCCCCGCGCCGGGGACCTGGGGCAGTATGCCGCCGGGGGCGATCGTGGGCGTGATGGCGCTCGCGGGGGCGACACAGTATGCCATGCTGACCGTGACGGGCGTGGTGCTGGTGGTGTCGTGCGTGATCTGTGTGGCGTGGGGTCGGTACGCCGAGACGCGGTTCGGGCGGAAGGACGCCGCGGAGGTCGTGATCGACGAGACCGCGGGCGTGGCACCGGCGACGATGGTCGCGGTCTGGCTTGCTCAGGGACTCGTCGAGCAGATCGTCGCCTTCGGGGCCGCGTTCGTGCTCTTCCGGGCGTTCGACATCATCAAGCCCCCGCCGGCGCGGCAACTCGAGAAGCTGCCGCACGGGTGGGGTGTGCTGATCGATGACCTCGCCGCGGGCGTGTACGCCGCGGCGGTGCTGGCGGGCGCGATGCTCGCGTGGCGCGCGGTCATGTGATCGTGCCACTGACCCGTCTTCGGGTCAGTGCTTCGAAGAAAGCACCACATCAACGAGACACTGACCGGCGGACCGGTCAGTGGCACGGGACTGGCTCAGCAGCCGTTGAGGAACGACTCGACGAACGCGTCGATGTCGTCGAAATTGATCCTGCCGTCGAGGGTGAGGTCGGCGACCGGGTTGCCCTCGATGTAGTGGTCCACGAATTCGAACAGGTCGAACGAGGTGATCCGCCCATTCGCGTTGATGTCCGCGGGGCAGGCGACGCGGAGTTCGATCCGATTCGTGAAGTAGACCGGGCGGATGATCAGATCGGGCCCGAGGTCGGGGATATCGAGCGTGGTGAAGAACCCGAGTTCGTCCTCGGCGTCGATGCCGTAGACGCCGCCCTGGTCGGTGATCGTGATGATCTCGAAGCGCTCACCGGCCTGAGGCTCGTACCCGTCGAGCAGAGAGACTTCCAGCGTGACCTGGTCCGAGACGGACTGTGTTGGGCCAAGACTGAGCGCGCGCACGGTGACGTGGTCGTTGACCCGGTCTCCAAGGCGGACGGCGAAGACCGGGGGCGTATCCCGTTCATCGGCACGCCACTCGTTTACGCCGTCGAGGGTGAGGGACCCGACGTCTTCGCCGCCGGGTGCGATTCGTGCACCCCCCGTGAACGAGATGATCGGCATCTCGACCGTACCGTCGCCGCGGAGAACGGAGGGACCCGCAACGGTGAATCTGGCGTCGATGTTGCCCTCCGCGGCGTGAACAACGGCGCCATCCGCGATGTTCGTCAACACCGGTGCGATCTCATCGGCAGGGATCACAGGACGGTACGTCTCACCCATTGCGACCCCGTTAGGGAACCCGCCCTGACCTTCGGACACGATGAGTTCTGTGCCGGGCCCGGTGATCTCCACAACGAACGCCTCTGGCGTGCTCGCTGCGAACGAAACGCGCGGGACCTGGAGCGTCGCGCCGCCTGAGAGGGTGAACGAAGCCTCCCCGCGTTCACCCATGATCAACTCACGCTCGATTGAAACTGCGGTACCAGGACCCTCGATCACAACGCCCCCATTGCCGAGACCCGGATTGTTGGGTTCGATGATCGTCGCGGCCTGAACAACTACGGAGTCCAGAGTCGAGCCAGGTCCTACTTTCAGGAGTCCGTTCCCACGATGCCCGACGCGGATGCTCGCTGCATTCAACGTACCCATCAGCGTGTAGGTGCTCGGCCCGTCCGGCACGCCACGGTCGCCGATCAGGAGCGAATTCAGAACATCCAGATGAACACCCGCGGGGTGGATGAACTGCGCGGTGTCCGCGAAGGGCCCGAGCCCATTCGTCGGACCATCAATCCCGATGACCATCGAAAAAAGCACCGGCTCGGTGTCCAGCGTGACGGTCGCGCCGTTGTTGATGATGACGTTGGTCTCGTCGGGCACCTCACCAGTGCTCCAACTGGCCGCGTTTGACCAGTCGCCATCCCGGTCGGTCCAGAACGGATACGGGAAATCGTCGCCCGCGCTGAGCATGGACGACCCGGCCGCGCATGCGACCAGCGCGGCGGTCAGGCGGAGCGTGCGTGTCATGTGTGTGCCCTCAGTCAGAACCGACTGCGTCCCGTGAGACAATACGCGGACTGACCGGGGTGGATCCCGGGATTCGGCGGGATCAGCGGACGCCCACACCGACCGGCTGCGGGCGGAGCACGTGGTTGGGCTCGACGGAGATGCCCAAGGGCACGCGCTTGCCGTCGGGTCCGGTCGGGGGCATGCCGTCCTCGTCGATAATGCGCTGGATCGCCATCACGCCCTCGATGAGCATCTCCGGGCGCGGCGGGCACCCGGGGATGTAGACATCCACCGGGATGAACTGGTCGCACCCCTGGACGGTCGCGTACGTGTCGAAGACGCCGCCCGTGCTGGCGCAGGCGCCCATCGAGATCACCCACTTGGGCTCGGTCATCTGCTCGTAGACGCGCTGGAGGACAGGCAGCATCTTGACGGAGATGCGCCCGGCGACGATGAGCAGGTCCGCCTGGCGGGGGCTGAAGCGCATGGCTTCGGCGCCGAAGCGGGCGAGGTCGTAGCGCGAGCAGGCGGTCGCCATGAGCTCGATGCCGCAGCAAGCGGTCGCGAACGGGAGCGGCCAGACGGACCACCGGCGGGCCCAGTTGACGACCCGCTGGAGCTGGGTGGTCAGGACGGTGTCGGTGGGGATGGCGGCTTCGAGACCCATCGGTGCTCCTTCGCGAGAACGCTTCGATGGTAGTCGGTTCGCGGATTCTGAGCCGCGGGCTTCAGCCCGCGCGGGAGAGGGCGTTTGCTGGCAAGAACGGGCAACCGCGCGGGCTGAAGCCCGCGGCTCGGGGTCCCTCGGGGGAGTCGATCAGGCCGCCGACTCGCCCTCGCCGGCCATGCCGATCCAGTCCAGGTCGATGATGACCTTCTCGGCGGCCTCGATGTCATCGAACCGGAAGACGGCTCGGGCCTGATCGCCGTTGCCGGCGGGGGCGAAGTAGCAATACCGCACGTTCACCCGGTGGTCGGCCATCGCGACGGCGAGGTCGCGGATGAGGCGCGGGCGGCCGTCGATGGGCACCGTGAGCACCTCGGACTCGACCATGGGCCCGACGCCGGACTCGACGAGGGATTCCATGACGTGGCGGAGGGTGTCCACGGGGGTGCCCAGGACGCGGACGACGCCGCGGTCCTTGTGCTCGGCCGTCGAGAGGGTGCTCACGTGGACCCCCGCGGCGGCGGCGGCTTCGAGCAGACCGGCCAGTTCGCCCGGGCGTTGGTCGAGGTAGATCGTGAATTCCGTTTCGCGTCGTGCGTTCATAATTGGGCGGAGAGTCTAGGCGGCAGCCCTTCCTGGGGCCGCCCCCACTCATTCGTCGTGGATGCGGGGCGTGTTCAGGGGGATTGGGCGGAATGAGGGGGCTTCTCGGCTGGCTCGGCGGCAAATTGCGCGAGCGTCCGCCCCTCCAACGCCTGCTCGCGGGCGGCGACGAGGCGCGCAAACCCGGGCTCGTCCACACGGTCGCGCCGCGTAGTGAGGTCCGCCGCGGCGCGGAGGACATCGGCGGCGTCGATCGCGTCCGCGGGGCGCGCCAACGCGAACGCCCTCGTGTCGCCCTGCTCGACCTCGTGCACGACGCCCAGCTCGACGAGACGCTTGAGCATGCGGACGGCGAGGGCGTCTGGGAGCCCGACGTCCTGGGCGATCTGGTTCGCGTGCGAGCTCTTGCCGTCGCCGAACCGGCGTGCGACGGCCGCCGCAACGAGCAGGATGCACGCGGGGTCCACGACGCTCGGGCCGGCGTCGCCGTTTTCCAGGTCCTCGGCGAGGTCGTCGAAGTTCTGGGTCGTGTACGCGACCTGGAGGCCGAAGAGCACGATCAGCCACGTCGCGTAGACCCACAGGAGGAACAGCGGCAGCAGCGCGAGCGAGCCGTACAGGTTCGAGTAACCAGTCGAGAAGTCGAGGTATTGGCGGAAGCCCCACTTGCCCAT
Organism: Phycisphaerae bacterium; assembly: GCA_030426605.1. Classification (GTDB taxonomy): domain Bacteria; phylum Planctomycetota; class Phycisphaerae; order Phycisphaerales; family UBA1924; genus BQJQ01. The sequence goes on along the minus strand of JAUHXM010000012.1, from coordinate 23,756 downwards.
CTCCCAGAGGATCGCCGCGACGAGCGCGCCGGCGAACGCGGGGCGGAACTTCACGCGCGTGTTGGGCACGATGAGGTACCCGAGCACGAGCAGGATTGAGGAGATGCCGACGGTGACGGCGTAGCCGAGCAGGCTCGCGAAGACCTTGGAGCCACCGCCGACGAGCGAGGTCGTCCAGCGCAGGAAGAGATCGCCCACGGAGAACGTCGCGGCGAGCATGACGCCGCCGAGCGTGAGGATCGTCCAGTAGAGCACGATGCGCCGCAGCCAGGGGCGTCCGGAGGGTGCGCGGCAGATGGAGTTGAAGCTGCGCTCGAGCTCGACGAGCATCGACAACGCCGCGTAGACGAGCACCGCGATCGAGATGAGCGCGATGGACGCCGTCGGGATGCGTGCCAGCGAGGTGTTCACCCGCGAGACGAGGTCGCCGATGAGCTGATCGAGGCGTCCGACGGGCGCGGTCCCCGCGGCGGGCTCGGGGGCGGGTAACGCATCGAGCTGCTCGGGGTGCGGCGGTCCCATGCGTGTCTCGCCCACGTCGGCGTCATTCAGCGTGATCTGGTTGAGCCCCGAGAAATCGAGCAGACGCTTCACGCCGTACTCAACTTGGTCGTCCGAGACGAGCGACCCGAAGACGACGAGCGAGATCACGAAGACGGGGATGATGCTGAAGATCGTGCGGTAGGCGAGCGCCGCGGCCATGCGGGGCAGCTGCGAGCGGTAGAGCCCGCGCGCGCCCAGGCGGATGACGCGGACGGTCTTGCGGACCTGGTCGCGCTCCTCCATCACGCGCTCGAAGAGCGACTGCTTGGGCGCGTCGGGCTTGGTCGGGGCGTCGGGCAGGGCGAGGCTCCGGGTCAGTCGCGCCCGTCCTGGGCAGCGCGGTTAATCGCGTTCTTGACCGATCGGCGTTTGATCTTCGCCGACTCCGGGGGGGCTTCCTCGTGGTTCTTCGGACGTTTCTGGCCCTGTTTCGAGCCCGATCGGCAGGACGAGCCCGGCTTCTTGGGGGCCCCCTTCTTCGGGTTCGGCTTCTTGCCCCCCCGGGGCCCGGACGTGGCGCGGCCGCCCCCGCCCGTGGCGCTGCCGTCGGTTCGGGCGTCCGCCGCCGCACGCCGGAGGGCTTTCACCTCGCCAGCGCCCAATTCGCGCCAGTCGCCGCGGGCGACGCCCTTGAGTTCCACCGGGCCGATGGCGATGCGTTCAAGTTTCTTCACGGGCAGCTCGACCGCGGCGAGCATCCGCCGGACCTGGCGGTTGCGCCCCTCCCGGAGGGTGATGTCGATGATCGTCGCGTCCCGCTCGTGGCGGTATACCGCGAGCTCGACGTGGCTCGTGCGTTTGGCACCGACGGTCTCGCCGCTCTTGCGCTCGGCGAGGTAGATGCCGCGCTCGAGCTCCCGCAGGGCGGCTTCGTCCAGAACGCCCGCGACCTTGGCGCGGTAGGTCTTGGGGACGCCGAACCGGGGGTGGGTGAGGCGGTTGGCGAGTTCGCCATCGTTGGTCAGGATCAGCAGGCCCGTGGTGTCGTAGTCGAGGCGCCCGACAGGGAACAGGCGAGGTGCCAGCGGGTGGTCCACGAGGTCCACGACGGTCCGGCGGTTCGAGCCCGGCTCGTCGGCGGCGGCTGTGAGCGTCCGCTGGGGCTTGTTGAGCATGATGTAGAGGTGCCGGGGCTTGGCGCGGGGGATGGGGCGCCCATCCACCTCGATCCGGTCGGTCTCGGGGTCCGCCCAAGCGGGGAGGGCGGTGACGCGCTCGCCGTTGACGGTGACGTGCCCGTTCTCGATGAGATCCTCGCACTTTCGGCGGCTGGCGACGCCGGCGTCGGCGAGGACGCGTTGGAGGCGTTCGCCGCGTGAAGCGTCGGTCAGGTCTGGATTTGCGTCGGATCGGGCGGGCATGGCGGAGTCTACGCGGGCCGGCGGGGCTCACCCGGGGGCCCACGGCGTTGCGGGGGCAGGGGTTGCGCGTCGCGGCGTCCGCATAACTGATAAGCTGGATGGACCCCGGGCAGTGACGCGCCGGGCCCCTTCGGAAAGGGAGCATGGATGCCTGATGGAGCGGAGGGCTCCGCCCCCACCACGAACGGTTCGGTTGCCTCGACCCGAGAGGCCTCGATGCTCGCGCCCGAGGGGGTGATCGAGGAGGTCTTCCTGACGCCGCGTGTGCTCGACCAGGGGGCGTTCACGGAGTACGCGCGGTCCCTCGAGGACCTGATCCGGCGCGCGGGCGAGCAGAGCAAGACGCTCGCCGACGCGCGCACGGGCGTGCGCGAGATCACCGAGAAGACGAGCAAGGCCGGGCGCGAGCTGGGCGCCCGCCTGGACCTTGCGAACAACCTGCTCCGCGCGATCGATGAGCGGGCGAAGCAGGCGGAGAAGAAGCTGGTCGCCGCGGAGCAGCACCTCGCCGACGTCGGGCAGCTCGACGAGCGTGTGGACGCGCGCGTCGAGGAGGCCGTCGCCGGGATCCTCGAACGCATCGAGGCGGCGGGCGAGGCGCAGCTCGCCAAGTGCGCGCAGGTCGAGCAGCGGTTGCAGGCCGCGGAGCGCGCGGCGCGGGCGACGGCGGCGAACGCGGCGGCGACGATCGTGCAACTCGAGGACCGGGTCAGCGCCATCCAGGCGCGGGCCGAGGCGATCGCCGAGCAGTCCGACCTGGCGCGCCAGTCGCTCGAGGTGCGCTCGCGCGAGCTGCTCGACGCGATCGACGAGCGGGCCGAGACGCTCACGTCGCGCTTCGCGGGCGCCGAAGAGCTCGCGGCGCAGATGCGCACGCTCGTGAAAGAAGGCGAGGACGGGAGCACCATCGCGGAACGCCTGGAACGCGTCGCGGGGCGTGCCGAGCGCATCGCGGCGCAGCTCGACGAGCTCACGTCCACGGCGGACACGGCACGGAACCTGCTCGACGACTCGGTGAAAGCCGCCGGCGAACGGGTGGGGACGCTCGAGGAGCGTGCCGAGACCGTCGCCCCGATGAACGACGCGTACGAGGACATCGCTTCGAGCGTGCCCCTGCTGACCGAGACGATCCGTTCGGCGAGCGATCAGATCTCGGAGTTGGTCAAGATTCAGTCATCGCTGCGGGCGCAGATCGGGGAGTCCGCCCAGCTCGCGGCGGACGCGCGGGACCAGCTCAAGGACCGCTCGAAGGACCTGGAGACACTGCTGGCGGACGCGACGACTCGGCTCGAATCGAGGGCGGAGGGCGCGTCGGAGCGGCTGACGGAACTGATCGTGCGTGCCGAGCGCGCGACGGCGGCGCTGCAGCGCCCCGCGACGCCCCAGGCCGCGCCGAGGCCTGCACCGCCCGCGCCGCCGGCCGGTCCCGCAGCCACGCCCCCCTCGCCCGCGCGACCGAACACGCCACGTCCGCAGCGTCCGGCGAACCCGCTCGACTCGATGGACCTGTCGGGTTCGGGCAACGTGATCCCGGTGTGGCGTCCCCGCGACCCGAATGGCCCACAGGACGAGGGCGGACAACGACCGACACGCCGCCCGCCGCCGAGCACTTAATTCTGTTCGCTCGTCCGGGGGTCCGTCCGCGGTGATGCTGACCCGCCGCCGGGTCGATGATGGTCCCGGATTGGATCCGTGAAGCAGGGCCTGGTTGGCGGCGATCAGCCGTAGAGGTTGAAGAACGCGTCGGCGAAGATCTCGATGTCGTCGAGGTTGAGTTGCCCATCGCCGTTCAGATCGGCGAGGGGGTGGTTGGAGAGGAAGTAATTGACGAAGGCATCGATGTCGTCGAGGTTGAGCCCACCGTCGGCGTTGTAATCCACGCTCAGGAAGAACGGGTTCGGCTGGATGACGGCGATGCCGGTGTTGCGCTCGATGACGTCGCGCAGCGTCGTGTTGCGGATCTCGTCGAGCTCGGGCCCGAAGTGGATGCGCTCGTACCAGTAGCGGTCGCCCGCGCGGAGGCGGTCGAACTGGTCGGCGATGATCGCGGTGAACGTCTCGCCGAGCGAAGCGCCGGGGAGGTTGTCCTCCGCGAGCCCGACGACCCACAAATCGGCATCGTCGGGCGAGGTGTAGAGCTCCGCGAGCGCCCCCTGCACGGCGATATCGGAGGTGACATCCGCCCAGGTGGTCGCGGGGGCGAGCCCGTAGGCGACGCGGTGGGCGTTGTAGGACGCGAGCCCGTGGTCGCGGCCGCGTTGGATGTTGACCGAGGCGAGGTCGATCCCGCCCGAGCCGGCGGGGAAGAGGAGATTTCGCAGGTCGTCGACGATCTGCATGTCGATCTCCTGGCTCGCCGTGCGGACCATGCCTCGGAGGATCGCGTCCACGCCACCCGGCTCGGCGACGGGGGCCGGGTTGAAGAAGGCGCTGAGCAGGTCGATCGGGCCATCGCCGAAGGGCTGCCCGTCCGGGCCGTAGCGCGGCAGCTGGGGGTTCACCATCGTGTGCCCCATGCGGTACGCGGCGTGCGCGAACTCGTTGGCGATACCGGCGTTCACGGAGGTGTCGTACCCCTGGTAGGGCCCGAGGTTGTCGGGGCCCAGGAGCGCGGGCAGGAACTCGTTGTAGGTGATCTGCTGGATCAGCGACCCGACCCACCGGCGGGCCGCCTGATACAGCTCCTCGTCGTGCGCGAACGGGTTGATGGCGCGCAGCTCATCGCACCGGCGGTTGTGCTCGCGTGCAAAGATGGTGTGCAGCGAGGCGAGCGCGGGGTTCTCGTTCGCGCGGACGTCGCCGCCCGCGAAGAGGATTTCATCGGGCACGCCGAACGGATTGGCCATGCCGATCCCGAGCGTGTTGAGCGGGAGGAGGTCGCCCGGGCCCATGCGGAGCTTGCCGTTGATCCCCGAGCGCAGCGCGTTGGCGCGGGCCTCGGTGTGCCCATAGACGGCGGATCCGTCGATGTACGCCGTGATCTGGTTGATCTGCTCGCGCGGGCTCTCGGGGCCCGTGCCGGTCGTGTGGTCGTAGCGTGAGCGCAGGAAGGGCAGCACCGGGACATCGCCGGGATCGAAGAAGGGATCGTCGAGCGGCACGGGGATCATCATGGGCTCGAAGCCGTGCTCGGGCGGTTCGGTCAGGCCGATGTCGTGATCGATGAACTGACCCCAGAAGATCGTCATGCTCGTGAGCACGCGACTCGACCAGATCGGGTCGCGTCCCTGATCGGCGCACGAGTTGGAAATCTTGCGCGGCTCGGCGCGTGCCGCGCCGGCGGGCGCGGAGATACCGTCTGCATATTCGGAGGGTGCCGTGCGCACCAGACGCGCGTTGGTGGCGCCCCACTCCGGGTTGAAGACGTTGTTGTACGAGCCGTCGTACGGACGGACTGGCTGGGCGTGCGTCGCGCCCGCGAGCACCATCAGCGCTGCAATGCTGGTCGAACGAATCACCGGTCTACCCCCTCCGGCCCCGGCTCAAACACGAGCCGCTGGGCACCCATAAACGTATCCAGGATCACCACTTGGGGGTAGCGCCGAGTTCAGGAGAGGGCCCATGGGCGTCGATTAAACCCGATCAAATTCCGAATGACAGGCCCGAAAAATCCCGTCCCCAGAATCGTTCAAGTGAACGCGGGATCCGATGGTCAGAGGATCCGCTTGGACCGCGGGAAGGACCCGAGCACGTGCAACTCGCGGCAGTGCTCGCCCGCGTCCTCGATCGCGCGGCGCATGGCGTCGTCGTCGCGGTGCCCGATCGCGTCGATGAAGAACGAGTAGGTCCAGTTCTTCCGCCCACTGGGGCGCTTGTCGATGTGGCTCAGGTTGATGCCCGCGTCTCGGAACGACGCGAGGACGTCCACGAGCGCTCCGGCGGTGTGCTCGGTTTGGAACTGGATGGAGGTCTTGTCATCTCCGGTGCGTTTGGCGCGTTCGCGCGAGATGACGTAGAAGCGGGTGATGTTGTTGGGGTTGTCCTCGATACGCGGGAAGAGGACCTTGAGGCCGTAGAGCTCGCCGGCGAGTGCCGTCCCGATCGCGGCGGACCCCGCGGGCATGCCGATCTCGCGGGCCTTGGCGTCCTCTTCCACCGCCGTCTGGGCCGCACGCGAGCTGCTCGCGCTCGGGATGAGCTCGGTGCCCGGGTACTGCGTCGCGAGCCACTGGCGGCACTGGGTGAAGATCTCGGGCTTGGAATGGATCCTGCGGATCTCGGCGGGCTTGCAGTTCGCGAGCAGCGCGTGGTGAATGTTGATCTGGACCTCGGCGTAGATCGAGATCTCGTGCGCGTGCTCGATGAAGGCGTCGAGCGTCTCGGTGATGCCGCCGCCCGTGGAGTTCTCGATGGGGACGAGCCCGTAGTCCACGTGCCCGCGGATGACCTCGGTGAAGACGCCCGAGATCTGGCGCAGATCCTCGTACTCGACGGACGAGCCGAACTGCTTCACGCTCGCGGCGTGCGAGTTGGACCCCGGGGGCCCGAGGTACCCGATCCTCAAGGGCTGCTCGAGCGCGAAGGACCCCGACATCAGCTCGCGGTAGACGCCCTCGATGGTGCGCCCCGGCAGCGGGCCTTTGTTGATGCCCAGGGCGCGGTCGAGGACTTCTGCCTCGCGGTGCGGCGCGTAGATCGGAACGTTCGTGCCGCGCTTCGTCTTGCCCACCTCGACGACGAGCTTGGCGCGGTCGTTGAGAAGCTTGACGAGGCGCTGGTCGATCGCGTCGATCCTGGTGCGCAGGTCTTTGAGAGCGGCGGAGTCCTTGGCGGACTCGTTCTTCGCCGCGGGCTTCTTGGGCGCGGGCTTGGACGCCGGCTTCTTGGCGGTCTTGCGGGTCGGCTTTTTGTTGTTGGGCTTTTTGGCCATGGGGCGTCGGTCCGGGTCGGGTGCGAACGAGGGTATCGCCCATTAGGATGGGGGGATTGAGCGAACGGGTGTGCCGATCGCGCCGGGTCCCCCCGCAATCCGGGCACCCGGGCCCCCAAGAAGCCCGACGAAGGGACGTTCACGCCGCATGCCAGAACTCGCGTCCATCGTGACCCTCGCCGAGTCGGCGTTGCCCGAGGGCGGTGCGGTCGCACTTGTCGTGTGGTTCGTCGCGGGCGTGGTGCTGTGGCTGCTGGGCGGGAAGGTGCTCAAGCCGGCCTTCCTGCTGATCGGGGCCGCGGCGGGCGGGTTCACGGGGCTTGTGCTCCTGCCGCTGACGGGTCTGCCCGAGATCTCCGTGGGCGGCGTCGAACTGGGGCCGGGCTTCATCGGGCTCGTGATCGGCGCGATCATCGGGGCCCTGGTCGCGGTCGGGATGTTCCGGGTGATCATCACGCTCAGCGCCGGGCTGGTCTTTGCCGTCGCCGGGACGATGATCGGGCTCGTCTACCTGCAGCACATGCCCGAGAGCTCTGGCGATGTGACGGTGGGCGAGGTCGTCGAGGGGGCCGCGGCGGACTCAGAGGGCCAGCTCCGCGATTCGACGAACGCGATGCGTGAGGAAGCCGCGGGCGCAATCCGCGAGCTCGCCGAAGGGCTCGCGGGCGACGCGGCGGAGTCCGGCGCGGACGACGCGACGAGCGGGCTTTTGTCCGAGGAGGACTCGGAGAAGATCAAGGAGCACGTCCGCAACGCCGCGGAGCAGAGCCGGGCGTTCCTGGCATATGTGCGTGACTCGGCGCGGGCCGAGTGGGATGCGCGGACGCCGCGCGAGCGGGTGATCATCCTCGGGTCCGCGATGGCGGGCATGCTCGTCGGGCTCATCGGGGGCGTCGTCTTCCCGCGCCGCGCGACGGCGTTGATCACGGCGCTGCTCGGCGGGGCGATCGGGCTTGGCGCGGGGGTGGCGCTGCTCCGATCGCTCGCGGGGCTCGGGCCGGACGCGTTGGCGTTCAGCCCGCAGACCTGGGCGATCGTGTGGGTCGGCACCGCGATCATCGGCGTGAGCCTGCAGCTCGGCGTCCTCGAGCGCAGAGGCGGCGTGAGCTCGCGCGATGACGACGATGATGACGACGACTAGCCGGATCGCACACGACGTGATCTGAGTGCGTGCCCCCCCCAGGAACCGCTCACGGTTCGCGATGCGCCTGATCGTCTTGGTGCGTCAGTCGGCGTGGGAGAGCGCGGCGGGCTCGGTGTCTGCGGCAGACGCTGATGCCGAGATCTTCGCCGGCTGCGACGCCTCGAAGCTCGCCTGCATGAGCGGGCTCGCCAGACCCAGCAGCACGACGACCCCGATCGCGGCGATCGACGCCGCGACCCACCGGCTGGCGAAGGGCGCCCGGTCGGGCTCGGCGAGCTTGTCATCACGCGGGTCGAGGTAGGCGGCGCACACGATGCGGAGGTAGTAGAACGCCGCGATCGCCGAGTTGATGCCCAGCACGATGACGAGCCCGAGCTGCCCGTTCGAGATGCCCGAGGTGAACAAACCGATCTTGCCGACGAAGCCGAGCAGGGGCGGGAACCCGAGGAGGCTGAGCGTGCAAATGACGAGCGTCCACCCGAGGACGGGGCGCGATCTGCACAGGCCGCGGATGTCGTCGATCGAGTCGGCGTCGCGGCCGCCCTTCTCGTGCTCGAGCGAGGCGAGGACGCCGAACACGCCCGTGTTCATCACGCCGTAGCAGAGCAGGTAGAACAGCACCGCCGCGATGCCCGAGGTCGCGAAGGTGTCGCCCGGGCCCGCGAGCAGACCGACGAGCATGTAGCCCGAGTGCGCGACGGACGAGTAGGCGAGCATGCGCTTGACCGAGTCCTGCACGGTCGCGAGGACGTTGCCGACGGTCATGGTGACGGCGGCGACGATCCAGAGGGTGAGGTGCATCGCCTCGGGGAGCTGGTTGGAGCCCTCCCCGAAGCCCCATCCCGCGAGCCCGGCCAGGAGCATCAGCGCGATGAACCCGGCGGTCTTGGGCACGAACGCGAGCATCGCGCTGACCGAGCTGTGCGCGCCCTGGTAGACGTCGGGCGTGTAGAAATGCATCGGGACGGCGGCGATCTTGAAGAAGACGCCCACCATCGCCATCAGCAGCCCGGCGATGCCGATCGGGCCGATGCCGCGTTCGGCGAAGCTCGCGGCGATCTCGGGCAGGTGCGTGGTGCCCGTGTCGCCGTAGATCAGCGCGAAGCCGTACAAGAACACCGCGGCGCCCATCGCGCCCAGGAAGAAGTACTTGATGCCCGCCTCGTGGGAGCGTGTGCCGCGGGTCGAGATCGTGACCATGATGTAGGTCGGCAGGCTGGTCAGCTCGAGGGCGAGGAAGAGCCAGATCAGCGAGTCCGCCGAGGCGCAGAGCATGAGCCCGGTGAGGCTGAAGAGGAAGAACGCGAAGAACTCGGCCCGCGTCGAGCGGATGGGCTCGAAGGCCCGCTCATCGAGCGCGGCCTTCGCTTCTAGGTCACGGTCCACGACGCCCGGCAGCAGGAAGAGCAGCAGGAGCCCGACGCCGGCGATCATGGTCTTGGCGTAGCGCGAGAGCTCGGGGAAGAGCGCGTCGGGGTTGGGCTGGGCGTTGATCGCGAGCCCGCCCGCGATGATGAGGGCGAGGGCGCTGATCGGCGTGACGAGCGTGCGCACGCGGACGTTGGGCCAGAGCCCGACGATCATGACGATGCACGTCGCCGCGAACAGGGCGATCTCGGGGCCGATCTGGACGAGCTTCTCGGTCAATGCCCGCCCTCCTCGTGCGATTCCTCAGCGTGCCCTTCCTCGACGACGGCGGGACGCTCCATGCGCTCGGGCGACTCGCCCGTCAGCACCGTCCGCACCGCGACGTCCACCGAGTCCGCGATCGGGTCGCTGAGCGACTTGGGGTAGAGCCCGAAGAACAGGCACCCGATCGCGAGCGGCACGAGCACGCTGATCTCGCGCGCCGTCAGATCGTCGGGCAGCTCGTGGTCGTGTTCGTTGTGGTGCTTGGGCTCGCGGAGTTCGCCGAAGCAGATCTTCCCGACCATGTAGAGCAGATAAATGGCGGCGACGACCATGCCGATGCCCGCGACCGCGGCGTACCACGGGCCGAGCAGCCCGCCCTCGGCGCCCGGTTCGCCCGCCTGCACCCATTGGGCGTCGGACTGGAACGTGCCGATCAGACAGAGCAATTCACTCGGGAACCCGTTGAGCCCTGGCAGCCCGACGGACGCCATGGTGAAGAAGACCATGAAGGTCGCCCACACGGGCATCTTGGACGCGAGCCCCCCCACCGTGCGCATGTCGCGCGTGTGGTAGCGCTCGTACATGAACCCGATCATGAGGAACAACGCGCCGGTGCTCAGGCCGTGGCTGAGCATGTAGAGCACGCTGCCCGTCACGCCCGTGCGGTTGGCGGCGAGCAGGCCGAGCACGCAGAAGCCGAGGTGGCTCACTGATGAGTACGCGACGAGCTTCTTCACGTCCGTCTGCACCCAGCAGATGAGCCCCGCGTAGATCACGCCCACGATCGCGAGCACGGCGAGCATCGGCGCGTGCTCGGCGAACGCCGCGGGCGTCATCATCATCGCGAATCGGAAGAAGCCGTACGTGCCCAGCTTGAGCAGCACGCCCGCGAGGATGACCGAGCCGGCGGTCGGCGCCTCGGTGTGCGCGAGCGGCAGCCACGTGTGCACCGGGAAGAGCGGCACCTTGACGGCGAACCCGGCGAGCAACGCCGCCAGGACCCAGCCCTGCTGCTTGGCGGGCATGTTCTGGGCGACGGTGGTGAGCTCGCCGATGTCGAGCGTCCAGACGCCGGCGTTCTGCTGGGCACCGACCCAGGCGACGTACACGAGGCCGGCGAGCGTGAGCAGCGACCCGGTGAAGGTGTAGAGGAAGAACTTGGTCGCCGCCCGGATGCGCATCTCGGGGTCCGATCCGTACTGGCGGATCAGGACGAACATGGGCAGCAGCGTGAACTCGAAGCAGACGTAGAACAGCATCAGGTCGCGCGCGCAGAAGACGCCGATCATCGCGCCCTGCAGCGTGAGCAGCCACGCGTAGTACGAACGCTTGCGTTCCTTGATCGCCGTCCAGCTCGCGCCGACGCAGATGGGCCCGAGCAGCGCCGTCAGCGCGATGAGCAGCAGGCTCACGCCGTCGATCCCGATCGAGAGCTTGATGCCCAGCTCGCTGAGCCACTCGAGCGACCCGCGCCCCTGGAAATCACCCGCGTGTGAATAGTCGAACAGCAGCAGCCCGCCGATCACGGGGATCGCCGAGACGAACGAGCCGAGCAGCGCGGTGCCGCGAGCCTGCTCTTCGCGCCCCAGCGCGATCATGAGCCCGGCGACGATGGGCACCGCGATCATCGCGACCATCCACAGCGTCATGACAGGCCCCCCGTCCGAACGAGGATGAGCACCACGACGAGCATGAGCACCACGAGGCCGACCGCCATGCCCGTGGCGTAGGCGTGCAGCCGCCCGGACTGCGTCGGGCGGATGAGCGAGCCGACGATGCGGGGCATGTACCCGAAGCCGTTGACGATGAGCCCGTCGATGACGAGGCGGTCGAAGGCCGCGAAGACCCAGGTGCTCACCGCGAGCAGCGGGCGGCGGATCGTCGCGTCGTAGAACTCATCGACGTACCACTTGTTCTCCGCCCAGCGCGGGATGGGCCCGAACATCTTCGCGATGCGGTCCATGCCGCAGTGGGCGGCGTCCTTGCGACCAACCCAGTGCAACGCCGCGGCGAGCAGGATGCCCAGCGCGCCGAGCCCGCCCGAGACGTAGTACATCGCCTTGTGCGGGTCGTGCCCGAAGAAGCTCAGCGGCTCGCTGATCGTGCCCTGCGGGCCGACGCCCGGCGGCGGGGCCGCGTGCGAGAGGTCCTCGCGGAGGTCCGCCTCGCGCTCGGGCGTGATCGTGTCCGTCGCTCCCGGCTCAAAGACCGGCCGGTTGATCGCACGCTCGGGCGCTTCCACGACCGCGGCGGGATCATCGGTGTGATCGGCGGCGTGGTCGTCGCCGGCGTGGTCGTCATGCGGATGGAACGCGTGATGGTCGTACGGCGTGACGTACGCGGCGGTGGACTGGAGCACCATCGCCTGGGCGTAGTGCTTCGCCTTGACCTCGTGCCCGTGGACGTCCACCTTGCCGCCGCCGACGAAGTAGAGCCCGGTCGCCGCGAGCGAGCAGACGGCGAGGATCGCGAGGACCGCGTTGATCGCCCAGCCCGGCGCGTGCGGGTGAAACTTGTCGCTGTGGTGATCGCCGTGCTGCCCGGCGTCGTGGGCGTGGTCCTCGCCGTGCCCGTGATCGTCGTGGTCGTGGAGCTCGTCGCCCGGCTCGTAGTGCACGGGGCCCATGAAGACGCGGAAGAAAACGCGGAAGGTGTAGTACGCCGTCAGGAAGGCCGTGAAGAGCAGGATCCACCCGATCGCGGCGGCACCGGGCGTGACGAACGCCTCGGCGATGATCGTGTCCTTCGAGAAATAGCCCGCCGTGAAGGGCACGCCCGCGAGGTTGATGCACCCGACGAACATCCCGACCGAGACGATGAACCAGCCCTTGACCTTCCAGAGCCCCGAGAGCTTCCGCAGATCGAGCTGCCCCGCGAACCCGTGCATCACGGCACCGCACGCCAGGAACAAGAGCGCCTTGAAGAACGCGTGCGTCAGCACGTGGTACGCCCCGCCCGTGGGCGTGAGCACCCCGAGCCCGGCGAACATGTACCCGAGCTGGCTCACCGTCGAGTACGCCATGATCCGCTTGATGTCGAACTGGGCCATCCCGATCGTCGCGGCGAGCAACGCCGTGATCGCCCCGACCCACGCGACGATCTCCAGCGCCCCGATATCGACGCCCGCGAGGTTCAGGTTGCCGAACAGGAAGACGGGGTAGAACCGGGCGACGAGGTAGACGCCCGCCGTCACCATCGTCGCGGCGTGGATGAGCGCCGACACGGGCGTCGGGCCCTCCATCGCGTCGGGCAACCACACATACAGCGGGAACTGGGCGGACTTGCCGAACGCCCCCACCATCAGCAGCAGCGCGATGCCCTGAGCGGCGACCGGGATCTCGTCGAACGCCCCACGGCCCGCGGCGTCCACGTAGGTCTGCAGCTTGTCGGACGCGAACAGCTCGGCGTACTCAACGGTCCCGAAGTGGACGAACGTGAGGTAGAGCCCGAGCGCGAGCCCGAGGTCGCCGATGCGGTTGACGATGAACGCCTTCTTCGCCGCGGCGACCGCGGAGGGCTTCTTGTAAAAGTACCCGATGAGCAGGTAGGAGCAGAGGCCGACGCCCTCCCACCCGAGGTAGAGCATGACGAGGTTGGACCCCATGACCAGGCAGGACATGGAGAAGACGAACAGGTTGAACGCCGCGAAGAACCGGCAGTACCCCAGCCCCACGTCGTGGGACATGTACTCGCTCGCGTACAGGCCGATGAGCGTCGCGAGCCCGGTGACGAAGAGCATCCAGTAGATCGTCAGGGAATCGACATAGAAGCTGAAGCTTGCGACGAAGTCCGCGCCGGGAGATCCGATGTCGAACCAGTCCCACGCGTTGATGGTCATCGCCCCGCCCCCGGCGTTCTGCCAGGCGAAGTAGAGCAGGACCGTCGTCACGAACGACGCGGCGAGGGAGATCACCGTCGCGACCGCCGGCATCTTGTTCTTGTTGCCCGTCGCGGCGAAGAAGCCCGCGAGCATGAACCCGAGGATCGGGAACGCGGGGATCAGCACCGCCCACGCGGGACCGGACGCCGCGGCGGCGTGCCCAACCGAATGGGCGGTATCGGCAGCGAGGGTCATCATGCTCACCCGCTCAGCTCCCGCCACTCATCGGCGCTCAGGGACTCACGCTTGCGGAACAGCAGCACAGTCAGGGCGAGGCCCATCGCCGCCTCCGCCGCCGCCACGCAGAGGACGAAGATCACGAACGTCTGCCCGTCCAGGTTCAGGTGGTACCGGCTGAAGGCGATCAGCGCAATGCCCGCCGCCTGGAACATGAGCTCCGTGCACAGGAACATGATGATCAGGTTCCGCCGCGTCAGGAACCCGATCACGCCCAGCGCGAACATCGCGGCGGACACGAACAGGTAATGCGCCAGCGTGATCGACCCCATGATCTCGGGGGCCCCGGATTGGGCGAGCGTGCTCATCATGCCTCGCCCTCCATGCGCAGGGTGCGGGCGTCGTGCAGGCGGCGCTCCTCGTGGGCCTTGATCGACTCCTCAAGCTCGACGTGCTTGCGGGCCAGCACCGTCGCGCCGAGCATCGCCATCAGCAGGATCACGCCGGCAATCTCGATCGTCATCGGGTGGTCGCGCAGCAGGTTGATGCCGAGCGATTCGACGTTGGTCGCCTCGAGCCCCTCGGGCCAGGCGTCCGGGCCGATGGTGCGGGTGGTGCCGTTCGCGTCCGCGACGACGATGGTCCGGTTTGCCTGATCAGCGCGGACGACGGTCTCGCCCTCGCCCAGCGCCTCGGCCCGGGCGAGCGCACGCTCGACCTTGCGGGGGAGCTGGTCGAGGGTGTCCGCACTCGCCGCGCGGGCACCGGGCAGGGGCAGGTGCGACGAGCCGGCGAACATCACCGTCGTTAGCAGCGCCAGCAGCGTGAACCCCGCCAGCGACGCGAGCCAGGGCTCGCGCGCCTCGGTGTCGTACTCGGCCAGCAGGTCCTGGTCGCCCTCGGTCGGCGCCTGCGTCGCGAGCATGATCACGAACAGGTACGTGATCAGGATCGCCCCGGCGTAGATGATGATCAGCGCAAACGCCATGAACTCGGCGCTGAGCAACACGAACAGCCCGCTCGTCGCGATGATCGTCAGGATGAAATACAACGCCGAGTAGACCGGACGCTGGTGCGTGATCATCCGCAGCGCCGCGCCCAGCGCGATGATCGCGAACGCGTAGAAGTAAAGATTCGGCAGCTCGCTGGGCGTGCGATCGGCGGCGCTGAGCGACAGGAACAGGATGACGAGCCCGACCGCGGCCGCGGCGAGGACCCCCCCGATCGCCCGCAGCGAGTACCCCTTTCGGGGCAGCGTGAGCGCGACGCCGACGCCGCCGAGCCCGCAGGCAAGATACAGGATGAGTGAGGGGATGAGCGGGTCCAACGGCCGCCTGCAACTTCTTGAAGCCCAGAGACGCCGGCGCGCCCCCAGGCGATGTTCGGGATCGCACGCCACGCCGCGCGATGAAGCTCACACCCCGCCACGAGCGGGTCGGGCGTGGGCGTGGAGGATAGATCCGCCCCGCGAACCCTTCAACCCGCGGGGGTTTCCACAACGGCCGGGCGAGGCATGTCGTACCATCCGCGCGTGACCGCGACCGCCCAGAGTGCCCCCGCGCCCGCCGACGACATCCGCCGGCACATCCCCAACGCGCTGACGGCCTCCCGGTTCGTGCTCGCGGGCGTCTTCGTGGCACTCCTCTCGACCGGGCACCCCGCCGTCGCGACCGACCCCACGGCGGACCGCATCTCGGTCCTCCTCGACCAATCGACGTCGCTTCTCATTGTCGCGGCCCTCGTCTTTGCCCTCGCCGCCCTCACGGACGCGCTGGACGGGCAGCTCTCCCGGCTCTGGGGGGTCGAGTCGCGGCTGGGCCGGATCATGGACCCGCTCGCCGACAAAGTCTTGGTGCTGGGCGGGTTCGTGCTCCTCGCAGGACCGACCTTTACCGCCCAACACCCCGCCGGGGGGACGTACCAGCTGTCGGGGATCGACGCGTGGATGGTCATCGTGATCCTGACCCGAGAGATGCTCGTCACCTCCATCCGGGGGATGTACGAGGCGGAGGGGTTCGACTTCTCCGCCGCCCGGATCGGGAAGATCAAGATGATCGCCCAGTCGGTCGCGGTGCCGCTGCTCATCGTCCTCGTCGCGGTGGTCCCGGTCCGGTCGGGCGACGCGGGACGGCTGTGGGTGCTCGCGATCGCCTGGGGGGTGACGGCGATCTCGGCGGCGTCCGCCTGGCCGTATGTGCACAAGGCGTACCTCGCGGGCACCGGGCGGATCAAGCCCCCCCCGCCCCGGACGCCACGCCCGAAGCCCAAGCTCGGGCAGGTCTCCGACCGGGTCGAGATCCCGGTCACGAACGTGCGCAAACGCTCGCGGCCCGGCCCGCCAACGCGGGCGGGCTCGAAGCGCACCAAGCCCCGCTGAACACGCGACCTCCGCGCATAATGAGAACCCCGATACACACCGGGGCTCTCATGGGGTGTCGACCCCGCCCGCAACGCGGACGGGATCTGGAGAGAAGCGAATTGAAGGACATCCGAACGGGCCCGCCCGCCGGCAAGATACCGCGCGCCTGACAAACCGTCAAATTCGGACAATGCGTTTGGATCAGCCAACGACGCGGAGGCATTCCTCGAAGTCCGCCTCGATCTGCTCGTTCACCCATCCGGCGATCTTCGCCTTTGCCGCGAGGGCGACCTCGGGGGTCTGGATCGGTTGCCACCCGACACCGTTGAGCAGGGCTTGCAATCCTCGGTAGAACGAAAGCACGAGGTCGTCTGTGCGTTCTCGCCAGTCCGAGAGTGAATCGGCGAACGCCGCAGAGCTTCCAACCATGAAGGCCCAGACGGGCAGGATCACGGACGCGACGTCCTCGTGCCGAGGGAGGTCGCCCGCCTCCATCGCCTCGAGCACGATCTCCGACGCCCGCTCGTACCCATCGCGACGCAGGCTGGTCAGCCGCTCGAGCCGCTTCTCGCCGACCTGCTCGATCATGACGCGGTCGTGGAGGATCACGGACAACGCCGTCAGCGACGGGCAATACCGGGACACCGCGCTGAAGGCGACCACGACCGCGGCGATCCGCTCCCGCGAGTTCTGCGCGCGGGCGATCGCGTACTCGCTGGCCCGCCATTGTCTCCTGAGCACTTCCGTCGCCACGGCGCACACCACGTCCGCCTTGTTCCCGAAGTGCTGATAGATCGTCGGCCGCGAGTAATCGAACCGCGCCGCGATCTTGTCGATGCTCAGCCCGTGCACGCCGTGCTCGGCGATCACGAGCTCCGCGATGCGGATGAGCTCTTGGTCGCGCTCCTCGAATCGTTTGTTTCGACTGTCGATCTCACTCATGACAACGCACGCCTTGCGCGGGCGATGGCAAACTCATGATCGCCGGCCCCGCGGATGCTGCAAATACAGCGGTTCTCTCCCGCGCCCCGCATCGCGCGACACGACACCAGGCATCCCAGATCCCGCCGGTTCCCAGCCCGCGGATGTACCATCCTCAGAACATACAGAGACCTACAGCCCGGTGGGCACATTGACATCATGTCAACGTGCGAAATCGCGCCCGATCACCCGACGGACACCGAATTGTCGTCGGTGTTGATATCGGGCAGCTGTTGATCCGGATCGATTCTGATCTGCACCGGCCGCTTGCCTTCGGTGTCGAGTCGCACACGCCACAAGTCGGTCGAAGACCAGATCTCGACAGGCAGCGTCTTGTCCACCGACGAACCATCGGCGAACTCAACCCGAACCGTCGCGGGCATGACCATCCCACCCGAGTTGATCAAGTCGATCGTGACGGCGTCGTCGTCCACGCTGTGCAGGCGCACGCCCTGGTCGAGCACCCGGTCGGACAGGAACCACGAGCGCCAGAACCACGCGAGGTCAGCCCCCGCGGCGTCTTCCATGCAGCGGAAGAAGTCCGCCGGCTGGGGGTGCTTGAACGCCCACCGGTGGGTGTACGCCCGGAACGCCGTGTCGAACCGATCGGGCCCGAGCACCACCTCGCGCAACAGATAAAGCGCCAGCGACGTCTTGCGGTAGTTCAGGCTCCCGATCCACCGCGACCACTGACGGTCCGGAGGGACGTTGATCCGCTGGCGACGGTCCGCCGTCGCGATCGACAGCTCCTGGCGGATCGCCCGCGAGACATCCACGTCGCGCTCGTACCAATCCGCCATCGAGTACAGGTTGATGAACGAGTTGAAGCCCTCGTCCTGCCACATGTACCGGCGTTCGTCCGTGTTGACCAGCATCGGGTACCAGTTGTGCCCGACCTCGTGGTCCGTCACGCCGACCATCCCGCGGTCGTTCGTGCGCGAGCCGCAGAAGATGATCATGGGGTACTCCATGCCGCCCTCGGGCCCGTTGATGTTGCTCATGATCGGGTAGGGGTACGGGTACAGCCACTCGGAGTAGTGCTCGATCGAGTGCTTGATCACCTGCGTGGACCCGCGCGAGTCGTCGTTCCAGTACCAGCTCTCCGCCTCCTTCGGGTAGAGCGACTGGCACATGACGCGCCGCTCGGTCCCGTCCAGGTCCGTCACGTCGGCGCCGCAGGCGTCCCAGATGAACGCGTCCGAACTCGCCCAGGCGAACGTGCGGACGTTCTCCGCCTTGAACCGCCACGTGAGCGGCCCCTCGCCCGCGGGGCGGATGTCCTCGGTGCCAACACGCTCCGGCTCGATGATGACGAGCGTCTCGTCGGACGCGAGCGCAAGCTCGAGACGCTCGCGCTGCTCGGCGGTCAGCACCTCGTAGGGGTTCTGCAGCACGCCCGTCGCCGCGACAATGTGCTCGCGCGGCACCTTGATGTTCACCTCGTAGTCACCAAAGTTCGTGTAGAACTCGCCCGAACCGAGGTAGGGCAGCGTGTTCCACCCGTTCACGTCGTCGTAGTTGCACACGTGCGGGAACCACTGGGCATACTCGAAGATCGTCCCCTGCTCGACCTCCTCGGACCCCATCCGCCGAAGGTGCGGCGGCATGTCGAACGCGAAGCCAAGCTCGAACTCGAAGACCTCGCCCGGCCCGATCGGGTCGGGCAGCTCAACGCGCGCCAGCGTGTCGTAGACCGTGAACTCAAGGTCATCGTCGTCGTGCGTGAGGGCCGTGATGTCATACCCGCCGTCAAAGCCCTCGGCGAGCGCCCGCATGACGCCCCGCCCGCGCGACCGGGTTCCCAGCGAGTCCTGGCGGAACAGGTTCTGCTCGAGCTGGACCCACATGTACTCCAGCTCGTGCGGCGAGTTGTTGGTGTACGTCACCTTCATCTCGGCGTCGAGCCGCTTGCTCTCCGCATCGAGCTCGCAGTCGATGACGTAATCGACGCGCTGCTGCCAGTAATCCGGCCCGGGTGCGCCCGACCCGAGACGGCGCTCGTTGGCCGTGGGCAGGTCGATCGGGTCAAACACGTTCTCCGCGTCGTCGCCCGCGGTGCGCCGATAGTCCGCGTCCACCGCGCCGAGGCTCGCCCGGCGGTTGTCGTTCGAGGAATGATTCGACGAGCACGCGGGCAGGATCACACACGCGCTCAGCGCGCTCACGGCAAGGATCGAACGCATCTGGTGGCTCCCTCAGCAGAAAGGGGGTTGGAAGCCCACAGACTACCAGCCGACCCCGACCCGGGAAACCCCGCTCACCCCCGGTCGATGCCCGTCGTCTCGCTCGGCGGGGCGAACACATCGATGACCACGCTCGTCTCGAGCGCCTCGGCGCCATGGAGCTCGCAGCCGGGAAGCAGCAGCACCTCGCCCGCGCCGACCTCCACGACCCGATCGGACGCCTCACCCAGCGTGAACCGCATCCGCCCCGAGACCACGATCGCGATCTGCTCATTCTCATGCCGGTGCGGCGGCACCACCACGCCTGCCTCGAGCACGACCCTCGAGACCATCGCCCGCTCGCCGACCACCCGCTGGCGCTCGATGCCGGGCATCGGCGTGTCCGTCGGCAGCGATTCCCACGCGTGCACACTCGGGTCGGGCATGATCGGCCTCCTCGGACACAGCGTACCGCACGCTCACACCCGCCGGTCGAGCAGGCGGTACCCCACCGCCTCGGCGATGTGGGCGCTCGTGAGGGGCGCCGCGTGGTCTTCGCGCGACGTGTCCAGATCCGCGATCGTGCGCGCCACACGCCGGATCTTGTCGTACGCCCGGGCGCTGAGCCCGAGCTCGCTGATCGCCTGACCCAGCAGCGCCTCAGCGGGCTCGTCCAGCGGCGCCCACCGGTCGAGCTGACGCCCCGTCAGCCGCGCGTTCGGGCGGTCCTCCCCCTGGCGCTCCCGGGCGATCGACCGGGCACGCAGCACCTGGGCGCGCATGTCCGCGCTCGACTCGCCCTTCGGGCCCGAACGCAACTCCTCGAATTTCACCGCGGGCGCTTCGACGTGGATGTCCACCCGGTCCAACAGCGGGCCCGACAGCCGGCCCAGGTACCGCTCGACCTCGCGTTTGCCCGCGGCCCCGGGCGAGGCGCCGCCCTTGGGGCTCGGGTTCATCGCAGCGACGAGCATGAACCGCGCGGGGAACCGCACCGTCCCCGCCGCGCGCGCGATCGTGACCACGTCGTCCTCGAGCGGCTGGCGGAGCGTCTCGAGCACGGGCCTGGGAAACTCGGGCAGTTCGTCGAGGAACAGCACGCCGTGGTGGGCCAGGGAAATCTCTCCCGGGCGGGGGACGATCCCACCCCCCACGACCGCCGGCGCGCTCGCGGTGTGGTGCGGCGAGCGCACCGGGCGCACCGCCACGATCCCCTGCTCGGCGTCGAGCATCCCGCCGGCCGAGTACACCCGCGTCGTCTCGATCGCTTCGGTCGGCGTCAGCGGGGGCAGGATGCCGGGCAGCGCCTTGGCCATCATCGTCTTGCCCGTGCCGGCCGGCCCGACCATCAGCAGGTTGTGCGAGCCCGACGCCGCGATGACGATCGCACGCTTCACGCCCTCCTGCCCGCGCACGTCGGCGAAATCGACCTCCGCCTGCGACGACGCGATCAGCGACGCGACGTCCACCGGCGGGTGGGGCTCGATGTCGAGCGCGCCCGAGAGCACCCCCACCACCTCGCTCAGGGTGGACACGCCGATGACATCGATCCCCTCGACGACCGCGGCCTCCGCCGCGTTCACAGCGGGCACGATCAGCGTTGTGAACCCGCGCCGGCGCGCCATGTCCGCGATCGCGAGCGCCCCCTTGATCGGGCGGACGCGCCCGTCGAGCGCGAGCTCGCCCGCCATCACCGCGGATCGCGGGTCGAGCCCGGAGGTGTGCTCGCCAACCTGAGGAATGACAACACCTTGCGCGAGAAGCAGCCCCGCCGCGACGGGCAGGTCGTACATCGGGCCCTCTTTGCGCACATCCGCCGGCGCGAGGTTGATGAGCACCTTGCCCGGCGGGAAGGGGTACCCCGCGTTGCCCATCGCGGCTTTCACCCGATCGAGGGATTCGCGGACCGCCGTGTCGGGCAGCCCGACCACCGTCTCCTTCGCGAGCCCCCGGTCGTCGAGGTCCACCTCCACCTCGACGGGGCGGGCATCGATGCCCTCGATCAGCGCGCTGTGGACCCGAGTGACCATCTCCCCAAATGATACCAAACAAATTGCTTCCGGCAACGAGGCCTGACGGCACGCCCCATCGCCCGAATTTCCCGCATTCGCGGGGCTTTCGCCGATCAACCCGGCGATGGCCAAGAAGACTTCCACCAAGCCGTACCGGGTGTCTGACGAGGACGAGTACTACGAGGAGGGGTGGCCCGTCGGGCGTGCCCTCGTCTGGCTCGGGCTCGCCGGGGTCTGGGTGTTTTTCCTGATCAGCCTCCTCAGCTTCGATCTGGCGGACGCCCCGTCGCATGCGGCGTGGCCGCCCAACGACCCGCCGGCGAACTGGGCGGGGTCGATCGGGGCCCACACGGCGTACGGCGCCCTGCGCCTGCTGGGCATCGGCGTGGCCATCCCGATGCTCTTCGCGGCGGGTGCCTTGCTCTCCACCGCGCTCGGGCGCGGGCTCAACCAGCCCATCATCCGCACGATCGGCGTGGTGCTCATCGCGGTGTCCGCCTCCACGCTCGCCCACGTCGGGTGGCCCAACGGCGGGATCCTGCCCGGGCTGCCTGGCGGGACCACTGGGCTCGCGCTCGGCGCGGCGCTCGTGCCGGGGCTCAACGTCGGCGGGACGGTCCTCGTCGCGCTCGTGATGCTCGCCGTCGGGCTGATCGTCGCGGCAGACTCGCTCGTCTGGCGCGCCCCCGCGGCGATCTGGTACGCGATCGTGCCCGCGGCGTCCGGCGCGTCGCACGCGGCTCGGGCCGTCGGGTCCGCGGCGGGGCGGTCCGCCGAGGCCGGCTGGGGCCTGCGGGCGATGCTCGCCAAGCTCACCATCCCCAAACCCAAGCTGCGGCGCATCGCGATCAACGACCTGGGCGACGAAGCCCTTGTCGAAGAGTCCCGCAAGACCAAGAAGACCAAGGTCGCCAAGCCCAAGCGCAAGGTCGAGCTCGTCCCCGCGGAGGACGACTACGACGACGAGGAACTCCTCGACGGCGACGAGGAGGAATGGGAGCCCGAGGACGGCGAGTACGAAGACGAATACGAGGACGACGAGGAGTACGAAGAGGACGACGAGTACGAGGATGAATACGAGGACGAGGAAGAGGACGAGGTCGGGGCGCCGCAGGTCTTCGACCGCGACGCGCTGAAGCAGAAGATCGCGGCGCTGCCCGTCCGGTTCGCCCAAGACTCCAAGTCCGTCGCGACCGAAGCGGACCTTGAGGAGATGCAGAACGCGGCGTCCCTGGAGGGGTACAAGTTCCCCACGCTCGACCTGCTCGAAGAGCCCGAGGAGGGGTTCAACGAGAAGCTCGAGGAATTGGTCCGCGAGCAGGCCGAGGCGCTCGAGGCGGCGCTGGCTCAGTTCCGCATCGACGGCGAGGTCGTGGACATCGAGTCCGGGCCCGCGATCACGCTCTACCACATCCGGCTGGCACCGGGGACGAAGGTCGCGGCGATCAACGCGATCTCGTCGGACCTCGCGCGTTCGCTCAAGGCGGTCAACATCCGCGTGGTGTCAAACATGGAGGGGCGCGACACGATCGGCGTCGAGGTGCCCAACCCGACCAAAGAGCGCGTGCGCCTCAAGGAGCTCATGGGCCAGCGCGAGCGCTTCGCGAAGATGCGCCTCCCGATGTTCCTGGGCAAGGACGCGGCGGGCGACCCGCTCATCGCGGACCTGTCCAAGATGCCGCACATGCTCATCGCGGGCACGACGGGCTCGGGCAAATCTGTGTGCATGAACACGATCATCATGAGCTTCCTGTACACCAAGAAGCCCAACGAGCTCAAGCTCGTGCTGGTCGATCCGAAGATGGTCGAGATGTCGCAGTTCAAGGACATCCCGCACCTGATGTGCCCGGTGGTGACGGAGATGGCCAAGGCCGCCGCGATCCTCGAGTGGGCGGTCACCAAGATGGACGAGCGGTACGAGCTGCTCGCCGAGGCGGGCTGCCGCGACATCGCGAGCTACAACGCGCTGGACGAAGAAGAGCTCTTCGACCGGTTCACACCCGTGGGCCCGGACGGGCGGATGGAGCTCACCGATGACCAGAAGGCACGCATCCCGCGCCGCCTGCCCTACATGGTCTTCATCATCGACGAGCTGGCCGACCTGATGATGACGCACAAGGAGGTCGAGGGCTCGATCATCCGCATCGCCCAGAAGGCGCGCGCGGTGGGCATCCACCTCATTCTCGCGACGCAGCGCCCTCAAGCGAACGTCGTGACGGGCCTGATCAAGTCGAACATGCCGTGCCGGATCGCGTTCAAGGTCGCGTCCGGGATGGACTCGCGGATCGTCCTCGACCAGAAGGGCGGCGAGCTGCTGCTGGGCATGGGCGACATGCTGTTCCTGGACCCAAGCTCGCACAAGCTCATGCGCTCGCAGGGCACCCTCGTGGACGACCACGAGATCCGCAAGGTGACGCGGTTCCTCAAGGACATCGCGGGCCCCAGCTTCGAGCGCCAGCTCGTGCAGCTCCGCTCGGGCGACGACGACGAGGAGCGGATCTACGAGTCCAAGAACAACTCCAGCGCCTCGCTCGCCGCGGCGCAGGAGGACCCGATGTTCGACCGGGCGGTCGAGATCGTGCTCGAGTCCAAGCGCGGGTCCGTGTCGCTCCTCCAGCGGCGACTCGCGATCGGG
>JAUHXM010000117.1 GCA_030426605.1 Phycisphaerae bacterium | reverse complement strand
ACCCGATTCACGATTGACAACTACATCCGCCTGTTCGAGGACGTCGGGCTCGGGCGCGCGATGCTCAACTCCGTCTTCCTCGCGAGCACAACCGCGATCCTCGCGACCCTCTGCAGCGCCGCGGGCGGGTACGCCCTCGCGCGGTTCAACTTCAAGGGGCGCGGCCTCGCGACGCTGATCGTCCTCGGCGCGATCATCATCCCGCCCCCGCTGCTGCTCGCGCCTTCGTACCAGCTTCTGTTCCACCTCAACCTGCTCGACACCTTCACGGGCCTGATCATCCCGGCGGTCGCCCCTGCGTTCGGCATCTTCCTCTTCCGCCAAGCGACCTACCAGAGCGTCCCCGAGTCCCTCATCGAGGCCGCCCGCATCGACGGCGCCTCCGAGGTGCGCATCTTCTTCTCGCTCGTCCTGCCCCTGGTGCGCCCGATGATCGGCGCGTTCATGCTGCTCACGTTCCTGGCGGTCTGGAATAACTTCGTCTCGCCGCAGGTCGTGCTGCAGACGCCCGAGCGGTACCCGCTGTCCGTCGAGATCGCGCAGATGCGCGGGCTCTACAAACAGGACTACGGCCTGCTCATGGCGGGCACGCTCATCTCCGTCCTCCCCGTCGCGGGCCTGTTCCTGATGCTCCAACGTGAGTTCATCCAGGGGCTCACCTCCGGCGCGGTGAAGGGCTGATCAACGCCCGTCAAACGAGCGCATGAGAAAGGGGCGGGCCCACAGGCCCGCCCCTTCAATTTCAACGCTGCCGATCCTGACTTACGGGCAGCCGGCGAGGAACGCCGCGACGAACGCGTCGATGTCGTCGAGGTTCAGGAGGCCGTTGCCGTCCAGGTCCGCCGGGTTGCACTGCATCGGCTGCGGCTCGCCCGCTTCGAGCGAGATGTTGTCGAAGAAGAACGACCCGGGCGAGTCGGTGAACTGGATGAACAGCACCGTCACCTGCGCATGCGTCGCGCCCGCGGGGGCAACCGCGGCCGTCTCGCCGAAGATCCACGTGTCCGGGGTCGAGCCCGACGGGTAGAGGTTCACCTCCGCCGAGCCGATCACGGTCCCCCCGGGCCCGTCCTTGAAGTCCACGATGACGAGCGGGAGGTTGCCCCAGAACCCGTTCCCGTCCGGGTCATTCGGATCGAAGGTCTCGATCGCGTCGAACGAGGGGGTCTGCCCGTACCCGCTCAGCGTGTACTCGGTGCCCCCGGTGACCTCGACCTCCTGGAAGACGCCGTGGTCGTTCTGCGACCCGTCGCCCGGGAAGAAGCCGAAGCACTTGAGCGAGCGAACGCCGTCCTGCGCGGTGATCTCGTTGGAGGCGTCGAGCGGGCCGTCCGGGAAGAAGTTGTTGAACCCTTCCCAGGCGTCGAAGGGGATGAAGCCCGGGCCGGCGGTCTCGAAGCTGCCGTTCGTGAGAAGGTTCTGACCCATCGCCGGGGCGGCGAGCACGCTCGCGGCGAGCAACGCCGCCGTTCGGTTGAATCCACGCATGACTGGTTCCCTCAGTGTTGTTCCGGATCTCTCACCCGCTGCCACACGCGCCGCGGATGCCCGTAACTGTTTCGGGCAGCGTACCACATCCGACGCCGCATTCAACCCGTGAATCGGAGAAACAGGCGATTATTGGACCCCTGCGCCGTCTCGCGACCACCCCGATCAACCCGGAACAGTTTCGATCGGGACAGGCTCAACCGCCTCGCGGAGCGGAGCGGACGCCAAAGTCCCCAGACCCCCACATCAACCGAATCGTGGACCCAAGCCGCCCTCAGCGGACCGGCACCGGCGACGCCGGCAGGCACGCCCCCGACGTCTCGATGATCTTCCGGTACCACCGGTACGAGTCCTTCGGCACCCGTTCGAGCGTCTCGAAATCCACGTAGATCAACCCGAACCGCATCCGGTACCCCTCGGCCCACTCGAAGTTGTCGAGGATCGACCAATGGAAGTACCCGCGCACGTCCACGCCGTCCGCCTGCGCCCGGCGAAGCTCGCCGAGGTACCGCGAGATGAAGTCGATCCGCGCCGAATCGTGCACCTGACCATCGGCATGCACCCAGTCCATGCTCGCCAGCCCGTTCTCGGTCACGTACACCGGAAGCCCGTACCGCTCCTGCAGGAACTTCGGGCCCCAGTACAGCGCCTCCGGACGCACCGGCCAGTCGAACATCGTCCGCGGATACCCGCGCTCGGTCCAGCGCGGCGGGGCGTGCCCGTTGTCCTCCGGACGCCGCAGAAGATCACCCGAGTAGATGTTCACGCCGTAGAAATCGATCGGCTGACGCATCAGCTCCATGTCGCCCACGTGCGTCGTCGGCGCATCATCGCCGTACAGACGCAGCCCGTCCTCGGGGTAGTGCCCCAGGATCACCGGGTCGGCGTACCACGTGTTGTTGACCGGCCCGCCATCGCCGATCGCGAACGTTTGCGTGCGTGCCAGCTCGATCTCGTCGGGGTCGTCGGAGCGTGGGCACGTGACGGACCCGACGGGCGCCCACCCGATGACGGGCGGCTTCTTCGCGTGTTCGCGGATAATCTGAACGCCGCGCCCGTGCGCCATGAGCGCGTGGTGCGCCGCGAGCAGCCAGTCCTTGCGTGCCAGCTTCTTGCCCGGCGCGTGCTCGCCGAGCACGTACCCGTGCCCGAGGAAGATCTGCGGCTCGTTGAGCGTGAACCAGTGCGAAACCCGGTCAGACAGCCGCTCGACCACCGCCCGCGCGTAGTCCGCGAACCACGAGACGATCTCGCGGTTCATCCACCCGCCCTTCGCCTCGAGCTCGCTCGGCAGGTCCCAGTGATACAGCGTCACCCAGGGTTCGATGTTTCGTTCCAGCAGCGAATCGACCACCCGCTCGTAGTACGCCAGCCCGGCGTCGTTCACCGCGCCCACCCCGCCCGGGATCACGCGCGGCCACGACACGGAGAACCGGTACGCGTTCGCGCCCAACTGGGCGATCAGGTCGATGTCATCCTCATACCGGTTGTATGAGTCGCACGCGACGTCCCCGTGGTCGCCGCCCTTGACGACGCCGGGCGTTCGCGTGAAATCGTCCCAGATGCTCCGGGTCCGCCCGTCGGCGCTCACGGCGCCCTCGATCTGGAACGACGACGACGCGACCCCCCAGATGAAGCCATCGTCGAACGGTGTGCTGTGCAGCGGTGCGATCATGCCTTGGTTCCGGTCAGGGCTCACGGCCGCGAGCCTATCCCCCGCACTCCACGCGGGTGCGCCACCGTTGCGCCCCCGTCTGAATCTTCAGCCTCGGCACAACCGCGGTCTCAAGCGTGGAGGTTCGATTGTAACTGTTACGACGAGACGCGTCGACCCAAACATACCACTTATTCCCCCGCCGCGCAGGGCTCGGTCAACCGGCTCGACACAGAGCTCGAGAGGCAGCCGCAAGACTCCAAATTGCCGCAGCCGCCACCACGCGGTTCGGGCCCCCCGCTCAGGGCAGCCCGGAGAGGAAGCAGCCGACAAAGCAGTCGATGTCGTCCACATTCAGCACGCCGCTCGCGTCGCAATCCGCCGACCCCAGATCGCCCGAGAGGAACGCCGTGACGAAGCAGTCGATGTCGTCCACGTTCAGCGTGCCGCTGCCGTCGCAGTCCGCGCTGCACCCGTCGAGCGACGGGTACGGGACAGAGAGCACCGCCTCGACCGTCCCCGGCGCGAGCAGTTCGCTCAGACCGAGCGCCCCAAGCCCGACGTCCGGTAGCCCCGCGGTGTTCGGGTTGTACGCCGGATCGACGCTCGATCGGCGGTAGAGGAACGACGCCCCGGTCGCCCAGTCCTGCCGCGCGCCGGCGCGGTAGGCCTGGTACGCGCCGACCGAGGGCGCAGTCGCGCCGTTCGCGCTGAACGCCATCAACGAAGGAAACGTCGAGACGTCGCCCGGGTGATCGCTCAGCGAGTCCGCGTTGTAGCCGCCCCATTCCGATTTCGTCGTCCCCGCGCTGAAGACGGTCATGTGCCTCGGCGCGTTGTCGTCGGTCCAACCGCCGAACGACGCATGCATGTTGGCGATGTGCTGCTGCCAGTCCGGGCTCGCGCGGAAATCAGGCTGCACGAGCTGGGAATAGAGCGACACGAACGCCGCCTGGAAGCACCCGTTGCAGCTCGAAGTGATCGGCTGCCCCGTGAGGAACGTTCCCGAGGGCCAGCTCGACCGATCGAGCCAGCGGGCGTACTCGTCCGTCGAGCTCGCGCCGTACTCCGCGGCCTGGTTCGCGAAGATGATCCCCTCGTGGAAGCCAACGCCCGCGGAGAAGAT
The DNA here is from genome assembly GCA_030426605.1 of Phycisphaerae bacterium. GTDB lineage: Bacteria > Planctomycetota > Phycisphaerae > Phycisphaerales > UBA1924 > BQJQ01. The sequence goes on along the minus strand of JAUHXM010000117.1, from coordinate 3,807 downwards.
GTCCGGCCCGCTGCCGGCGGAGACGAAGTAAATCGCGTCCGTCCCGGGCTGGAAGTACGGGTCCCACCCGTTCGCGTCGCCCACGCGCGCGATGATCTCGGCGCCCGCTTCTTGGATCTGCGCGTCGCCCGGGTAGTAGCTCATCGCGCGGGCCGCGGCGAGCACGATCTTCATCGTGCTCAGGCTCGCCCACTCCGTCGGCCACCCGGGCTTCGCGTTGCCGACGGTGCTGAACGGATCACACCAGTGCCGGATCTGCCCGTCGGCGCTCACACCCGGCTTGAACCCGTCGGGCATCAGCCCCGCGTACCGGCGCAGGATGGTCCGCACACGCTCCTGGTTGCCGGGCGTGCCGTTGACGTGATCGTCCGCGAGCAGGAGCAGCACCGCCCAGCACGCCGCGTCGGGCGTCGCCGGGTGGAAGCGCGACGCCCCCGCGGCGACGTCCGCGTCGATGACCCACCCGTCCGGCTCGCCATCCGGCGCGATCAGGCCCTTGGCGTACGCCACGATCTGATCGAACTCGTCGGCGACCCACGACTCGAAGTCCAGCCGCGTATCCGTCGTGTCGCGATAGACCACGGCGTCCTCGTCGGTCCCCATGAGCAGCCGCCCGCACGCCGTCGCGGTCAGATCGTGCGCCTCTCCGCCCGGCGCGTCGTACGCCGTCACCACGAACGGCGGCAGCCCCTGCGCCGCCAGCGACGACACGAACCCGATCGCCGCGCCAGAACCCGAGTCCGACAGCGCGTACACGCCCGTGGTTGTGCCCGCCCCGAACGCGTCCGCGAACGCGATTGCACGCACGCCGGTGCCCAGCACCCCCGATGGAACAAAGCTCGGCACGAATGTCGGCGTCGCGCGGTAGAGGTTTACGTCGGAAGCGGCGTACAGGATCCCGCTCACCCGGTCCACCGCGAGCCCGCGCACCGGCCCGCCGTCGGGCAGCGCGACGGCGCTGAAGAGCGTCCCCTGCCCGTCGTTGCGTAACGCGCGGTACGTGAGCACCCCGCCGCCCTCCGTGCCGACATACAGCGTGCCCTTGTAGTGCACGCTCGCCAGGTGCGGCCACGTCGCCGATGAGGACAGCTCGGCTCGCGCAAAGACCGTCAGCAGATCACGCGTCGTGTCGTACTTCAGGATCGCGTCGGACGGCTGCCCATCACCCGCGGTGTTCTGGTCGAAGACCGAGATGTACACCAGCCGACCCGAGTCGCTCACCGCGACGGCGCAGGGGCCGTCCGGGCCCGAGTCGAGATCCATCCACGGGCAGAGCGCCTCGATCTCCGCCTTGGTGATCGTGCGCATCAGCTCGCCCCGGATGTCGCGCAGCTCGACGACGTCCTCGAACGAGTCCCCGACGGCGTACCACCCCGAGAGCGCCGAAGCGCCGACCGCAGCGGAATCATCGGGACCGGCCGCGGGCCAGCCGCTCGGATCGGGCGCGCCCACCGCGCCGGTGCTCATGAGCGCCGCCATCCCCGCCGCGAGCACACGCCCCGCCCGCTGATGCATCCTCACACCTCCGATGCGAACTCGGGGGCACCCGACAGGCACGCCCCGTTCGTCTCGATGATCTTCGCGTACCACGCCGAGGAGTTCTTCGGCGTGCGCTTCAATGTCGTGTAATCCACGTGCACGAGCCCGAAACGCGGCTCGTACCCCTCGTACCACTCGAAATTATCGAGCAGCGACCAGTGGAAGTACCCGCGGATGTTCACCCCGTCCGCGATCGCACGCTCGAACGCGCGCAAATACCGCGTGATGAAGTCCGCCCGGTGGGCGTCGTGCACGCGCCCGTCTTGAGCGACCCAGTCGTGCCCGGACATCCCGTTCTCAGTCTGGTACAGCGGCACGTCGTACCGCTCGCCCAGAAACTTCGGGCACCAATACAGCACCTCGGGCACGACAGGCCATCCGAGCTGCGTGCGCGGCACGCCCGGGTCCTCGGGAACCACCCGCGGGCCCTTGTCGCCCATCGTCACGCGATCGCCCTGGTATGTGTTGATCCCCAGGAAGTCCATCGGCGTGTGGATCAACTCCATGTCACCCGGCTCGATCTCGGGCAGCACGTCGTGGTTGACACGCAGCCCATCCTCGGGGTAGTGCCCAAAGAAGATCGGGTCGTTGTACCACGTGTTGTTCCACGCGTCCCGCTTGTGCACGCCCTGGATCATCTGCCGGCAGGCCTCGATATCCTCCGCCGACTCCGACGCGGGGCGCCACGCGACGCCGACCGGTGCCCACCCGACACTCGGCGTCGTCTTCGCGTGCTCGCGGATCACCCGGGCCGAGCGCCCGTGCGCGCGCAGCACGTTGTGAAACACCTCGAGCGACTCCGCGTGCGTCAGCCCGCGCTCTGTCGCCTTCGACTGATCGCCATAGCCCATGTTCCAGAAGCACTGGGGCTCGTTGATCGTGATCCATTTGCTGACGCGGTCACTCAGGCGGTCGATCACGACGCGCGTGTATTCACCGAACCAGTCGGCCACGTCGCGGTTCAGCCACCCGCCGCGCCGGTGCAGCGCCAGCGGCATGTCCCAGTGATACAGCGTGATCCAGGGCTCGATGCCCGCCTCGGCCAGCCTGTCCACGAGCGCGTCGTAGAACCCCAACCCCGCGGCGTTCACACCACCCACGCCCTCGGGCAGCACCCGCGACCACGCGATGCTGAACCGGTACGCCTTCAAGCCCAACGCCGACATGATCCCGACGTCTTCGGCGAACCGGTGGTAATGGTCGCACGCGACGTTGCCCGTGTCGTTGTGCTTGACGGCGCCGCGCTTCCGCGAGATCTCGTCCCAGATCGACGGGCCCTTGCCGTCGGCGTCGTGCCCGCCCTCGATCTGATAGGCGCTGGTTGATGCGCCCCACACAAAGTCTTCAGGGAACGCCATCGGTCACGCCTTCCGGTTCATCGCGATGCCCTCGAACTGCGAACTCTCACGCACGACGAGCGAGGTCGCGAGCGTCGTGCTCTCGGCGGACCGCGACGGGTCCTCGATCCGGTCCACGATCGCCTCGATCGCACGCTGCGCCGCCTCGCGGATCGGAACGCGCACCGAGCTCAGGGTCGGGCGAAGCAACTGACACAGACGCGAATCATCGAACCCGACCACCCGAAGATCGCCGGGCACGCTCAGACCGCTATCACGCGCGGCATCCACGATGCCCACGGCGATCTCGTCGTTACCCGCCAGCACCGCCGCGCCCTCGAGTCCGTCGCCCGCGAGCATCTCCTGCGCCCACGACCAGCCCCAGTCGAACGTGAACTCGCCGTGCGCGATCTGTTTGTCGTCGGGATCGTGCCCCGTCTGCCCGCGTACTTCAGCAACGAACGCGCGCAGACGGGCGTCCGAGTCAAGGTTGCCCTTGTGCCCACCAACGAACATCACGCGGCCCGGGTCCGTCGACGCGAGCAGGTGGGCCGTCGCCTGGCGGGCGCCGACCTCCTGGTCGAACGAGATCGAACTCACGTTGCCCGACCGGACGTCCGCACCCAGCACGATCACCGGAAAATTCATCTCGCGCAGCGATTCCATAGGAGACTGCTCGGACTCCGTCACGAGCGTCACGAGCCCGTCGATCAGGTCCCGCGCGAACTCGTTCGCCGACGGGTTCGCGATGCCGTCGTGCGAGTTGCTCATCACGAGCAGGTGGTAGCCGAGGTCGTACGCATGGTCGTCGGCGCTCTGCATGAGCGTGGAGAAGAAGTCGCCATGCAGATCAGGCATCGAGATCCCGATGACGCGGGACTTGCTGGTAACCAACCCTTTCGCGAACAGGTTGGGCCGGTACCCCAAGTCG
>JAUHXM010000116.1 GCA_030426605.1 Phycisphaerae bacterium | reverse complement strand
CGGGGTCCCACAGCTGCACGCCCGTGTCGAACGAGACGATCTCGATCACGATCTTCGAGCCCGCCTCGATCGGGTTCAGGTCGATCGCGGGGTTGGGGACGGGCCACTCCTCGAAATTCAGATTGTCATCGATCAGCCCGTTGAACCCCGGGTCGTCGCGCCACGCCTTGTGCGTGACGTCCCACAGGAAATCAACCTTGATCTGCCCCGACGAGTCCTGCCCGATGCGCCAGCCGTACGGATGGGCCTCGGCGGTGGTCGTCGTGAACGAGAACACGCCGGCGGCGGCGGCGACGATCGCGGCTTGCTTCAACATCTTCGATCTCCTCCCTGGCACGGCCGGATCCCCACCCGGCCTTGACGCATCATCCCGGTTCGGGCGGATCAATCAACCCCAACACCGCCAGAACGGTGCCTTTCAGGGCTCGATCCGGGATTCTCGGTCCACGCCGGTCAGCCGTCCGCACCGTCCGAGGCGTCGTCGAGCTCGAGTTCCTCGCGGAGCTCCTGGATCGCCTTGTACGTCTCGAGGTACTCCTTCTCGGCCTTGAGTTGGTCGAGCGGGAGCTGGGCGTCCGCCTCGCGTGCGGCGGTGATGTCCTCGGCGAGCCCCTCGGCGGTCTTGGCGAGCGCGTCGAGGTTCGCCGTCGGGTTCGCACCCATATCGCGCACCACCGTGACCTCGAGCAGCCGCCCGGTGATCGGGTCGAGCGTGACGTTCAGCTCGCCGCGCTTGCCGCGGAGCATGCCCGGCAGCGAACGGACCCCGCCGAACTGGGCGATGCGCACCCGTGCCTGGGCGTGGGCCGTCGGCGTCATCGCGAACGACGTGCCGCCCACCACCTTCTGTTCATAGACCGCCACATCGGCCTCGCCCGGGATGCGGTGGTAGTACCCGCGGACCGGGTGCCCGCGCTCGTCCGGGTCCCAGCGTTCGATGCCCCTGCTCACCGCGGACCGCCGCACGATCCGAAGCATGAGCGTGCGCTGTTCCTCCGGTTTGGACGACACCTTCCCGAGCACCGCGGTCGGCTTGCCGAAGCGAAGCCGGGGATCCGCCGTGCCGTTCGACTTGCAGGGCTTCCCGGCGTTGCACGCCGCGCCGCTGCACAGGCACGCCGCCATCTCGGACGGAAACGCCATCCGGACACCCGAGTCGCTGTAGGTCAGCAACGCGATCTTGGTCTCTTCCTTCCATCTCGCATCGGGCACCACCCGGAACGGAATGACAACCGCATCGACCTTCTTGGACCCGACGAGCTTCGCCGTCTCGCTCGCGATCGCCTTGTCGATCTCCTTGATCCTTCGATCCGCGGCGGCCACCCCCTCTGCCACCTTCGCGCCGGCCATCCCCCCCACCAGAACCTCACGCTCGGCCCTGAGACGCTGAATCTCCGATCCGATCGCGCCGACCGCGTGCGGGTGGGGAAGCTCGATTTGGATGGTCAGCACCCTCGGGAACAGGACATTGTCCTGCGGGTCGAACAGCGGCGTCTCACCCTCGTCCGGTCCAGAAAAGATCTTTGTGTCAAGCGGGAACGCGCCGCCATCGCCAAAGCTGACCGTCCCCGGGATCCCGAAGAACGACCCGGCGACACGCGCCGCAACCTCGAGGCCCTTGACCACATAGTCGGCGGTCAGGTCGTCCGACTTCGACGCGCCGGTGGTGAGGATGCCCGCTTCGTTGAGCTTGAGGCTCAGCGTCCGCGCTTCCAGCGCGCTGCCGCCGTTCAACGCCACGACGTACGCATGCTCCGGGTCCGCCTCGGAACCGTTCCCGACCGTCGCCCCCTTGACCGTGTACTTGACGCCGGCGGGCTTGCTCGGATCCGGACGCGCACTGAGCACCTCGATCAACGACACACCCGCGGCATTGAGCGCTTCACGCACGGTGAGCGAGTCATGATCCGCCGCGCTGCCGAGGTACGCCTCGAACTCCGGTGCGAACGCCTCTTCGATCAGCATCCACAAGCCGGGCTCGATCGCGCGGCGCTGATCCGGCTCCAGCTCGTCCGGGTTCGTCCCACGCCGCAGGCTCGCGTCCGCATCTTCCAGCGTCTTGATCTGCTTCTCCAGCTTCGCCTTCGCGGGCCCGCTGGCTGCCTCGGCCGCGGCGGCCAACCACCCAACCCGCCGCCCGATCCAGTCGTACAACACCTCGGGATCAGCAACAGCCGTCCGTCGCGCCGTCGTCATCTGGTTCGACCACACCGCCGGCGCGACGGACGCCGTCTTGTTGATCGTCACATTCACATCGATCGTCGTCCGAGGCAGCCAGTACGGAACGCCGTCGGGCACTCTCGTCGCCCGCGGCGGGGTGTTCCAGGCCTCGTACACCGGGTGCTTCGTCGAGCAGGACACGCCCGCCATCCCCAGCACCGCCACGCACGCGAAGGCCAGCGCCGGTCGCCGACCGGCGAAGCACGCGTGCCCCGAATCACGCCGATGGTTCATCATCACCCTCCGCTCGCTCGCCGGAAGGTATCAAACCCCTTTCAAGGGGCACAACACATTCATGAGATCACCAGAGATCACACAACAATCCGGCTTGCACCCCGCAAAATCACTCAGGCCTGTGCATCGCGGCATTCTTCAAGGAACGCGACGCCCCGCCGCAGGTGCGGGATGACGATCGACCCGCCCACCACCAGCCCGATGTCCAACGCTTCGAGGATCTGCTCGTCGGTGAGCCCACGCTGCACGCACTGGTCCAGGTGGTACGCGACGCAGTCGTCGCACCGGAGCACGAGGCTCGCGGTGAGCCCGAGCAGCTCCTTGGTGCTCCGGTCGAGCGCGCCGTCGTCGTACGCCTTCTCGTCAAGCGTGAAGAACCGCTTGGTGACGAGCGACCCGCGCGCGAGGATCTTCTCGTTGAGCTCGGACCGGAACTTCTGAAACTCGTCGTATCGGTTCATGCCCGAAGGCTAGCAATGCGGCGGCTCGCGCGCCGAGCTCCCGCGCCACCGCCCGCGCGGGTCCCGACGTCGGGTGCCGGGTGCCATGGGCAAACTCGTTTGCCCGTGCCCCGCGCCCTCGCACGGGCAAGCATGCTTGCCCATGGCACCCGATCCACTACCCCTTCTTGCGCGCAATCAGCACGCCCTCGCGGATCGGCACGTTCGCCGCGTCGTACTCGTCGGACTCGGCGACCAACCGGTTGAACTCGTCCGCGCCGTCGCGCGACTCGTGCGAGCCCTTCGGGTCGTCGATCCACCAGTCCGCCCCGCCGCCCAGCGAGTTGTCCGCCACCAGCAGCCCCCCCGGGCGCAGCAGCTCGGTCGCATACGGCAGGTAGTCCGGATACTCGCTCTTGATCGCATCGAGAAACACCATGCCGACCGACCCCGCGCCGAGCTCTTGGACCAACACCGGCAGCACCTCGAGCCCGAACCCGCGCCGGATCTCGACGCGCTCGTCCACGCCCGCCGCGATGAACTCCGCAGCCGCGAAGTCCGCGTGCCTCGCCTCGGGCTCGACGGTGATCAGCCTGCCGCCCTCGGCGAGCCCCCGCGCGATCCAGATCCCCGAATACCCCGCCAGCGTTCCGAGCTCCACCGCCGTGCGCACGTTCGCGGTCTTCGCCAGCAGCGTGAGCAGCCGCCCGACGGACGGCGACACCGCGATATCCGGGATGCCCGCCTCAACCGCCCGGGGCATCAGCGTCCGCAGCTGGTCGTCGGCGCGCCCGAAGACATCGTCGAGATACTCGCACGTCGCGTGCCAGCGTTCGTTGGTCATGTGGACAGGCATGCGTGGTCCTCCCGGGCCCAACGGTACGTCCGTAGGCTTGGGGGCGGAGGGCCGCCCGTGATCATCCCGTACAACGCCGCCGTCCCCATGCAGCGCTGGCCGATCGCCAACTGGGCCCTGATCGTGGTGACCTGCGCCGTCAGCATCTGGCTCTTCACGCTCCATGACCTTCCAGCGTGGGCCGTGAACGCGCCCGGCCGCGTCGTCGCGCCGGGCACCCTCGGCTCGGTGCTCGCCCACGCGGACGTGATCCACCTGCTCGGCAACATGGTGTTCCTCTTTGCCTTCGGCAACGCGGTGAACGCGAAAATCGGGCACGCGCCGTACCTCCTGCTCTACGCGCTCATCGCCGCCGCAGAGGGCTCGCTCTGGGCGCTGCTCGGGTCGGGCGACGCGGTCGGGGCCTCGGGCGCCATCATGGGCGTGGTCGGCGCGTTCCTGGTCTTCTACCCGCGCAACGACGTCTCGATCTTCTACTGGTTCGGCGTGATCGCGGCGGGCTCCATCGAGATCTCCGCCTACTGGGTCATCGCGGCGTACCTCGCCTTCGACGTGTGGGGCCTCGCGACCGACGGGAGCGGCGCGGTCGCCTACCTGTCGCACCTCTCCGGCTTCGCCACCGGGTTCGGGCTCGCGCTGGCGTTCGTCGCCTGCGGCCTGTTCGCGTCCGAGGACTTCGAAGAGAACATCCTCGAAGCGACCGGCCTGCGCTCGCACCCGCGGGAAACGTGAGTCAGTCGCTGAGGAGCGACTCGATGATCGACTCGATCCGTGCCCGCTGCTCGCGGTACGCCCCACCCGTCGCCGGACCGTTGAACCCGGTCAGCACCTCGACCACCTCGTTGCGCTCGTTCATGAACAGCATCGTCGGGTACGACCGCACCTTGTCGAGCACGCGGAAGGTCTTCGTGGCATCGTCCTTGTCCCGGTTGCCCGCGATGAGCACGGGCCAGTCCGCCCCGTGGCGCTCCTGGTAGCGTCGCACCTGGCGCGCCGAACGCTCAAACTCGTTGCTCGCCTCGAACGCCACACCGACGACCGACAGCCCCGGGTACGCGGCCCGCAACTCGACGAGCTCGCGCGCCGCGTCCGTGCAGTTCGGGCACCACGTGCCAAAGATCTCAACGATCCGGGCCCTCCCGCCCAGCTCGTCGAGCACCTCCACCACGCGGCGCTCTTCGCCCGTCGCAGAATCGCGGAACGCGATCGACTCGAGCGCCGCGGCGTCGGACACGACCGACCCCGTGAACGGATCGGGCAGCGCCGCGTCCGCGTCCTTCCGAGCGGTCCACCCCTCGAGCCACCAACTTCCCGAGGCGAACAGCCCCCACATCGTGCCGTCGCGCCGCCGGTTGCCCACAAACGTGAACGCGTGCGCGCCGTCGAACGTGCTCAACTCGAGCGTGCCGATGACGTCCTCGCCGAGGACCGGGTCGCCCGGCCCCCACACACGCAGCGTCGGCTCGTACCGCCCCGCGAGATACCGGTAGTCGCCGGTGGGCGTCCGGATCGTGCCCGTCGCGCCGCCGTACCGGTCGATCTCGAACTCCCCGACCGCGTCGCCCGACTCCACAAACGTCATCGCCCAACGCCCCGACACGTCGCGGGGCGCGTCGCGGTCCGCGGCGATCGCGGGCCGCCGGGTGCCGTCAAACCAATCGACGGGCACCGCCGTCGCGTCCAGCTCGAACACGCCCTTGTCGCCCCGGTCGATCCGCCAGATGCCCGCCGCGCCCACACGCCCGTCCGGCCGCTTCTCAGACTCCAGGGTGACCCGCGAGTCGTAGTGCGGGAATCCCAGCAGCAGCGTCGTAGCCGAACGCTCGACGACGGGCACCTCGATCCGCTCCGGCCCGTTGCGGATCACCGCCCGGCTGCGCCGCGGGTTGGCCGCCACCGTCTCCAGCTCAAAGCTGGTCTCGATCTTCGGCGCGTCGCTCGACCCCGTGCGGAGGGTGAGCAGGTAACGCCCATCGGGCAGGGGGTCGGGCGAACACCCCGCCAGCGCCGCCGCCGCGAGCGCACAAGCCGACATCGCGTGTCTGGTCATGGCCAACCCTACGCGGACCGGCCCGCACGGTTCGGCCCACACGGCCCACCCGCGCCCGCACCCGCGGGTTCTATCATCCCAGCCCATGGCGGACACTCCCTTCTCCCCCATCCCCGAGATCCTCGACGAGCTCCGCGCCGGACGCATGGTCGTCGTCACCGACGACGAGCACCGAGAAAACGAAGGCGACCTCATCCTCCCCGCCCAGTTCATCTCGCCCGAAGCCGTCATGTTCATGCTCAAAGAGGCCACCGGCTACATGTTCGTCTCCCTGCCCGAGGCCGACTGCGACCGCCTCAACCTCCACGGGCAGACCGCCGTCAACACCTCCGCACGCGGCACGCCGCTCACCGTCTCCGTGGACGGCGCCCCCAAGCACGGGTTCACCACCGGCGTCAGCGCGCACGAACGCGCCAAAACCATCGAGATGCTCATCGACCCCTCCACACGCCCCGACGATTTCGTTCGACCGGGGCACATCAACCCCCTCCGCTCACGCGACGGCGGCGTCCTCGTCCGCACCGGGCACACCGAGGGCATCGTCGATCTCTGCCGCCTCGCAGGCCTCCACCCCGGCTGCGTCGGCATCGAAATCGTCGGCGCCAGCGGCGAGATGGCGCGCGTCCCCGAGCTCGCCCGGTTCTGCGCCAAGCACACGCTCAAAATGTGCTCCATCAAGCAGATCATCGAGCACCGCCTCACACGCTCGAGCATCGTCGAACGACTCGACCCCGCCGCCGGCACCCAGATCCGCACACACGAGGGCGCCTTCAACCTCATCGCGTTCAAAACCGTCGTGGACCCGCTCCCGCATCTCGCCCTCACCGTCGGCGGCGTGGGCGACCTCGCCGAAGACGGCGCGCCCGTCGAATCCAGCGACCCCACGCTCGTCCGCGTCCACAGACGCGACCTCCTGGGCGACATCTTCGGCGACCTCGACGGCGGCACCTCCCCCACACGCGACACCCTCCACGCCTCCATGCGCATGATCCAGCACGCCGGACGCGGCGCCATCGTCTACCTCAGACCCTCGGGCACCGGCGATGGGCTCTCAAACCGGCTCACACGCCCACACGGCGCCTCCGAAGAAGACCTCCCGGGCGGCTCCATCGGCGCCCGCATGCTCGAATACGGCGTCGGATCCCAGATCCTCCGCGCCCTCGGGCTCACCAAGCTCCGGCTCATCACCACGAGCGAGACCGCCTACCCACAGCTCGGCGCCTTCGGGCTCGAAATCGTCGAACGCGTCTCGCCCTGAACGCTCTCTTCACACCCACCGCCTCGCAATCCGGCAGACCGCCCATCTAGCGTTCGACCCCTCGGGAACCCCGAGACGCTGGAGGACCGTGCGATGCCCCGGATGGTGCTGTCGTTGCTCGCGTCGTGCGCCCTATCGCCCGCGCTCACGCCCGCGCCGGACGGGCCGATCCAGCCCCCGCCCGAACCGACCCGCGACGCCGAAGCCCCGACCGCGCCCCCGCTGCCCGAACGCACGAGCCGCCCCGTGCCCGACGCGCACCTCGTCCTCTACAAGCTCGGCGACATGCTCGAGCGCATCAACGAACGCCACGCCGCCGGCCGCGAAGAAGAGCTGCTCACGCGCCTCACCGGGTCGTACACCTTCCAGACCGAGCTCAACATCGCGCCGGACGCGCACACGCCCTGCATCACGGGCATCGCAACCTGCGAGCCGATCCTCGAAGGGCGCGGCGTGCGGCTCTCACTCGCGGGCAGCGTCGCCGTCGGCGCCGCGAACTTCCCGTACGCCAGCGAGGGCATGCTCCTCTACGACGCCGACGCGCAGGAGTACGTCTCATACCACCGCGACGTCCTCGCCGGCACCATCATCGAGATGCGCGGCGTGATGAACGACGACGCGACCGAACTCATCCTCACCGCCGCCGGCGCCTCGGGCGACCAGCGCCAGGCCATCGCGTTCTCGAGCGACGGGATCACCCGGATCCGCAACGACCTCCGCCCGCTGGGCATGGAGGACTTCGCGCTCCGCGGGCTGACGGCGTTCGCGCCGATCGAGGCACCCCCCGAGCCCGAGCGCTTCCTCGTCACCTACACCCCCGCGTGGGGCTCGCCCGACGCGGACGGGGTGTACCCCGAACCGCCCGAGACCCAGCGGCTCGTCTACGCCCGGCACCTCCGTCACCTCCGCCACATGGCAAACACCGGCCTGCTCGACCACTCGGGCACCCTCAGCCCGGGCGAGCACGTGCTGCTCATGCGCGCGCCCCTGACGCTGCTGGCGGCGTGGGGCATCGAACGGTGGCTGCTCGCGGCGCTGGCCCTTCGTCTGCGGCGCACCCGCCGCGGGCCCTGAGCCGCTGCGCAGCGGACGCCTCGACAAATCTGCCCGCCGCGATTAGCCCCGGGCCATCCGCACCGACCCCGGTCGGCGACGGCACCGTCTCTGCGGGGCGAGCCATGACGC
>JAUHXM010000011.1 GCA_030426605.1 Phycisphaerae bacterium | reverse complement strand
CGGTTGGTCCTCGGCACCTCCAACGACGAGCCCGAGGGCGCGTTCTCGATGATGAGCGACCCGCAGGCGGACCTGATCCCGGCGGGCTCGATCGGTGTCGCGATCACACCCCTACGCCCCAGCGGGCAGGCGGAGATCGAGGGCGAGATCTGCGACGTCGTGTCGGACATGGGGTACGTCGAAGCGGGTGAGCGCGTGCGTGTGCTGCGGGCGAACCGGTTCAGCCTCGTGGTCGAGCCCGTCGATGGCGACGCGCCGGCGGAGGGCATTGCATGACGGACCCGACGCTTCTCTGGGGGATCGCCCTGATTCTGGTGGCGCTGTTGCTCGTCGCGGTCGAGGTCTTCGTCCCCTCGGGCGGGATCATCGCGGTCGTCTCGGGTGCGGCGGCGATCGCGGGCGTGGTGCTCATGTGGAGGCACGACCCGGTCTGGGGTGTCTCGGGTCTGCTGGCGGTGATCGTGCTCGGGCCCGCGGTGTTCTTCTATCTGCTGAGCATCCTGCCCAACACGCGCGCCGGGAGGCTGCTCATCGGCGCCGAGCCCGACGAGGACCGGATGGAGCGTGAGCTCGCCGAGCAGCGCCGGCGGGATGAGCGGGCGGCCCTCGTGGGCGCCGAGGGCGTGGCGCTGACGGACCTCCGCCCGATCGGCAAGGTCAACATCGACGGCAACCGGTACGAGGCCCTCGCGATCACCCGCGCGATCGACCAGGGGGCCCGCGTCCGCGTGACGGACGCATCGATGCACGAGCTCAAGGTCCGCCCGGTCGAGTAGGGATCCGATCGGGGCGGTATACTCCGCCGGCCCTCGGGCCCGGAGGAACCCATGCCAAACATCGTCTGGATCGGCATCATCGCCGTCGTCGCCCTGTTCCTGCTGGTGATGCTGTTCGTGCTCGGGCAGTTCATCAACCTGTACATTCAGGCGCTGCTCTCGGGCGCGAAGGTCGGCATCATCGACCTGATCGGCATGCGCTTCCGGAAGGTGGACGCCCGCACGATCGTGATTTCCCGTATCCGGGCGGTGAAGGCCGACATCCCGATCTCGACCAACCAGCTCGAGCAGCACTACCTCGCGGGCGGACGCGTGCCCAACGTCGTGTCCGCGCTCATCGCGGCGCAGAAGGCCAAGATCGAGCTCGACTACGACACCGCCTGCGCCATCGACCTCGCGGGCCGCGACATCCTCGACGCCGTCAACACCTCGGTGAACCCCAAGGTCATCGACTGCCCGAACCCGCAGTTCGGGCGTCCGACGATCGACGCGGTCGCGAAGGACGGCATCCAACTCAAGGCCCGCGCCCGCGTGACGGTGCGCACGAACCTCGCGCGCCTCGTCGGTGGTGCCACCGAAGAGACGGTCGTCGCGCGCGTGGGCGAGGGCATCGTCTCGGCGATCGGCTCGGCGGACTCGCACAAGCAGGTGCTCGAGAACCCCGACCGCATCTCCAAGGCCGTGATGGCCCGCGGGCTCGACGCGGGGACCGCCTACGAGATCCTCTCGATCGACATCGCCGACGTGGACGTGGGCGAGAACATCGGCGCGAAGCTGCAGGAAGACCAAGCCCAGGCGGACAAGAAGGTCGCCCAGGCGAACGCCGAAAAGCGCCGCGCGATGGCGGTCGCCCAGGAGCAGGAGTACACGGCGGAAGCCCAGAAGAACCGGGCGCTCGTCGTGCTCGCCGAGGCCGAGGTGCCCAAGGCGATGGCCGACGCGTTCCGCTCGGGCAACATGGGCATCATGGACTACTACCGCATGAAGAACGTCGTCGCCGACACGGACATGCGGTCGTCCATCGCGAACCCGCCCGACACGCGCCAGGGCGACTCGAACTGAGTCGCCGCTCGGCGGGGCTCACTCGTCGGCGGTGTCCACCGTCGCGACGGCCTCATCGGCGGTGCGCTCACGGACCTCGTCCGAGCCCGCCGCCTTGAGCAGCAGCAGCGCCACCGTGCGCCCACGGGCCTGGTCGTCCGACCAGGGTGAGCGTTGCGTGCCCGGTGCATCCTCGACGGCGTCGGTTGCGTGCGCATCAGCGACCGCTTCGGGCTCGCCCGCGATGATCGTGCGGTGCGAGCGGTTCGTCGGGCTCAGCACGCCGGTCAGATCGACGTGCTCGGACGGCTGGGGCGCATCGGCCCGAACGGTGCTGGGCGGGGGCGTCATCGGGACGCGGACGCCGTCAAGGCTCGGCGTCTGCACCGGCGCGGCGGTGCTGCCCGCGAACGTCGGCACCGCCCACGCGTTGGGCGCGTTTGCAGACAAATCCACCCGGCGCGCCATGAGCCCGGGCTGGACGGGCCCGACCGCGCCCGCCGGCTCTGTTGCGAGCGTGCCGAACCGGTCGGCGTACCACGCGGGTGTGTCGCCGATCACCCAGGTCGTGCCCGCGGGGATCTGCGCCTCGACGCCGGACTGTCCGAGCCCGTACTCGGAGCGTGGGAAGACGGCGCGCAGCCCGCCGTTCATCCGGGCGAAGGCCGGGCCGTGCCCGGTCTCGACGCGGTAGACCTGGTCGAACCCGGTCGGCAGGCGCAGGTCGATCGGGAGCAGCTGCATCGAGCCCGCGAGCGGGCTCGAGTCGAGCGAGCCCGCTTCGATGGGGCGCAGGCCCTCGTCGATCGTGAGGCGCGGGTCCACCTGGGCCCACGCGGTGGTCGAGGCGCACGCGACCCACGCGGTCAGCAGTCGGGTGCCGTGGTGGCTGATCGGGGTCATGCTGCACCTCCCATCGGGCGTTGGCGACTTGGGATCCAGTGATCGGGTTGCCGGACCCGCCCGGATGTTACCGGACCGAGAACAGGCGGACGCGGACGGTGAGCGTCTCCTTGTCCTTGAGCTCGTCGATCTGCGCGCCCGTCGCGGTCCACTGGTAGATCGTGTTGAGGACGATCGAGTCCACCGCGGCGTCGCCCGACGAGCGGATCTCGAATGTGCCGTCCGGGCGTTCGAGCCTGGCGAACTCGGCGAGTTTGACCACGGCGGGCCCATCAACGCCGCCCGGGCGGTCCTTCGGGCGGTGGAACGTGATCTCGACCAACGCCGGTCGGGGTAAGCGGCCGAGCATGAAGTGTGTGGGCCACCGCGGGCGGACGGGTCGGATCTCGATGCCCTGTCCGACCGCTGGGGAGGTCCACTTCTGAAGATCGACCGTCGCGATCTTGGCGACCGCGTCCGACTCGCGCGGGGCGGGTCTGCCCGGCGCATCCCCAGGTCCGGTGCCCTCGGACGCACCCGAACCGGCGGTGGCGTTCGGCGCGGGGTTGGTCGGCGCCGGCGCGGATTGCTGGATCGCTTCGAGCGCGGGGTCGGGGATCGCCTCGGCCGCATCGATGGCCTCGGTCTCCGAGGAGTCGCTCGACGGCGGCGCGTCGGGCACAAGCGGGTCCGCCTCGGTTGGCGGTTCGACTGGCGACGCGGGTGGCGTCGCCTCGGCGGCGGCCGGCGGGTTCGTCGCGGGCTCGGGCGGCGGTGTCTGGTCCGCGGGCGACGACGCCGGCCCGCCCGCCGCATCGATCGCGAGGGCCGCCTGCTGCGACTCGGACTCGATCGGCGCGACGTGCTCGGGCGTGGGGTCCTGGATGCCCAGCCAGTCGATCGTCGCGCGCGGCGGGACATCGAGCCCGAACCGGACCGGGTCCGGCGCCTGGTCCGGATCGCGCGCGTGCGCCACCCCCGCGCCCGCAGAGGCGGACACGAGCAACCCCACGAGCAACGCGTGCACCGCGAGGCTCACGACGAGCCCGAGGGAGAGCCAGCGTCCGCTGCCGGGATCGGTCATGACGCCTCCTCGTCCGCAGGGCGGATGGTGGGCGCGGCCGCTTCGGGTTGCCCGACGACGCTGAAGCGGGTGATGCCGGCGCCGGTGAGAACGTCGGCGACCTCGATGAGGCGCCCGGCGCGACCGCCGGCGTCCACGGCGATGAGAATCGGCACCTCGGAGGACGCGCCCTCGCGGCGCTCGCTGACGGCGTTGGGCAGGTCCTCGATCGAGACGGCCCGCCCGTCCACAAAGACGCCGCCAGACTGATCGATCGCAACGGTGATGGACTCGGTCCGCTCGCCCGCGCGCCCGGCGGTGAGCGCGGGCAGCTCGACATCCAGCACCTGCGCGCGCACCATCAGCACCATCGAGAAGACAAAGAACGTGAGCAGCAGGAACACGACGTCGATCAGCGGCGTCAGCTCCATGCGGAGCTCGGGCATCGTTCGGCGCACGCGACGCATGGGCCCATTCTAGCGGGGCGGTCAGCGGCTCTGGCGTTGGTACGACTTGCCGCCCCACTGCGTTTCGGCGCCGGCGTCCAGGTCGCGGGCGGCCCTGAGCAGGATGGACGCCGTCAGCACCGCCCCGATGGGGGTGAACGGGATGACCCACAGCGGCGTCCGCCCGGCGCGGAACGCGAGCGTCAGCCCGAACCCCCACGCGACGAACCCGAGCAGCGGCAGCCCGATCGAGAGGGCCCGCAGCGGCGTGTCCGCACCGGGGACGACGAAGAGACCTGCGAGCAGGCACGCGAGCGCCCCCGCGGGGATGACCGTGAAAATCGCGGCGTGCCGCTTCGCGGCCCGTCGGAGGCGCAGCGGGCGACGCGTCGCGGACTCGGTGTAGATCCGCTTCCACCCGCGCTGGTACTCCGCCCACGTGTCGTACATGGCGCACGAGACGACGCCGTCCGCGAGCAGAAGCCCGGCGGGGCGTCGGTGATCTTTCAGGGCTCGTGCGAAGCCGATGTCTTCGAGCAGGGCGTGCTTGCAGATCTCGTGCCCGCCGATCGCGTCGTAGGCCGCGCGCCGGAAGAGCATGAACTGGCCGTTCGCGAAGGCGCGGCGGTGGTCCGCGTCCCGGTGGTTTGCGCGGAGGAGCGGGTACTGGCGTGCCAGTTCGAGCGTCGTCGTGGGTTGGACGAGCAGCTCATACCACGCCCGGTGCCGCTGGGTGCTGAAGAGGCTGAGCATGTCGAGGTCGCGGTCCTCGGCGAGCGCGATCGTCGCCGACAAGCACTCGGGCGCGAACACGCAGTCGGCATCGGTGAACAGCAGGTGGTCGGCCCGTTCGGCGTGCTCGGACCGCTGAACGCCCTGCCAGACGGCGTTCACCTTGCCCGCCCAGTCGTCGGGGCACGAATCGTTGAGGATGATCGTGAATCGGTCGTCGTCGCCGATGGCGTCGCGGGCGACGCGTTCGGTGGCGTCCGTGCAGCGGTCCAGAACAAGCACGAAGTGGGCGTTCGGGTGGTCCTGGGCGCGAAACGACTGGACGAGGGCGGCGATCGAGCCCGCCTCGTTGTGCGCGGGGACGACGACGCAGACGGACCGCGTGGGCGGTCTCGCCTTTGCCAGCGGGAGCCCAGCCCGGGCGGTGGGCAGGGCGTTGAGCTCGCGGAGGATGCGGTACGAGGCGACGGACCAGAAGAAGAGCAACGCCGCCGCGAACGCGATGAGCAGCCCGACCGGGATGACGATGTACCAGGGCGTCATGACGCGAGGGGGCAGGGTAGGGAGCACGGCGGGCCCATGCGGGTACACTCGCGCGATGCCCGGCGGGGAGCCAAGCCGATTCGTCCGGCGCGAGCCGCGCGAGCCCGCGGGTGATACGGGTGCGTTCCCGAGCGAGTCGGCGTACGTCCTCTCACGCGCCGCGGCGCGGGAGGTGGACCGGATCGCGGTCGAGCGGTACGGCGTGCCCTCGATCGTGCTCATGGAGAACGCCGCGATCGCGCTGGCGCAGCAGACGATCGGGCTCATGGTCGAATCGGGCGTGCGGGACGCCACGGTCGTCTGCGGCCCGGGCAACAACGGGGGCGACGGGCTCGCCATGGCGAGACACCTGCACAATGCCGGCGCGGGTGTCCGCGTCGTCCTCGCGCCGGGGAGCCGCCGCGGGGACGCGGCGATCAACCTCGAGATCGTCGAACGCATGGATCTCTCGATCGTGCGTACCGAGGGCGGCGCGTTGCCCGATGTTCCGACGCCGGGCGTGGTTGTGGACGCGCTGTTCGGGACGGGGCTGACGCGGCACGTCGAGGGAACGGCCGCGGAGCTCGTCGGGTGGATGAACGACCGACGGGCGCGCGGGAGCCGGGTGATCGCGGCGGACGTCCCCACCGGGATCGATGCGGACACGGGGGCCGTGCTCGGGTGCGCGGTGCGGGCGGACCGGACGGTGACGTTCGCGGGCGCCAAACCCGGGCTGATCGCGTTGGACGCTCAGGCATACGTCGGCGAGGTGGTGATTGCGCACATCGGGTGCCCGCGTGGGGTGATCGAAGCCCTGGGGACGCCGATCGACGCCCCGCCCGGCGGCGAGGCCTGACGCGACGTACGCTTTCGTTCGGGAGTCCACGCGAGGAGCGCCGCGATGTCCGTCCGGATGCAGCTATCCAGAATCCTGATCCGCGAGCTCGTGGATTACCAGATCATCGAGCTGCGCGAAGTTCTGGAGAACGGGCGGGCGAACGACGAGGCTCGGACGTTCCCGATCGTGATCGGGCTGCCTGAGGCTCAGGCGATCGAGCGTCGGCTCGCCGGGGTGCCCATCAAACGCCCGCAGACGCACGACCTGCTCGCGAGCGTGGTCGAGGCGCTGGGGGGCGAGATCGAGTCGATCGAGATCACGCACCTGGAGGAGCACACGTTCTTTGCGCGGCTGAACGTCCGGAACGCGCAGGGCGAGACGATCGACATCGACTCGCGCCCATCCGATGCGATCGCGCTGGGCATCGCGTCGGGCGTGCCGATCTACGTGGACGAGGACGTCATCGACGCCGCCCGCCGGCAGGAACCGGGCGAGCTTTGAACGCCGAGGAGCGAGCCATCCAAGATTTCGATGCGTTGCCCGACGATGGGGGCACGCACGTCGTCGCCCCGAAGTACCTCACGCAGGACGTGCCGGGCATCGGGGGCACGCTCAAGCAGTACCCAGAGGATTTCCTGGTCGATGAGATCCCGCTGTACCAACCGTGCGGCGAAGGCGAGCACATATATGTGTGTGCTGAGAAGCGCAGCATGAGCACGGTCGAGATGATCGGGGTGCTCGCGCGGCATTTCCGGGTCAATCGCCGGCAGATCGGGCACGCGGGGCTCAAGGACAAGCACGCGATCACGCGCCAGATCGTGTCGATCCACGCGCCGGGCAAGTCGCCCGACGACTTCCCCTTGCTTGAGCACCCGCTGGTCCGCATCCGCTGGGCGGACCTGCACACGAACAAGCTCAAACGCGGGCATCTGGCGGGCAACCGGTTCTCGATCCGCGTGCGGGGCGTGCCGGCGCAGAAGGTCATCGAGGCGCAGCGGTCGCTTGCGATCCTCGAGGGGACCGGTGTGCCCAACCGGATCGGGATCCAGCGGTTCGGGTATTTGCGCAACAACCACGCGGTTGGGCGGGCGATCATCCTGGGGGATGCCGAGGGGGCGCTTGCGTTGGTGCTTGGGCCCAACGAGCGGTCACCCGGCGCTCAGGCGACGTCCCGCGAGCAGTATGCCGCGGGCGATTACCGGGCGGCGTACGAGGCGTGGCCCAAGGGCTACCGGGCGGAACGACAGGCGTTGCACGCGCTGGCGGCTGGCGCGTCACACGACGAGGCGCTGCGGGAGATCGATCCGACCGCGGCGAGCTTCTTCATCAGCTCGTTTCAGTCGGCGGTGTTCAACGCCGTGCTGAACAAGCGGGTGCAGGCGGGCACCCTCAACGAGCTGCTGCCGGGCGATGTGGGGTTCGTGCATAAGTCGCGGGCGACGTTCGTCGTGGACGAGGCCGATGCCGGGAGTGAGGACACGCGCGGGCGCGTCGAACGGTTCGAGCTCTCGCCCTCGGGCCCGATGTGGGGCGCCGAGATGCAGCGGGGTTCGGGCGATACGGACCGGGTGGAGCTCGGCGAGCTGTCGCGCATCGGCGTGACGCCCGCGGATCTCGATCGCGCCAGCGCGCTCTCGCTCGAGATGCTCGAAGGCGCCCGCCGCCCGCTGCGGATCCCCGTGACGAACGTGGATGTCGAGGGCGGCGTGGACGAGCACGGCAGCTACGTGCGGTGCGCGTTCGAGTTGCCGCGCGGGTCGTTCGCGACGACGGTGATGGACGAGATCATGAAGATCAACCCGCTGGAGGCGCAACAGGGTGGGTGATCGGTCGATTGAGCTTGTGTGTTTCGACTGGGGCGGGGTGATCCTGCGGATCTGCCGGGGGTTCGCCGAGGGCGTCGCCGCGGCGGGGCTCGACCTGCGGCCCGAGGCGGACGACGCGGACATGTACCACGTGCGGCGCGAGGCGTCGATGCGGTATCAGGTCGGGGCGATCGACGAGGGGGCGTTCTTCGCAGAGGTCGCGGCGACGATGCGCGGGGCGTATTCACCCGACGAGATCGCGCTCGTGCACGACGCGTGGCTGCTCGGCGAGTACCCCGGCGCGGACGCGCTCGTCCGCGATCTGCACGACGCGGGGCGCGTGCAGACGGGGATGCTCTCGAACACGAACGCCCGGCACTGGGCGCGGCGCGAGCGGGACTTCCCCACCGCAAGCACGCTGCACCACCAGCACGCGAGCCATGAGATCGGGCATGCCAAGCCCGACGGGCGGATCTACGAGGCGTTCGTGCGCGAGGTGGGCGTTGCGCCGGCGTCCATTCTGTTCTTCGACGATCTGGAAGAGAACATCGAAGCGGCGCGGGCGGCGGGATGGAACGCGGTGCGGATCGACCACGAGGGCGACACGGCGGCGCAGATGCGGGCCGAGTTGGAACGCCGCGACTTGTTCTGACGATCAGTCTTCAAGATCGACGCGGACGTCGAGGCGTGCCGTGATGGGCTGCTGGCAGGCGTCGTCCGTGCATGCCTGGAAGGTGACGCCCAGCACTGGCTCGCCGGGGGTCGCGCCGACGCCCGGCGCGTGCTCGATCACGACGGGGAACTCGATGCGGCCCGTGTGGACGTTCACCGTGCCCACGGCCTCGACGCCGACCGGCTCGCCGGCCGGGTAATCGGCGTAGACGGCGACGCCCGAGCCGGAGACCAGCCCGACGCGGAGGGGCACGAGCCCCTCGACGCCCGGGTCGGCCGCGACGATGTGGAACGGGGGCTCGATCTGCAGCGCGAGGTTCACGACGGCGGGCGCGTCCGGGCCGACGCGGATCTCGTCGGTGTCCGCGAGCACCGTGACGGGCGGCTTGGATCGTGATACGGCGGTGTTCGCCGTGGCGTCAAACTCGATGAGCCCGGCGAACCGGCCCGCGTCGTGCATGAACCGGAGCAGGTGGCGCGTCGCGTTCACCGCGCCGACGGGGTTGTCCGCGATCGCGGCGGAGACGCCGCGCAGCGCCCGCGCGGCGCGGTTCGCCCACGCGTGGTCTTCGGTCTCGGCCGCGAGGTCGTGCAGGGCGCCGATCATGACGCTCGTTCCCGAAGGGACGGCGCCGTCGTGCGTCGAGCGGGCCCGGACGAACAGATCGCTCTGATCGGCTCGGGTGTCGTGGAGAACGAGCGTGTCGTCGGTGATGGTGCCGAATGCGTCGATCGCGCGCTCGGCGAGGTCGATCGCGGATCCCAGATAGTCGGTGTGCTCGGCGAGTGGCGAACGGTGGAGCGCGATCAGTCCCTCGATCATGAACGCGTGGTCCTCAAGGAACGCGGGCGTGTGGGCCCGGCCGGCGCGGGATGACCGGAGGAGCGTGCCATCGGTGTCGCGCATGGAGGAGAGCACGAAATGCGCGGCTCGATCGGCGGCGGCGACGAACTCACGCTCACCCAGCGCATCCCCCACCGCGACGAGCCCGGCGATCGCCAGCCCGTTCCACGCCGCGAGGATCTTGTCGTCCAGGTGCGGCTGCTCGCGTTTCGATCGCTCGGCGAGCAGCGTCGCGTTGATCACGTCGAACCGGTCGGCGTCGGTTCCGATCCGCGACTCGAGTCGGAGCACGAACCGGGGCGGGTCGGCCGCGTGGTGCGGGTCGCGGAAGTTCGGCGACGCGTCGAGCCCGTACACCCGCGTCGCGAACGCGGCTTCGTCCGCGTTCAGCACGGCGTGGATCTCGTCGGGCAGCCAGAGATAGTTCAGCCCTTCGCGGTGGTTCACCTCCGCGTCCTGGGCGCTGAAGAAGCCGTTCGCGCCGGGGTTGGACGCGTCCGTCATCTCGCGGAGGAGGTACGACGCGGTTCGGCGGGCGGTGCGTTTGTACTCGTCGTCGTCGAACAGCGTCCCGGCGCGGGCGTAGAGCCCGGCGAGCTGGGCGTTGTCGTAGAGCATCTTCTCGAAGTGCGGGACGGTCCAGCGCTCGTCCACGCTGTACCGGTGGAACCCGCCCCCGACGTGGTCGTGGATGCCGCCGAGCATCATGGCGTCGAGCGTCGCGCGGATCGCCGCGTCGAGGGCGACGCGGGTGTCTTCCCCCGCGGTGCGTCGCGCTTCGAGCAGGAGTTCGACGAACACGGGCTGGGGGAACTTGGGCGCACCTCCGAACCCGCCGTTCGTGCGGTCGAACGACGCGAGCAGGGCTTGCACGGCGCGCTCGACCTGCGGGCGGCCGACGCCGACGGGCTCGCGCGCTGCGCTCAGCGACTCGGCGACCGCCTCGGCGAGTTGGTTCGCCGTCGCGAGGACCTTGTCGCGCTGGGTGTTCCAGGCGTCCGAGATGCCCTCGAGCACCTGGGTGAACGAGGGCCGCCCGTGCGCGGGTTCGCGGGGGAAGTACGTGCCGCAGTAGATGGGCTTGAGCGATTCAGGCTCGATGAAGACGGACATGGGCCATCCTCCCGAGCCGGTCATTGTGACGGTCGCGGCCATGTAGATCTCGTCGATGTCCGGGCGTTCTTCGCGGTCCACCTTGACGCAGACGTACCGGTCGTTCATGACGCGGGCGGTCGCCTCGTCCTCAAAGCTCTCTCGCTCCATGACGTGGCACCAGTAGCACGTCGAGTAGCCGACGGAGAGAAAGATTGGCACGCCGCGCTCGCGGGCGGCGGCGATGGCGTCGGGCCCCCACGCGAACCAGTCAACCGGGTTGTGCGCGTGCTGGAGGAGGTACGGGCTCGTTTCGCGCGCGAGCCGGTTGGTGTGCGTGGGCATGCGCGATGCTAGGTCGCGCTCAGCGCCCGACCACGCGGATGAACGCGGCGTCCAGCGTGCCCGCGGGCGGGGTGAGCACGGCGGTCGGGGCGCGTCGAGCGCGGCCCGCTTCGGGTGCCATGGCGGCGTGGACGGACGAGCGGAGCGCGGCGTCTGCGGGCAGTTCGCTCAGCTCCACCGAGACCCACGCCGTGCGCGTGCGCGGGTCCAGATCGTCCACGACGCGCGTCATGTGGTCGGCGTGGGTCTCGAACACGTCTGCGAGGGCGTCCGCGGCGGCTCGGCAGGAGGGCTCGGCGGCGCCGGTCGTGATCGCGACCCGCAGAGCGCGGAGCTGGGGTTCGAGCAGGTCGCGCGCTTCGAGCAGACGCTCGGCGGTGCACCCGAGGAACGCCGGGAAGGCGACGCGGGCACGCCTGCGTGCGAGCTTGACCTCGGCGCGCTCGGCGATCGAGTTGGGCTCGCACCGTGCCGCGAGCGCACCGGTGCGCGCGCAGAACGCGTCGAGCGCGGCGGTCACGGGGACGGCGAGCCCGGGGTCGGGGCCTCCCCGGAGCAGGTCCGACGCGATCGCGTCGAGCCAGAGGCGGTCGTCGGCGTCACGTCCGCGGTGCAGGAACGGACGCAGGGGCGCGAGGTCGTCGCGTTCGGCGATGTCGCGGACAACGTCGTGCACGCCGCGGGCGGGGTCCTCGCCCTCGAGATCGCCTCGGAGGACGCCGTCGAGCCAGAGCGGGACGGACCACCGCCAGCGATCGACGAGTTCGACGAACCGGGGGACCGACTCGGCCTTGCGGCGCGCGCGGGCACGGTCCGGCTCGCCCGGGGGCGTGGGCACGATGGTGACGACCCGGTCCGCGATCAGCAGCGACACGACCGCCGCGGGTGACGGGCCGGCGAGGTGGTACGGGCTGAGCCCGATGGTCAGCGGGCGCTGGTGCGCGAGGGTCACGGGCCCACCTCGTCGTCGTCTTCGCCGGCGTTGTGCGTCAGCTCGAGACGTTCCACGAGCCATCGGTGCATGCGCCCCGCCTGCGTGGGGAGGGCGAGGAAGACCAGCTCGTGCCCAACGGGGAAGACCCAGCGTTCGGGCTTGCCGGCTCGTTCCCAGAGCTGGTCGCCGAACGACGCGGGGACGGCGCGGTCGGACGACCCGTGGATGATGAGCGCGGGCTTGCTCGCGAGACGGTCGGCGAGGTGGTAGCCGTCCAGGCCCGCGTGCTCGAGGTATGCCTCGGCGAGGGCTCGCTGCTCGTCGTTGGTCGGGTCGCGCGGGTCGTCGAGGTCGCCCCACTGCGCGTGCACGGCGTCGATGAACGAGGCGTAGTTCGACGCGAGGTTGATGCCCAGGAAGTTCACGCCGCCCGCGATCAGCACGGTCGCGTCGTAGGCGTCGGGGTCGTAGGCGAAGACGGTGGGCAACGCGATCGCGCCGCCGCTCATGCCCAGGAGCACCGTGGGTTTGTCCGCGAGCTCGGGGCGGAGCGTGTGGGCGTGCTCGGCCGCGGCGCTCGCGGCGTACGCGCACTCGGCGGCGCGGTCGGTGAGTTCTTCCGCGAAGAGTTGGGCCGCTTCATCCGGGTCTGTGCCGACGTGCACTTCGAGACGCTCGGTGAACCGCGACGGGTGGCTGAGCATCCGAAGCACCGACCAGCCGCGGTCACGCATCGACTTGATGAGCGACTCGATGACGGGCTCGGGCGTGCCGAACATGCCGGGCATGAGGACGATCGTGCCGCGGTGCGTCCGGTCGCCCTTGAGATTTCTCGAGGGGTCGTAGAGCCCGAACCAGGTGCGCTGCAACTCGACGCCGGGCACACCGCCCCACGTGCGTGTGACCTTCGCGCTGACGAACTTGAACATCTCCGCGGGGTCCGCGTCGGTGAACTCGGGCACGGGCGGCGGGTCGGGCTCGGCGTAGCGCCGGTCGCGCACGAACAGAAACGAGCCCGGGCCCTCGGTGCGGAAGTCGAATCCGGAGGGCGCTCCGAACACCTTGCCCAAGGCGGCCGCGTCGTCGTACTCCACCTTCCGCGATCGCCACGCGTGGTGTTCGCCGAGCCAGACGCCCTGCCAAACGGAGAGCGGGCCCTCGACGGGCACGATGACGCCGCGACGGTCGGGCCGGTCGCCGAAGCGGTCGGGCCACGGCAGGTCGTGCTCGGGGAGTTCGGGTCGCGTGTCCGAGGCGGCGTAGGCGTGGGTCACGTCTACGACGGCGGCTCGTTGAACGTGCACGACACACCCGGTGAGCACGGACACCATCGCGAGCACCGGCACCGCGACCGCATGTGTTCGGCGGGCGGGTTGGCGGGCGCGGTCCATCCGTGGTCCGTTCGGGCGGGAGATCGCCGGGTTCCGTCGCGGGGTGCGGCTACCGTCGCACGCACCCGTCGCCCGATGATACGGGACCCGACCCGCCCGAGGTACCACGCGTTGTCCAGCGAACCCAAGCATCACGATCCGTCATCGGACGAATCCAACGTCCCCTCCCGCGTCACGCCCGCGTTCGGGCTTCGCGCCGCGCTGGGCGGGGCGTTGATGGGGCTCGCGAATCTCGTTCCCGGGATCAGCGGCGGGACGATGCTCGTCGCCGCGGGCGTCTATCGGGCGTTCATCGACGCGATCGCGGACCTCACGCGCCTCCGCATCCGGCGCAACTCGGTCCTCGTGATCGGCATCATCGCGGGGGCGGCGCTCGTCGCGATCGGTGGGTGCGCGGGCGGGGTGGCCTACGGGCTCGCGGAGTTCCGCTGGGGGATGTACGCCCTGTTCATCGGGCTGACGCTGGGCGGGGCGCCGGTGCTCGCGCGGATGGCCAAGCCGTTCAACGGCGCTGTGTGGGCGGGCCTCGTCGCGGGGGCAGCGGTCATGGTCGCGCTTGTCTGGATCCAATCCGCGAGCGGCGGCGCGGGGTCGTCCTCCGGCGGGTGGGCGATGCTCGTCGTCGGCGGCGCCGCGGGCGCGAGCGCGATGATCCTGCCGGGTGTTTCCGGGGCGTACCTCCTGCTCCTCCTCGGGCAGTACGAGCGGATCGTTGGGGCGATCAAGGACGGCGTGAAAGCCGCGGCGGATGCGGACGTGGACGGCGTGCTCGCCGCGGCGGGCGTCGCGGTGCCCGTGGGCATCGGCGTGCTCATCGGCATCATCGTCGTGGCGAACGTGCTGCGGTTTGTCCTGCACCGCTACGAGAAGGCGGCGCTGGGCGTGCTGCTCGGGCTGCTGCTCGCGGCGCCGCTCGGGCTCTACCCGTTCAAGCGGGCCGTCCCGCCCGGGGTGGGCGACGTGATCGACGGCGAGGCCGTGACCGCGGACAAGCTCGACGAGATGCGCGACCCGTCCAACGCGAAGGACTGGCGTGAGGAGACATTCACGCCCGGCGCGACGCACATCGCGGGAGCGCTCGGGCTCGTCGCGCTCGGGTTCGGCGTGACGATGGGTGTGTCGCGGTTGGGGCGCGGTCAGGATTCGGACGACGACGCGGGTGACCGCGCGGGCTGAGGCCCGCGGCCCGGGACGTTCATCGCACGCCGCGGATGAGCGGAGCGAATCCAGTGGATCCTGAGCACCGACCAAATCGGCTGGATTCACCCTGCGGGCTCATCCGCGGCGTGCGGGGGACATCCACCCCCCGAGCTTGGTGCCGCCGCGCTTGATGATCCACGCCAGGATCGCGAACCCCGCGCCGATCATGAGCACGCTGAGCCACTGCCCACGGCTCAGGCCGAGCGTGCGCCCGAGCCCGGCGTCGGGCAGGCGGACGAACTCGGTCGCGATGCGGAGCACGCCGTAGGTGATCAGGAACCAGCACCCGACGACACCGGGCAGGCGCGGCTTGCGTGCGATGAACCAGAGCACCGCCGCGAGGACGAGACCCTCCGCGAGCGCCTGCAACAACTGCGACGGTGCCCGCGCCGAGATCAGCGGCTCGATGCGCTCGGTCACGACCGAGTTGCCACGCTGGACCGCCTCGATGATTCGCTCGTACCCCTCGTACATCACGGCGTCGAACGCCTCCGGATCGTGCAGCAACGCCTGCTCGTTCGCGTCCAGCTGGGCGATCGCGAGGTCCTGGATCTGCGCCCACTGCTCGTCGGTGTGCGGCAAATCTTCGGGCGGGAACTGCGTGATCTCGCCGGGGAAGCGCACGGACCACCACGGGGCGGCCTCGCCCGGCTTCGCAACGACGGCGCCGAGCAGCTCGGCGTTCACGAAGTTCGCGATCCGCCCGAGCATGAGCCCGAACGGGCAGATCAATGCGAGCACGTCCATCACGTGCAGCGGCGGGCAGCGCCCGACGACGTTGCCATCGTCGTCCTTGAACCCGCGGCTGATGCGCCAGGCGGCGACGATGACGCCCAGCATCCCGCCGTGCGACGCCATCCCGCCCCGATTCAGCGCCAGCACGTTCCAGAACGGGAACGAGTCGGTGAACCCGAGCAACGACTGGTCGTAGACGAGCACGTAGCCGAGGCGCCCCCCCACCACGACGCCGACGATGCCGAGCATGATCGCGTCGAGGACGCGCTCGCGCGGCACGAGCGTCGCGCCCCGCCCGGCAAGCCAGCGGAACAGCGCGTACGCGATCACGAACCCGGTCACGTAGGAAAGCCCGTACCACCGGATGCCGACGCCGTCGGAGATCTGCCAGACCCACGGCGATAGATCGTGCAGCCACGCCGCGTCCGTCGCGGGCAGCGTCACGACGCGTGCTCCGGAACTTTGATCCGAAAGAACGACTCGGTGTTCGCGTTGATCTGCTCGTGGAACGCGTTCCACCCGACGCCCCGGAGCTTGGCGAGGAACTCGGCGGTGTGCCGGCTGAACGCGGGCTCGCACGGGCGGGTGCCGCGGACGGGCTCGGGCGAGAGGAACGGCGCGTCGGTCTCGACCATGATCCGGTCGTCGGGCACGAGCTTCGCCGCCTCGGCGACGCCCTTCGCGTTGCGGTACGTCACCACGCCGGTGAACGAGATCATCGCGCCGAAGTCGAGGACCATCCGGGCCTCATCGGGCGTGCCCGTAAAGCAGTGGAAGACGTACCGCGACCGGTCGAGCGTGCTGGCCCGCAAGATCGGGATGAGGTCCGCGAACGCCTCGCGGCAATGGATGACGACGGGCAGGTCGATCCCGTCCGCCGCGCACGACTCGATGAACGCGAGCTGCTCGGCGAGCACGGGGTCCTGCACCGATCGGTTCGGCTCGGGGTGGTGGTTGTCCAGGCCCAGCTCGCCCCACGCGACGCACCTGGGATGCTCGGCGACCCGGCGGATCGCCTTCCAATCGTGCGGGGTGTCGTCCGAGTGGCACGGGTGCACGCCGGAGGTGCACCAGACGTTGTCGTATTCCTCGGCGACGCGGAGGGCGTCCAGGCAGTCGCGGGTGGTGGTCGAGATGGTGATCGCGCCCGTCACGCCCGCCGCCGCGGCCCGCGCGAGCGTCTCGTCGATCCGCCCGGCGTAGTCGGGGAAGGTGAGATGGCAGTGCGTGTCGATCACGCCCCGATGGTACGGGCGCGCGGGCGGGCTCGTAGACTCCGGGCATGGACGACCCGCCGAGCCTGCCCGCGAGGGCGACTGATGCGCACAAGGGAACCGCGGGCACGGTCTGCGTGGTCGGCGGGTGCGCCGCGGCGGACCAGCCCCGCATGATCGGTGCGCCCGCGCTCGTCGCGCTCGGGGCCCTCCGCGCGGGCGCGGGGCTCGTGAAGATCGCGGCGCCCTCGCCGATCCTCACCGAGTCGGTGGCGGCGTGCCCGTCCGCGACGGGCATCGCCCTGCCGACAGACGCCGCCGGCGCGATCGTGGCTCATGAAGCCGCGGAGGTGCTCGATGCGCTCGCGGACGCGGCGGGCTGCCTGGCCGTCGGTCCCGGGCTCGGCTCGGGGCAGGGAGTCACGGCGTTGGTCGTCCGAGCCGTCGGGCAGCAGGAGTCACCCGTCGTGCTGGACGCAGACGGGCTCAATGCGCTCGCGGCGGTCTCACACTTCGCGAGCGATATCCGGGCCCGGATGATCGTGACGCCGCACCCGGGAGAGTTCCGCCGGCTCGCCGAGCGCCTCAAGATCAATCAGAGCCCGACGGACGCGGCAGAGCGCCCCGCCGCCGCCGAGCGGCTCGCGCAGGCGATGGGGTGTGTTGTCGTGCTCAAGGGTGCCGGTTCGGTCGTGTCTGACGGGCACCGGACCTGGGTGTGCCCGCACGGGCACCCCTGCCTCGCGACAGCGGGCACCGGTGACGTGCTTGCGGGCGTGATCGCCGGGATGGTCGCGCAGTTCGCCCCCCCGCCGCCGATCGCGCCCGGGGTGACAACGCCCGTGAATCCCGCGCGGCCGTTCGATCTCTACGAATGCGCGCGCGTCGGCGTCCTCGTGCACGCCAGGGCGGGCGAACGCTGGGCGCGTCGGCACGGCGCGAGCGCTGGGCTCATCGCCTCCGAGCTCGCCGCGGAGATCCCTGGTGCTGTCGAAGCCGAGCGGGCCGACGCCTGAGCGACCGTCCGTCCGAATCGCAGGCTCGCGGCTCGGAAAGACGCCCGGCGTTGGTTCAGTCGTCCAGCCGGCGCGGTGTGGCGCTCGCGACCAGGCGGATCGTCGGCGTCTCCATGTTCGCCGAGATCGTCGCGTCGCCCATGTCCTCGGGCTTGATGATCATGTCGATCGTCGCCCGACGCAGACGCGGGCCCACGTCGTACTCGAGGGTGAAGCTCAGGTCCGCCAGGCCTTCGAGCAGCGGCGCCTCCTCCGAGTCGGAGTAGATGCCGTCCACGTACGTCGTGATGACGTACCAGAGCTGGAAGGGGCCGGCGTCGCCGGTCGCGAACCGGCGCTCGAGCGTCGTCACACGCTCGGTGTTCGTCGCGCCCTCGCGGAACGAGACGAACTCGATCCGGTCGGACTGGATCACGGGCGTGGTGATCGGGTTGACCGGGTAGGGCCCGAACTCCTCGCCGGTCCGGATCATCGCGGTGACACGCTGCATGACGATGCGGGCCACGATGTTCGTGGATGCGGACTCGTTCGTCACCTTGTAGCTCTTGAAGCTCGTGTCGAACGCGGCGAGCGTCGCGGTCAGCAGCGTCGCCGTGATCGTCAGCGCGATCAGCAGCTCGACCAGGCTGAAACCGCGTGGGTTGGTCCGGGGCATCACAGGTTCCCTTCCTGGTACGAAGCGGCGATCACCGGCGCGCTCAGGGGCAGCATGAGCCCGCTGGGCAGCGTCATGTCCGAATCCTGACGGATCCGGATGCGCCCGAACCCGTTGAACGGGACGGCCGTGGACCCGGGCGGCTGGGGCTCGGTGTGGGGCACGTCGAACAGCCCGTCGCCGTTCGTGTCCCACCCGACGATCTTCACGCCGCCGACCAAGGGCAGGTCGTTGGGATCCATGGACTCCATGTCGCCCTGCGACTCACCGAAGTACCCGATGGACGCGTTGAAACCCGCGGGGTTGCCCAGCGGCGCGCCGAAGACGTCGAGCAGCGGCGCGGTGCCGTACTCGGGGTCGAACGTCAGGAGCAGCGTCCCCTGGATCTCCGTGTTCCCGCGTGCGTCGAGCACGCCAGCGATGATCGCGCCCTTCAGGCGCACGTCCTGCTCGGTCGGCGAGTTGAACGACCCGAGATCCACCGAGTAGTTCGGCAGCATCATCGAGCTGCGGGCGAGGATGTCCTCGTCGGCGCTGTCGGGGTTTAGGTACGAGTTGTCGGGCTCATCGGGGTGGACCTGGCTGAACCCGGTCGCGCCAGTGAACTGGAGTTTGTTGCGCACCTGCGTGTAGTTCGTCGGCGTGTCCGCCACGATCGAGCCCACGAACAGGCAGTCGTGGAACCGGATGTTGTTCGAGAGCTCCTTGGTATCGACGATGCGCTTGCCGCCGTAGATCAGCGGGTCGGGCAAGTCCGCGTACGAAACACCGACGAGCGTGCCCTGCTCGGATTCCCGCACGTCCGCCTTGTCGAGCGGCGACGCGGTCTGCAGCGTCATCAGCACGTTCTCGACCGGCGGCAGGGCCGAGGGGGGCAGGATCTGCGGGGCGTCCCACGCCGGCTCGGACCCGTCGTCGCCGTAGATGTAGCGCTCGTAGCGCTGCTTGGGGTACCCGTCGCCGCCGATGACCATCGACCCGTACTCCGTCCAGAGCGGGTGCGTGTTGATGGAGTACGACTGGACGTACGTCGCGCCCACGAACGTGCAATCCTCGAACAGCGCGTTGAGCCCCATCGGGATCTGCACGTTGCGGAAGACCATGTTGCGGAAGACGGGGCGGTAGTAGAGGTCCGCGAAGGTCGGGGCGTTGAAGGGCGATCGCTCCCAGTACGCCGTCGTGTAGTTGTCCGGACGCCCGTCGAAGTTGAGGTCTTCCCAGACCGCCTGGTAGAACGGGTCGTCGGCGCCGCCCGGGTTGAGCGTGCCATCCCAGAGGTTCAGGTCTGCGATGCCAACGCCGAGCTGGTCGGCGACCTGCTGCCAGAACGCCGTGCCGTCCGCGGCGTTGATGATGTCGTTCTCCGCGTCCACAAAGCTGGAGGAGTTGATGTCCGGGATCTGCGTATCGTCCGCGCCGAACACGAGCGGCGACGCGCCCTCGCCCGGGCGCACCGGGCCCTGCAGCTTCGGGCGATAGTCGCCCTGGTCCGAGATCCAGTCGGCGCTGGTCGCCGTGAACAGCATCGTGCCCGCGATCTTGGCGTACTGGTCCATCGCATCGATGTAACCGTCGCGCCACCCGAGTTCCTGGTCGGGGAACGAAGACACACTCGCGTCATAGTCGAGCGGGAACTCGCTGCCAGCGTCGAACCACCCGTCCGAGTCGGTGTCGTCCCACCCGGAGACGCCGTTGCGGTTGCGGTCTGGCAGGGCCGTGTCGATGAGCAAGCCCAGGTCGTCGTCCACCGGGTCAGACCCGTTGACGAACTCGGGTGTCGCCAGCTCCGCGGGCGTGCCCACGGTGAGCGCGGGCGAGAGCGCCACGCGACCGTCTCCGTTCGCGTCGTAATGGCGGATGAACACATCGAAATCATCGACGTACCCGTCCTGCGTGGCGTCGGCGAAAGCGCCGTCCAGGACGGTGTCGCCGTCGAAGTCCGCGTCGGCGGGCATCGCGCCCTCGACGGGGTGCCCGACGCGCAGGCGGTTGTCGGCGTCCGTGTCGGTCAGCGCGAGCTGGGCGTATAGGGCGTCGAGCTTCGCGTCCAGCTGCGGGTCGAGCCCGTAGAAGTCCGAGCGCGTCACGACCGGGTCGCCCTGGTCGAACGAGGTCTCGTCGTACCGCGCCCCGACGTCGCCCTCGATCGACACGTTCTTGCCGATCAGGATCCGTGCGTGGGAGATGATCGCGTATGACACGCTCTTGGCGAGCGCGTAGTCCTTCATGATCGTCCGTCGGATCGGGCGCCCGTCTCGCCCATAGTCGTACACGATCCCCTCGACGATGATCCGGATCCCAGACCAATCGGCGAGCGGCGCGTACCGGATCTGGTAACTCGGGGGCGGCGTCGTCTGCCCGTCGGGCTGCTCGGCCAACGAGACCGCCGGCGTGAAGACCCAGTCCGTCGTCGCGTACACGGACGTGTCGATCCCGGACGGCGCCGAGCCGATCACCGCGTTCTCGATGTACCCGAGCCCAGCGAGGATGTTCACGTCCGCGTTGTGGTGGTTCACGAGCGCGTCTGCGATGCCCGAGGGGGTGCCCGATTCGGAGTACCCGCTCGGCGCGTCGCGCACGGTGTAGATGCCCATCGTCGACGCGTCGCCCGTCCACGCCGCCTCGACAATCGTGGGCGTGATGTCCGACTCGGACAGCAGGAACCGCCCTGCGGCCTCATCGAGGCGGGCCTCGGCGATGTCCATCCCCGTCTCCGCGGCGCTCATCGCGCGCATCACGTGCAGGTGCATCGCGGCGGTGCGGATGTTCCCAGTGCTCGCGACGCTCATCGCCGCGATCAGCGATCCGAAGAGGATCAGGAACATCATCGCGAGCACGGACGCCACGCCGCGGCGGAACCGCTTGGCGTTCCGAAGTCGCTTGGTGGGCTTGCTCGTTGTCATCATCAGCTCCTCACGACCCCCGCTCACGGCACCACCCAGCTGACCGTTGTGATCAGCTGCGCCTCGATGTCGTTAATGCCCTGGTAGTACACCTCGACGGATACACGCACCGGGAACTCGTGCGCCGCCGGCCCGCTCGACGTCGTCCGGTCCTCCCAGTCGGGCACGACGGTGGCCGTGTCGAACGGCTCGACCTTCTCGACGATGACGGACTGCGTCCACCCTTGCATCGCGAGGTCGGCGCCGTTGCCGTCATCGAGCTCGTCGCCGGCGATGTTGATCTCGGGGATCACGTTTCCGAACGCGTCGATCGGGCCGGGAAGGTCGCCGTCGGTGTGGTCGGGGTTCCCGATGAACGAGAACGAGATGCCGTCGAAGTCGTCGAGGTCGTCGAAGTCGGAGACGTCCACCTCGCCGGTATTCGGGCCCCACCCGTAGAGCGTCGCGGGCCCGGGCGCCCCGCCCGAGATCACGAGCGACTCGACCGGGTCGTGCTTGGGCAGCAGGCGGGTGTACTCGCGGATCTCGTTGGCCAGAAACGTCGCGCTGGCGGCGTGCGACGACCAGAGGTTCGCACGCACAAACGCCTGCTGGGCGTCCACCATCGCGAGCACGCCGACGCCGATGATGATCACCGCCATCGCGGCCTCGATGAGCGTGAACCCTCGGGCCCTGGCATGACGCACACGTCGCTTGATTCGGGAGTTCATCCCGTCTCCTTCCGCAGGATCCGCCGCGCGTCGGCCCCCCACCCGATGGGCCGCCGCGCGGCGTCCGCGCCCGGATGGGCGCGTCCTGCAGAATGTTCGGTTAGGAGACGAGCTGGCTCATCTTGAAGATGGGAAGAATGATCGCCATCGCGATGAATCCGACGATCCCACCCATTACGAGGATCATGATGGGCTCGATCATTCCGGTAACCGTCTTGATGTGGTCCTTCAACGCCTTGGCGTAGTACGTGCTGATCTCGTCGAGCACCTCGCCCAGCTTGCCGGACTCCTCGCCCGCCGAGATCATCTGCACGACCGCCTTGGGCAGCAGCCCGTCGTTCAGCGGGGCCGCGATCTTCTTGCCCTGCTTGACCGACGAGTGGACCTTCTGCCACATGATCTTGAACAGCCGGTTGCCCGACACCTGCCCGGTAATCGTCAGCGTGTCGAGCATCGGCACGCCAGCGTTGATGAGCTGCCCCATCGTCTGCAGCGATCGCGCGATGTAGAGCGACCGGAACATCGCGTTCATCACCGGCACCGTCAGCTTCATGCGGTCGAGCCAGAACCCGCCCGTCTCGGTCTTCAACGCCGCGAACAGCAGCCCGCCCACCACGGCAACGCCGCCGATCAGGAAGGGCCACTGGGCAACGATGAACTTCGACAGGTTCATCAGGAACACCGTCGCGAGCGGGAGGACCTCCTCCTTGCCCTCAAAGATCGAGTAGAACTTCGGCAGCACGAAGGTCAGCAGGAACACCGTCACGCACGTCGCCAGGATGCCGATGATCGCGGGGTAGATCGACGCCCCCACCACCATCTTCTTGGTTTCCATCTGCTGGGCGATGTAGCCCGCGATCCGGTCCAGCATCTCTGAGAACGAGCCCGACATTTCGGACGCCTTGACCATGTTCACGTACAGCGGCCCGAACAGCTTCGGGTGCTTCTCGAGCGCCTCGGAGAACGACTTGCCGCCCTCGACGTCCGCCCGGAGCTGGTCGATGACCTCCTTGAACTTCACGTGCGTCGTCTGGTCGGCGATGCCCTCGAGCGCGCTGCGCAGCGAGATGCCCGCTCGGATCATGACCGCGAGCTGGGTCGTGAAGTCCAGGACCTGCTTCTGCCCCGCCTTGCGCGAGTTGAGCTTGGAGAGCGTGCTCAGCGCGCTCGTCCGCTGCGTCTTCTCGGGCGTGAGCGACAGGATGTGTGCGCCCTGGTTGCGCAGGATCGCGCTGGCGGTCTGCGCGCTGTCTGCGGCGATCACGCCGGCCTGGGTCTGACCGTTCGACGAACGGACCTGATACCTGTAGTTGCCCATCGACGCCTCCGGTCAATCACGCCACGAGCTGACGCTCGAGCTTGTCGGGGTGCACGGCCTGCGCCAACGCGTCTTCCTTGCTGATCGTGCCGTTGAAGTACAGCTCCGCGATCGACGCGTCCAGGCTCGTCATCCCGATCGCCCGGCTCGTCTCGATGATGTTCGGGATCTCGTGCACCTTGCCCTCGCGGATCAGGTTCCGAACCGCCGGCGTGCACAGCAGCGTCTCGACGCCCGGGATCATCCCCGCGCGGTCGTTGCGCGTGAACAGCGTCTGCGACACCACCGCCTGCAGCGTGGTCGAAAGCATCGACTTGATTTGGTTCTGCTGCCCGCCCGGGTACATATCGATGATGCGGCTCACCGTCTGCGACGCGTTCACCGTGTGGAGCGTCGAGAGGACGAGGTGGCCCGTTTCGGCGGCCGAGATCGCCAGCGACGCCGTCTCCAGGTCACGCATCTCACCCACCAGGATGATGTCCGGGTCCTGACGCAACGCGTGCTTGAGGCCCGAGGCGAAGCTCGACATGTCGCGCCCGAGCTCCCGCTGCTCGATCAGGCACTTGTCCGAATCGAAGAGGTACTCGATCGGGTCCTCGAGCGTGATGATGTGCTTGGCGTACCGCTCGTTCATCGCCTGGATCATCGACGCGAGCGTCGTGGACTTGCCCGACCCCGTATCGCCCGTGACGAGCACAAGCCCGCGCGGCAGGTACGTCAGGCGGGCGATGACCTCGGGCAGGTTCAACGCCGCGAGCGGCGGGACCTCGGTCTTGATCTGGCGAAGCGCCATCCCCATCATGCCGCGCTGGTAGTGCGCGTTGACGCGGTACCGGCTCAGCCCGTCGATCTCGTACGAGAAGTCGAGATCGAGCTCGCGGGCCAAGCGCTCCTGCTGGTCCGGGCGCGACATGGACTTGAACATCGCCTCGACCTCGCGCGGCGAGAGCGGCGTGTCGGCCAGGGGGGTCATGACCTGGTGGATCCGCGCCGTCGGGGGCTGCCCGCCGACGATGTGGACATCGGAGGCATCGGCGTCGTAGGCCGTGCGGAGGATTTCGTTCAGGTCCATCGCGGGTTCTCCCTGGCTGGGCGCGGTCGGGGCGCGCCTTGGATCAGCCTGAGGATCGGCCCGCCGGGTGCCCCGGTTGAACCCCTGTCAGCGGGATGCTGGGTCGGTGCTGCCGGCTGGGCCGATCGCAACGATCAGAGGCTCTGACCGATCAGCCCGCGTTCGCCCGCAGCGTCTGCCGCGCCGCCACCGCGAGCGCGTCCGCCCGCTCGTTATCGACGTGCCCGGCGTGCCCCTCGATCCAGTGGTAATGCAGCTCGTGCACCCCCTGGAGCTCGTCGAGCCGCTTCCACAGCTCGGCGTTCTTCACGGGCTTCTTTGCCGCCGTCCGCCACCCGCGCTTCTTCCACCCCTCCATCCACTCGTTCAGCCCCTTGAGGACGTACTGAGAGTCGGAGTAGAGATCCACGATGGTCGGCTGGGTCAGCGCCTCGAGCCCGGCGATCACCGCCATCAGCTCCATCCGGTTGTTCGTCGTCGCCCGCTCGGCGCCCGAACGCTCGATCTCGGCACCGGACGCGGGGTGGCGCAGAATGAACCCCCACCCGCCGGGCCCGGGGTTGCCCGAGCAGGCACCATCCGTGAACAGGTGGACCCTTGATTTCTTCCGCGGCGGTTCGGTCATCCCTCGTTCACCCATCGGCCGAGCACGCGATCCGGCTCGACAGAGCGTAGCGCCTGATCGGGTGACCGTACCATGCCCGCGATGACGACCACCGCACCCACCCTCCGCGTCCTGCGGGTCGAGGTCCGCCCGACCGATCGCGCCGGCGACCCGATCGCCGACGCCCTCGCCCGCGACGCCGCCGCGTTGGGCCTCTCCGCCCGCGCCCGCACCGCCCGCGTCTATCTCATCGAGACCGACCTCGACGACGACGCGTTCGGGCGCTCCGCCGCGGCGTTGCTCGCCGATCCCGTCCTCGAAGCGATCACGCTCGGTGCCTCGCCCGCACCGAGCGGCGCATGCGTAATCGAGGTCCACCCATTGCCGGGCGTGATGGACCCCGCCGCGACGTCCGTCGCCGACGCCATCGCGACGCTCACCGATCACCGCCCGCGCGTGAGCACCGGGTGGCGTTACGAGCTCGAAGGCGTCAGCGCCGACGACGCGAAACGCCTCGCCGAGCGCCTGCTCGCCAACCCCGTCGTGCACGCGATCCACACGGACGCGTTCCACCCCGACACGCTGCCCGAGGGGCACGAGTCCGAGTTCCGCGTCACGCACGTGGACATCCGCGACCTCGACGACGCCGGGCTCGAGAAGCTCTCGCGCGACGGGCACCTGTTCCTCTCGCTCGACGAGATGCGCGCCATCCGCGACGAATACCGCACGCTCGAACGCGAGCCGACGGACATCGAGCTCGAGACCCTCGCCCAGACGTGGTCCGAGCACTGCGTCCACAAGACGCTCAAGTCCACGATCACGTACCGCTCCGACGACCCCAACGATCCCGTTAAACAAGCCGGCCGCCCCGGGCACACGCTCAACGCGGACGGCTCGGTCACGATCGACAACCTCCTGAAATCCACCGTCGCCGCCGCGACCCACGAGCTGATCGCCGATGGGCTCGACTGGACGCTCTCCGTCTTCGTGGACAACGCCGGCATCGTCGCCTTCGACGACGACCACGCCGTGTGCGTGAAGGTCGAGACGCACAACCACCCCAGCGCCATCGAGCCCTACGGCGGGGCCGCCACGGGCATCGGCGGGTGCATCCGCGACGTCATCGGCACCGGGCTCGCCGCCAAGCCGATCGCGAGCACCGACGTCTTCTGCGTCGCCCCGCCCGAGCTCGGCGACGTGCCGGCGGGATGCCTGCACCCCAAACGCATCCTCAACCAGGTCGTCGCCGGCGTCCGCGACTACGGCAACCGCATGGGCATCCCCACCGTCAACGGCGCCGTCTGGTTCGACGACCGATACGTCGGCAACCCGCTCGTCTACTGCGGGTGCGTCGGTGTCATGCCCCGCGGCGACGGTGACGCGCTCATCTCGGGCGAAGCCAAACCCGGCGACCGCATCATCGCCCTGGGCGGACGCACCGGTCGCGACGGCATC
The DNA here is from genome assembly GCA_030426605.1 of Phycisphaerae bacterium. Taxonomy (GTDB): domain Bacteria; phylum Planctomycetota; class Phycisphaerae; order Phycisphaerales; family UBA1924; genus BQJQ01. Next base: position 23,686 of record JAUHXM010000011.1, on the reverse strand, counting down.
CACGGCGCGACGTTCAGCTCCGCCGAGCTCACCGACACGCACGCCGACGAGTTCTCCCACGCCGTCCAGATCGGCAACGCGATCGAAGAAAAACGCGTGCTGGACGCGATCCTGCGAGCGAGGGACTACGTCTCGCCAAGCGATGAAGAGACGTCGGACAGAGACGGAGAGACGAAGAGACAAAGAGATGGAAACTCTTCCCACACTTCGTCTCTCCGGAACTCCGTCTCTCCGTCTCTTCCGCGCCCCCTCTTCAACGCAATCACGGACTGCGGAGCAGGCGGGTTCTCCTCTGCCGTCGGCGAGATGGGCGAGAAGATCGGCGCCGACGTCCACCTCGACCGCGCCCCGCTCAAGTACGCCGGGCTCACATACACCGAGATCTGGATCTCCGAAGCCCAGGAACGCATGGTCCTCGCCGTGCCCGCCGACAACGTCGCCGCGCTGCAAGCGATCTGCGACGAGGAGCACGTCGAACTCGCCGACCTGGGCACGTTCGGCACCGAGGGCGCGGACCTGATCCTCAACTACCACGGCACCGAGGTCGGCCGTCTCCCCATGGCCTTCCTCCACGACGGCATCCCCACGCCCACCCGGCAAGCCGTGTGGGTGGGAAGAGACGAAGAGAAGAAGAGACAAAGAGACGGAGTGGCGGCAAGCCCCAACAACGTGGAAGCCGCACACACTTCGTCTCTCCGGAACTCTGTCTCTTCGTCTCTCAAAGAGCAGCTTCTGGAGCTGCTCGCCCACCCCAACATCGCGTCCAAGCACTGGATCATCCACCAGTACGACCACGAGGTGCAGGGCAACACGATCATCCGCCCGCTCGTCGGCCCGACGCCGCCGTCGTCGAGCCGGTGCCCGGCACGGGGCGCGGGCTCGCGATCGCATGCGGCCTCGCGACCGGGCTCGAGGACGACCCGTACCAGATGGCCCTCGCCGCGATCGACGAGTGCGTGCGCAACCTCGTGTGCGTCGGGGCGAACCCGGACAAGATCGCGATCCTCGACAACTTCTGCTGGCCCAGCTGCAACAAGCCGGAGAACCTCGCGTCACTGGTGCGGGCGGCCGAGGGGTGCTACGACGGGGCGAAGGCGTACCGGACGCCGTTCGTCTCGGGCAAGGACTCGCTGAACAACCAGTTCACAACCGAGGACGGCCGCACGATCGAGATCCCCCCCACCCTTCTCATCTCGGGCATCGCGATCGTGGACGACATCACCAAGTGCGTCACGAGCGACCTGAAGAAGCCCGGCAACCCGCTGTTCGTGATCGAGGCGTGGAAACCCGACCCGCTGATGTGCGCGCGACTTGGCGGCTCGCATTACGCACGCATGTTCGGCATTCCCGATGGTGCCGACGAACGCACACCCACCGTTCAGCTCGAAGACGGCCCGCGCCAGGCCCGCGCGATCGCTGAGGCGATCCGCCTCGGGCTCGTCGCATCCTGCCACGATGTGTCGGACGGAGGACCTCTGGTCGCCGCCGCAGAGATGCTCATCGGTGCGCACACCGCCGACCGCGCGCTGGGTCTCGAGTGGGCGGATTTCGTGCCGACCGCCCGCCTGTGGAGCGAACGCCCGAGCTGTTATGTCGTTGAGGTCCCCGCAGAACGCGAGCAGGACTTCATCGCGCTCATGGGCGAACGCGGGGGCGGCTGGACCCGCATGGGCCAGGTCACCGATTCCGGCACGCTCAAGTGCGCCGCCGGGCATGATCAGATTTCGGTATCCGCCGACGAGCTCACCCGCGCCTGGCGGGGCACGCTCGACTGGTGATCACGCCGCGGTGGACTTGACGCGGGCCTGGGTCGCCAACTCGACGATCCGACCGACCCACTTGTTCATCTCGCGGGCGATGGCTTCCTTCGTAACAAAATCGTTCGCGCCACCAGACCTGTACTCTTCCTTGAGGCCCTTCGCGTTCGACGCGGTGCAGATCACCACCGGAACGTGGCTCGTCGCGTTCGAATTCTTGATCATCGTGAGCAACTGCAACCCCGTACCGCCGTCGAGCTCGTGGTCGGAGAGCACGGCGTCCGGCGGGGGGCGTGAGCCCATCAGGGTTTCCGCGGCAGCGCGGGCAAGCCCGTCGAATGTCCGGAACCATTCCACGGTCACACCGCGCCGGTTCTGGAGCATCGTCCGCAGCAACACCGCCGCGAGCGCGTCGTCCTCGACAAGCCAGATGACCAGGTTGTCCGAACTCGGGGTCTTGGCGGCCCCGCCGGCGCATTCGCCGATCGCGGTCGCGGCGTCCGCGACGTCGTCCGCGTTCCGGAGGTGACCCCAGACGCGGACGGCGTTCCGCCCGCCTTCCTTCGCGACGTACACGCCGCGGTCGGCCTCCTGCACGAGCTTGTCGGGTGAGACCAGCCGCTCCGAGTCGCCGCAGTCCGTCGCAGAGACGCCGACGCTGACCGTGACGTTGAGCGTGTCGGGCTCGCAATCAATGCCCGAAACATCGACGATGTTCGCCTCGATGCCCGCACGGATCCGCTCGGCGACCGTCTCCGCGTCGCCCTTGCCGCAGTTGGGCAGGATGACCGCGAACTCCTCCCCGCCGTACCGGAACACCTCGCCGAGATCCCCCACGGCCTCGCGAGCGACACGCGAGAGCTCGACGAGCACGGCGTCACCCGCGGCGTGCCCGTGCGTGTCGTTCACGCTCTTGAACCTGTCCGCGTCGAAGAAGAGCACCGCGAGCGGGTTCTTGGTGTCCTGCCAGGCGTGAAACCAGCGCACGATCTCGGTGTCGAATTTCTTGCGGTTCGACGCGCCGGTGAGCCCGTCGCGCGTCGCCGCCTCCTGGATCTCCGACTTCTCACGTTCCATCTCGAGCTGATGCTCGATGCTCTGATCCTGCGCTCGCTCGAGCAGTTCCCGCGGGTCCGGCACGCCGCTGATCCGCTGCCCGAAGAATTTCCCGAGCACAGGCGCCTGCGCCGCGATCTCTTCGAACGCGCCCGATCTGGGCACACCAGCACCAAACCACTGGCGGGACTGCTTGAGGACCGCCCGCATGTCTTCCGGCTGGGAGTCCTCGCGCAACGCCTCGGCACACATCATGCTCAGGTGCGCCAACCTCGCCTGTGCAACGAACTTCGAGGACGCACGCTCCGGGTCGTGATGCCACCGGATGCACTGCACGATCGACTCGGGCAGCTTCCACTTCTCCGCAAGCACCGAGCCGACCTGCGCGTGGTTGAATCTGAACTGGTCCCGCTCGGCGATCGGGTGATCTGTATGAGGGACACCCGCCAGCGCCGCCTCGTACGCGTCCTTCATGGTCACAAGCATCGCGATCGCGCCGATGTCCTGGAACAGGCCGATCGTGAACGCCTCGTCGCTATCGATCTCGGGCAGGCTGTCACCGATGATCTTGGCGCTTGTTGCCGAGAAGAGCGCGCGGCGCCACACCGAACTCAGGTCGAAGCTCTGGCCGACACCGTTGAACGACTCGATCAGGCTGAACCCGAGCACCAGCGACTTCACGGTGTTCATCCCGAGGTACGCCATCGCGCGGTCGATGCTCCCGCACGGCGAACTCAGCCCGTAGAAGCTCGAGTTGATCGTCTTGAGCACACGCGCCGACAGCGCCGGATCCTTCTGCACAACCTTCGAGATGTCCGACATGCCGACGTTCGTATCCGACGTCAACTCCAGCACCTCGATCGCCACCTGCGGGAGCGTCGGCAGACGCGGGCAGTCCACCACCTCCTCGATCGTGTACCTCGGCGATTGAGACATGAGCGGACGCTCCAGGCTACACCGCCGAAGGCCGGCGACGAACTACGGACCCGAACCCCTGACCGGGGCCCGCATCTCATCGGCCCGATGCGCCCCCGCCTCAATTCTGAGTTCTGCCTTGGACGACACTCGGCACCCGGCCCCGCGCCCTGACACACCGTCAGCGGAGCCCGTACTCCTTGAGCTTCCGGTACAGCGTCCGCTCGCCGATCCCCAGCATCTTCGCCGCCCGCTCCCTGTTCCCGCCCGTTAAACGCAGCGTTTCCCGGATCGCCCGCTTCTCAAGCTGCTCCAGGCTCGCCCCCGCGAGCGACCCGGTGCCGGCAACATCAACGTCCGCGTCGTGTTCTTGCGCCCTCACGTCGTCGGGAATGTGGGTCACATCGAGCACCACCCTGGATGGGTCGTCGGTCTCCCCGACCGCCGTGACCAGCATGTTCTGCACGACGTTCATCAGTTGCCGGACGTTCCCGGGCCACGCGTACCCGGCGAGACGCATCATCGCCGCCTCCGTCACGCTCGGCGGCGGGTGCCCAGCCATCAGCTCGCCCGCGAACCGCGCCACCGCGTGCCGCACGATCCGCGGAATGTCCTCGCGTCGCTCACTCAACGCCGGCAAATGAATGTGCGACCCGTTGATCCGGAAGAAGAGATCCTCCCGGAACGTCCCCTCCCCCACCATCTTCTTCAGATCGCGGTTCGTCGCGCTCACGAACCGGACATCCGTCTTCCTGGAATCATTCGAGCCAACGCGCACGACCTCGCCCGACTCCAGCACACGCAGCAGCTTCGCCTGCATCGTCAGCGGCATGTCACCGATCTCATCGAGAAACAGCGTCCCCCCGTTCGCGTACTCGAACACGCCCTCGCGGTCCGAGTCCGCGCCCGTGAACGCGCCCTTGACGTGCCCGAACAGCTGATCCTCGAGCAGGCTCTCCGCCTGACCGGCGCAGTTGAACGCCACGAACCGCTTACCCGAACGCGGCGAGTTCTTGTGCACCGCCTCGGCGATCAGCTCCTTGCCCGTCCCGCTCTGGCCGGTGATCAACACTGGAATCGTGCTCGCCGACACCGCCTTGACCGTGCGCAGGATCTTGCGCATCGGCTCGGACCCCGCGACGATCCCCTCGAACCCGTCGTGCTGCACCAGCCCGTCGAGCCCGTCCGACTCGTGCCGCAGCAGCACCGCCTCCGCGGCCCGGTTCACGACTTCCCGGAACACCGCCAGATCAAGCGGCTTCTCGACGAAGTCGTACGCCCCGTGCTTGAACGCCGTCCGCGCCGTCGCGACGTCGCCGTGCGCCGTCACCATGAGCACCTCGGCCTGGGGCTGAAGCTCCCTCGCCGCGTTCAGCACGATCAGCCCGGCGTCCCCCCCGTCGGGCCCCGTCCCCTCGACCCCCGCGGACTCGGGCATCCGCAGGTCCGTCACGATCACGTCGAACGTCCCGCCCCGGAGCTCCTCGAACGCCTCCGACACCCCACCCACGATCGTGCAGACGTGCCCCGGTTTGCGCAGGGCCTCGCTCATCACGTCCGCGTGGTCCGGCTCGTCCTCCACGATGAGAACCTGGGCGCTGACTCGTTGCTCGTCGCTGGTCATGCCCAAGGGTATCGCCCGCGGGCGGGCGCGCGGCGGTAGCATCCCGCCCCGAGGAGACCCCGATGCCCACGACCGCCGTCGAACGCCGCGCCCTGCACCGCCTCGCCAACGCCGCGGGCGTCCAGACGTGGTACCACTCGAGCTTCGGCGCCAAGGCCCACGCCACCGACGAAGCGCTCGTCTCGATGCTCAACGCCCTCGGGCACGCCATCCGGACGCCCTCCGATTCGGACGCCGCCCTCGCCGACCTGCTCGCCGCCCGCAGGGCTCGGCGTGTCGAGCCCGCGACCGTCTCCTGGAACGGGCGCAACGCCAGCGCCCTCCTCCGACTCAAGACCACGAAGTCCGGCTCGCCCGTCACCGCCGGGCGCGTCCGCACGAGCCTCACGCTCGAATCGGGCGACACCCTCACCGCCTCGACCAAGCTCGCGGACTGCAAGACCGTCTCCAAGCGCACGCCCGACGGCGGCCGCGACCATTTCGCCGCCGTCCCCATCGCGCCAGGGGAGCGACTCCCCGCCGGCTACCACGCCCTCGCCCTCGAGCACGCGGGCGACACCTTCGAATCACTCGTGATCTGCGCGCCGAAGGTGAGCTATCAGGAAGGGCACCGCCGGCTCGGCGTCTTCTGCCCGACCTACGCCATCCGCTCGGACCAGAACCTCGGCGTCGGGAACCTCACCGACCTCTGGCGCCTGGGCACCTGGGCCGCGCTCAACGGCGCGCCCGTCCTGGGCACCCTCCCGCTCGCCGCGTGCTTCATGGACGACTCGGAGCTCTTCACCACAAGCCCGTACTCCCCCGTCACGCGGCTGTTCTACAACGAGCTCTACCTCGACCCCCGCACCCAGCCCGAGCTCAAGCGCTCGCCCAAGGCCAAGCGGATCCTCAAGTCCGCCCGGTTCGAGCGCATCGCCGCCGATCTGCGCGCGAATAAGGACAAGGTGGACTACCGCGGCAGCTACGACCTGCTGCGCCCCGTTCTCGACGAGCTCGCCGACGCGTTCTTCAAGTCGGGCGAAGCGGACGACTACCCGTTCCAGTCGTTCCTGCGCAACAACCCGCGCGCCGAGCGGTACGCCGCCTTCAGGGCCGCGTGCGAGAAGCAGGCATCCCCATGGCCGTCCTGGACCCCTCGGATGCGCAAGGGCAACCTCCGGAAGGGCGATTACGACCAGCGCGCCTACCGGACGCACCTGTGGTCGCAGCACGCGCTCACGCAGGCGCTCAAGCAGCTCAACGACTCGCTCGGGCGCGCGGGCGGCGGGCTGTACCTCGACCTCGCCGTCGGCGCCCACCCCGACGGGTTCGACGCGTTCGACGAGCAGGGCCTGTTCGTCACCGGCACGAATGTCGGCTCCCCGCCCGACCCGGGCAACCCCGCCGGGCAGGACTGGGGCTTTCCCCCCATGCACCCCGAGCGGGCACGCGAGCAGGGATACCGGTACTTCATCGACTCGCTGCGCGCGCAGATGCGGATCTGTAACGTCCTGCGCCTGGACCACGTGATGGCGATGCGCCGCTTGTTCTGCGTGCCGCCCGGGCACGACGCGACCGAGGGTGTCTACATCACCTACGCCGACGACGAGCTGTTCGCCATCCTCAGCCTGGAGAGCCACCGCAACGAGTGCCGGTTGTTCGGCGAGAACCTCGGGACCGTCCCGCCGCAGATCGAGCGCGGCATGACGACCCACCGCGTCGGCAAGATGCACGTCGGGCAGAACACGCTGCGCGACGACCCCAAACGCGCCGTCGGGCCCGTGGACGGCAACTGCGTCGCGAGCCTGAACACCCATGACATGCCCATGCTTGGCACATTCCTCACCGAAGCCGACTTCCCGAAACGCGTCAAGGCGGGCGTGATGCTCAAGGACAACGTCGCGGGTGAGCGGTCGTGGCGGAAGCGTGTCCGCAAGCCGATGACGTCGTTCCTGCGCGCCAACGGGTTTCTCGGCGGGCGCGGCGAGGCCGACGCGCCCGACCTCGCGATGGCGCTCAACCGGTACCTCGCCGCGAGCGAGGCAGAGCTCGTGCTCGTCAACATCGAGGACCTCTGGGGCGAGACCCGCATGCAGAACATGCCGGGCACGACGCACCAGCACCCGAACTGGCAGCACAAGCTCCGCAAGGCGCTGCGGACGATCGAGCGCGACCCGCTGCTCGCCGAGGCGATCCGCGAGCTCGACGACCTGCGCAAAGCGCGGCCCGCCGCGATCACGCGGAAGAAAAAGCAGAAGAAGGTGAAGAAGTCGTAGCCCCTCACCCCGGCCCTCTCCCCGGCGGGGAGTGGGAGGCACTCACCCCGAGCCGCGGGCTTCAGCCAGCGCGGTCTTCGGGCGATTGAGTATCTCCGCGCGGGCTGAAGCCCGCGGCTCGGAGTCCAAGGTTTACGCCGGTTGGGTCGCGGATCGTTGCAGCCCGGTCACCGCGATCGCCAGCGCGTCGGCGACGTCCGCGGGCTTGGGAGGCTCGGCGAGCTTGAAGAACCGCTGCACGCTCAGCTGCATCTGCTCCTTGGTCGCCTGCCCCGAGCCCGTGAGGGACTTCTTCACCTCCGCCGGGCGGAGCTCGAGCAGAGGCACGCCCGCCTTCCGGATCGCGAGCAGCACGACGCCGCGCCCGTGCGCCATTTTGATGACGGTCGCCGGGTGCTTGGGATTGGAGAACATCGCTTCGACCGCGACGAGGTCAGGCTTCGTGTTCGCGATCAAGTCCGCGACGTCGCGCTCCAACTCGACCAGGCGGGCGGACACGGACTCCGCCGAGTCCGCGGTCTTGGCGACCTTGTCGAGGCGGAAGACGCCCGCCTCGGCGATCGCGGGTCGCCACGGGTCGCCGTGCACGCAGGCGTAGCCCGTGATCCGCAAGCCCGGGTCGATGCCAACGACACGCATGGTGTGATCGTACGTGATCTCGATCGCCTGCGCCTCTGAACCGCGGGCTTCACCGGTTTGCGTAGTGGTCCAGGTGGTGCACGACCGTCTTGGCGATCATGTCCATCTCCAGATTCACGCGGTCACCCGCCGTGAGCGCGTCGAGGGTGGTGAGTTCGAGCGTCGTCGGGATGAGCGCGACCTCGAACCAGCCAGCGGGCACGTCCAACGCCGCCACCGTCAGCGAGACGCCCGCGATCGTCACCGACCCCTTCGGGGCAACGAACCGCATCAGGTCCGCCGGCGGGCGGACGCGGACACGCCATTCGCCCCGGGTCTCGACGGCGACCACCTCGCCCACGCCGTCCACGTGCCCCTGGACGAAGTGCCCCCCCACCAACGCGTCGGCCCGCATCGCGTGCTCGAGGTTGACGGCGTCGCCGGGCGTCAGATCCCCGAGGGTCGTCTTGGCAAGGGTCTCAGGGATGGCGTCGAACGCGAGCGTGCCCGATGCCGGCTCGGCGAGCGTCAGGCAGCACCCCGAGACGGCGATCGACGCGCCCACATCGGGCTTGTGGGCCCAATCGCCCGGGTCGATGCGGATCCGCACGCCCGTTTCGGTCGGATCGGCACCCGCGACGGTCCCCACGGCCTGGACGAGTCCTGTGAACACGGGCAACTCATGGCGTGCGGGCCAGCCCGATCAAGCCCGGGCAAGGAAATGGGCTCGGGTTGACGGGGCACCGGGGGGGTGCGAGACTTCCATTCCGGGCGAGCGTCGCCGGGCCCGAGACCGCCCCACAGTGCGAAGGAACGTGATGTCGAGACGAACCGTGCGAGCGATGGGCGTGATCGGAGCCGCCGCGGCGGCGATGCTGACGGCGTGCGAAAGCCAGGAAACGACAGACGGGGGCCCCAGAACCGTCCCCGCGCCGCGTCAGACCCCGATGGAGACGCCCCCGCCCGCCGAAGCCGGGACGACCCGGATCGACGGGTTCGACATCGTCCACAACTCGTGGAACAGCCTCGGGTACCGGTGGGACTGGGCGGGATCGCCCGTCCTCTCGCCCGGCGGCGTGCTCGAGTTCGTCGATGCGTACCACGACCGCATCGTCGCCCAGGAGTCCGGGTCGGTGATCTCCGTCCTCGACCCCCGGTCGGGCGCCCTCTTGTGGTCGGCGGACCTTCCCGGACGCGCCAGCCGGCTCGTCGGGAACGTGCGGGTGGACAGCTCGCTGTTCTCCACGACCGAGACGGATCTCTTTGAGATCGACATCAACACGGGGAACCTGCTCGATCGCCGGGCGTTGACGAACGTCGTCAACACCCCGCCCGTGATCGTGGACAACCTCGCGATCTTCGGCACCAGCGCGGGCGAAGTCCTCGCGTACAACCGCTCGTTCGGCGTGGACGTCTGGAAGTACGCCCTGAACGGGCCGATCCAGGCCAAGCCCCTGCGCATCGACGACCGCGACGTCGCGTTCGTCTCCCAGGTGGGCGACGTGGTCTTCCTGGACGTCCTGACCGGACGCTCAAAGGGGCGGCAGCGGATCTCGGGCGGGCTCGCGAACGATCCGATCACGGACGGGTACCGTCTGTTCATCGCGAGCGAGGACCAGAGCGTGTACGCGTACGACGCGGCGACCGCGGAACGCCTCTGGCGCCACCGCACCAGCCGCCCGATCCGCACGCAGCCGGTCTACTGGGACAACGTGATCTACTACTCGACCGCGGAGAACGGGTTCGTCGCGCTGGACGGCGACAACGGCGAGCCTCTCTGGACCCTCCCGGAACTGGGCAACGCCTGGGTCGTCGGGCTTCGTGACGGGCTGCTCGTGACGTGGGACGGGCGGACGGCGCACACGATCGACCCCGAGTTCGGCGACATCGTCACCAAGGTCGAGCTTCCGGGCGTGCGCGGGCTGCGGACCGACCAGTTCGTGGACGGCAACCTGTACGCCGTCGCGGGGGCGGGCAAGATCCTGCGATTCTCGCCGCGATGAGCACGACGGCACCCGGCACGAACGAACTCGTCCGGGTCCGCCGGGCGCTCCTCTCGGTCGCTGACAAATCGGGACTCACCGAATTCGCGCGCACGCTCGCGGCGATGGGCGTGGAGCTCATCTCGACGGGCGGGACCGCCGCCGCGCTGCGCGACGCCGGGCTCGAGGTGAAGGACGTCTCGGAGGCCACGGGGTTCCCCGAGATGCTCTCGGGGCGCGTCAAGACCCTTCATCCCACGATCCACGGCGGCATCCTGGGCGTGCGCGGCGACGCGGACCACGAACGCGAGATGGCCGAGCACGCGATCGAGCCCATCGACCTCGTCTGCGTGAACCTGTACCCGTTCGAGGCGACCGTTGCCAGCGACGGCGTGACCGAGCCCGAGGCGGTCGAGCAGATCGACATCGGCGGGCCCGCGATGGTCCGGTCCGCCGCGAAGAACCACGACGCTGTGACGATCGTGACCGAGCCCGCGCAGTACGGGCGCGTCCTCGACGACTTGCGGGCCAACGGCGGGCAGACCAGCCGGCCGCTGCGCCGGGCGTTGGCGGTCGAGGCGTTCGCGCGCACCGCGGCGTACGACGCCGCGATCGCCGGGTGGCTGGGGCGCGACGACGTGACTCCCCCACGCCTGTCGGTCTCGGGGGTCCGGGGCGGCGAGCTGCGGTACGCCGAGAATCCCCACCAGCCCGGGGCGGCGTACCGCGATCCGGCGTTCAAAGGGCCCAGCGTCCTGTCGGGTGAGCAGCTCGCGGGCAAGCAGCTGAGCTACAACAACCTCGCCGACGCCGCGGCGGCACTCGAGCTGGCGCTCCAGCTCGGCGAGATCGCGTCCGCGGGCGCGGTGGTCGTCAAGCACACGAACCCGTGCGGTGCCTCGAGCGCCGCGAGCGTCCGCGACGCGGTCGAGCTCGCGATGGCGGGCGATCCGGTTGCCGCGTACGGCGGGATCCTCGCGGTCAGCGCCCCGATCGATGCCGACACCGCCGCCCACATCGCGGGCGAGGGCAGCTTCTTCGAGGTCGTCATCGCGCCGGCGTTCGAGGGCGGAGCGGCGAGCTCGCTCAGCGAGCGCTGGAAGAACTGCCGCCTGCTCGCGGTGGGCGACGCGCCTCGGGTCGTCGGGGCGCGCACGTTCAAGTCGATCCCGGGCGGGATGCTCGTGCAGCGGGCCGACGACGAGTTGCCCGACACCCGGACGTGGACGCACGCCGCGGGCCCCGCACCGAGCAACGACGACCTTGCCTCGGCGCAGGCGCTCATGTGCGTTGTCCGGGCGCTCTCGTCCAACGCCGTCTGCCTCGGCGGGCGCGACGGTTCAGGGGTGTGCCTCTTCGGCGCCGGCGCGGGGCAGATGGACCGCGTCGCGTCATGCCGCATCGCGGTGGAAAAGGCAGGCGGGCACGCCCGGGGGTCGATCGCGGCGTCCGACGCGTTCTTCCCGTTCGACGACGGCCCGCGCGTGCTTATCGACGCCGGCGCCCGCGTGCTCGTCCACCCGGGCGGGTCGAAGCGCGACGGCGAGACCTTCGACCTCTGCGACGCGCGCGGCGTGACCTGCCTCGTCACCCACCGGCGCCACTTCCGGCACTGACCCCCCCATCCGAGAAGAATCGCCAAGATTCGGTCAAGAAAAGGGTTACGAACCCGTCTCGGGTGGTCCGGCTGTTGAAACCGCACCAAAAAGCTGATAGAACGAGGGTGATGTCGAAGCGATCGCGCAGAACGAGGCAACCGGCGGAGACCGCCGAGCCCGCGCCACGAGCGGGCGGGGCGTCGCGCCGGCACCGCCCGGCCGCGGATGCTTCGTCCGAAATCATCTCAGCGAATGAGCACATCGACCACGCGGTGATCGGGGCGGTGGTCGGGTCCGTCCCCGCGCCCACGGCGCTCGATGCCGGGCTGGGTGATGGCCTCAACGCGAAGGTGCTCGTCCTCAACAAGCTGTACGTCGCGGTGCGGGTGATCAGCGCCAAGCACGCGTTCGGGTTGCTCGCGCGCGACGCGGCGGAGGTCATCCACGCAGACGATGGGACCTACGCGAACTACGACTTCGAGTCGTGGACGGAGGTCTCGGAGCTTCGCAAGGAGTTCGAGCCCGAGAAGCACGACTGGGTACGGACGGTGCGCCTCGACATCGCGGTGCCCCGGATCATCCGGCTGCTCGGGTACGACCGCCTGCCCACGCAGGGCGTGAAGCTCAACCGGCGGAACCTGTTCGCGCGCGACCGAAACCGGTGCCAGTACTGCGGCAACCTGTTCCCGACGAGCGAGCTGTCGATCGATCACGTGCTTCCCCGCTCGCAGGGCGGGCCGGACACGTGGGAGAATCTGGTCTGCGCGTGCGTCCGGTGCAACGCGCGCAAGGGCGGGCGCACGCCCGCGCAGGCGCGCATGCGGCTGGTCACCAAGCCGGTGCGCCCGAAGCGCAACCCGCTGATCTCGCTGAAGCTGGGGCACGAGAAGTACGCGTCGTGGAAGGCCTTCCTCGACGAGGCGTACTGGACCGTTGAGCTGCGGTAATTCCCCGCGCGACGCGGAGTCGCAAGAAGCTTGGCCACAGCGACTTAGCAACAACGCCGCCTGCCGTTTACCCAAGTGAACCCGGATTCACGGTGGGTTCATCGTGCGCACGGATTGGGTCGGTCTACTCCCATCATTGAGATAACCGACCGCCGTGGATCGGCGGACAACCAAGGAGCACCGACATGAGCACGATCATCACCGGACTGTTTGATTCTCCCGCGAAGGCCGCCGCGGCAGTCGATGTCCTCCTCGCGAAGGGCGTCGGGGCAGGATCGATCAGTGTCCTGGCGTCCGAGTCCGTGAGCACGGATGCGTTCACGGTCGAGACCGGGTCGAAGGTCGGCGAGGGCGCCGCCATCGGCGCGGGGACGGTGGGCGGGATCGGCGCTGTCATCGCGGGGTTCACCGCGGTGGGCGCGCTCGCATCCACGGGCGTGGGGTTGGTCGCCGCCGGACCGATCATCGCGGCCCTCGCCGGTGCGGGCGCCGGCGCCGCGGCTGGCGGGGTGCTGGGCGGGCTGGTCGGGCTCGCGATCCCCGAGCACGAGATCAAGCACTACGAGGACGCGATCGAGAAGGGCTCGGTTCTCGTGGGCGTGGACACCGAGGGCCCGCTCGACAAGGGCGAGATCAAGAACATCTTCAAGGCGCACGACGCCGAGAAGATTTCTCACGCCTGAGCGTGCCCCCCACCCCGAATACACGTTCCCGAGAGACTGAATCGAAAGGACACATCATGAACTGGGACCAGATTGAAGGCAAATGGACGCAGGTCAAGGGCCAAGCCAAGGAGCGCTGGGGCAAGCTGACCGACGACGACCTCGACCGCATCGCGGGCAAGCGCGACCAGCTCGTGGGCAAACTCCAGGAGGCCTATGGGAAGTCGAAGGCGGAGGCCGAGAAGGACGCGAAAGAGTTCTGCGAGGCGTGCCGCTGCTGAGCGAACGCGCTCCCCAGACCTCCATCGTTCGACGCCGCGGTGCCATGCCGCGGCGTTGCCTTTTGGGGTGTGTCCGAGACCGGCTCAGACCCCGGCGAGGTGGTCGCAGAAATCCGCGAGCTCGAAGTCCTGTGCGGTGATGCCGCCCGCGTCGTGGGTGCTCACCGTCAGCGTGACTTTGTTGTAGCGGACCATGATGTCCGGGTGGTGCTGGACGCGTTCGGCGTAGTCGGCGACCTGGTTGACGAACGCCATCGCCTGCTTGAAATCGTCGAACTGGAACGTCCGCTGGATCTCGCCCGAGACCTCGGACCAGTCCGGGGCCCGCTCGAGTTGCTTGGCGACTTCGGTATCAGAAAGCTTGGTGGCCATGCTCGACTCCGTCGGGCACCGAACGGCGGGACCCCATCCATGCGAGGCGCAGTGTACGCTCCGGGTTGATGGATGTCGGCGAGAACCCAGATTCGGCGCAACCCGAGGGACATGCGGCGGTTGCGCGCCAGGAGATCACCCGTCTGGCCCCATCGCCCACGGGGGCACTGCATCTGGGCAACGCCCGCACGTTCCTGGTGAACTGGGCGTTGGCGCGCACGAGCGGGTGGCGCGTCGCGATGCGCGTGGAGGACCTGGACACGCCGCGCGTGAAGCCGGGCGTGATCGAGCAGACGCTCGACACCCTCGCGTGGCTCGGGCTCGACTGGGACAGCGACCCGGTCATCCAGAGCGACCACGCGGAGGCGCACGCCGCGGCGATGGAGACGCTTGCGCGCGCCGGGCGGGTCTACCCGTGCGATCTCACGCGATCGGAGATCGAGGCGGCGGCGTCCGCCCCGCACGAGGGCGAGCGTGAACAGCGCTTCCCGCCCGGCCTGCGTCCGAACACGCTCGGCCCGCGGGCGTTCGATGACGCGGGCACGAACTGGCGGCTGATCGTCGAGCCGGGCGAGATCGTCTTCGAGGATCGGTTCGCGGGAGCGCAACGCGTCGATCCGGGCGCGGGCGTGGGTGACTTCGTGGTCTGGACGAAGCGCGGGAGCGCGGCGTACCAACTCGCCGTGGTCGTGGACGACGCCGCGGCGGGCGTCACGCAGATCGTGCGTGGGGACGACCTGATCGACTCCGCCGGGCGGCAGGTGATGTTGTACCGAGCACTCGGGATCAGCCCCGAGCCGACCTATCGGCACCTGCCCCTCGTGCGGGGCGCGGACGGCAAACGCCTCGCCAAACGCCACGGTGATACGCGGATCGACGCCTACCGCGCGCAGGGCGTCGAGCCATCCGGGATCATCGGTCTCTGCGCATACTGGTGCGGGATCACGGCGGACCGATCGCCGATGGATCTCGCGGAGTTCCGGGACCGGCTCGATCTGAATACGATGCCCCGCTCGGACGTGGTGTTCGGACCGGAGGACGACGCGTGGCTGACCGGATGACGCGGATGATGCTCGTGGTGCTCGGGATGCTGTGCCTGTCGGCGTGCGCCGCGGCGCCGGGGTGCGACGAGAAGCAGGTCCCCTGGCCGGACGGGAAGGCGCTCGTCACGCTGGACGGGCGCGAGTTTGCCCTTGAGATCGCCGCGGACGACGACACGCGGACCAAGGGGCTCGCGATGCGCGAGTCGATCGACCCGGACGGCGGGATGATCTTTGTGTTCCCGGACGCGCAGCTCAGGCGGTTCGTCATGCGCGACTGCCTGACGGACATCGACGTGATCTTCCTGGACGCGGCGGGCAACATCACGGCGATGCACCACATGCCCATGGAGCCCCCACGCGGCGAGGGGGAGGGCGAGGTGGGTGATTATCTGAACCTGCCCTACCACCGGCGGCTGCCGACCTATTCGAGCCGGTTCAACGCGCAGTTCGTGATCGAGCTCGCGGGCGGCACGCTCGAGACGCTGGACCTGAGCCGGGGCGACCATGTGGACATCGATCCGGACCGATTGAAGTCGCACCTGCGGTAAATGACGGCTGGGCAAGGCGCCGGGCACGGGCGGGCCTGAAGGCGCGCGCACCGGGCGTCGATAGCAGACCCGGCGTCGTCACGGAAGCCGACGCGTCCGAGAACGACCAAGGGCTGCGCGTGAGTCATCCGATCTTCGAACCGGCGATCGTTGTGATCCGCTCGGACCAGCTCGCCGCCGAGCGGTGCGAGGGCGTCGTGTCGCGCATCCTCGACGCGTGGCCGGATCATCTCCGCGCCCCCACAATCTCGCACGCGGTAGTGTCGGAACTGCTCGACGAGCCCAAGCACACGATCGGCGGCGCGGACGCGGTGCTCGTCGTGCTCGGTTCGGCCGAGCCGAGCGGGAACGTCTACCGGCTCGCGGACGTGCTGGGGACGGTCATGTGCCCGGCGATGGTGCTCTACGACGACGAGGCGGACGGCATCGTGCCCGCGGAGTCGGACGGGCTGCTGGTCGAGCCGGTCAGCGCGGACGCTCGGTATCTGGCGTCCGCGATCAGCGCGATCGCGCGCCGGCAGGCGATTGTCCGCCGGCTGAGCGGCGAGGTGCGCCTGATGCAGGCGTCGCTGGGCGGGGTGCAGGGGCAGGTGAACCGGTGGCAGGACGAGATGCAGCTCGCCGCGAGCGTGCAGCAGGAGTTCCTGCCCAAGAAGCTCCCCGAGGACGCCGGCGTGGACGTGGGCGTGGTGTTCCGCCCGGCGGGGTACGTCTCGGGCGACATCTACGACGTCGTGCAGATCGACGAGCACCGGACGAGTTTCTTCATCGCCGACGCGGTCGGGCACGGCGTGCCGGCGGCGCTGCTCACGCTGGTCATCTCGCGTGCGTTTAAGACGACCGAGGGCGTGGGCGCCGACCGCCGCGTGCTCACGCCGACCGAGACGCTGAGCATCCTCAACTACGAGATGACCGAACGCCTGACGGACCGGAGTCGGTTCGCCACGGCGGTGTGCGGCGTGTTCGACTCGCGGACGAACTCCGTCCAGCTCGCGGGCGCGGGCCACCCGCCGCCGATCCTGTCGCGCGGCGGGCAGGTCGAGCGGGTGGAGACGGAGGGCCCGCTGCTGGGGGTCTTCCCCGAAGCCGAGTTCCCGATGGTCGAGTTCACGATGGGCCCGGGCGACATGCTCGTGGTCTTCTCCGATGGGTTCGAGACGGCGTTCCCCGACCCGAACCAGACGGGCCGCGACGTGCGCCTGCCCACGCTGACATACCTGGACAAGCTGCACGCGGCGAGCTCGGGTGAGCGGTCGCTGAACGAAGCGGTGCGTGTGCTCGAGCAGGAGCTCGACGCGCAGGCGGGTTCTCTGCACCAGGCGGACGACGTGACGGCGCTGTTCGTCGGGCCCAGCCGGGTGGCGACGGAATCGGCCCCGGTCGCGACATCGCAGGCCGCCTGATCGCGCCGCTCAGGCGCCGCCCTCGATCTGAATGGACGCGAGTGCGGTCATGGTGTCGGGCGCAAAGTGGAAGACCTTGTCGAGACCGGTGACCATGAGGACGGACCAGACCTCGTCCGAGACACCGCAGATGCGGAGCTGGCGGTCGCCCTCGCCGAGGATTTTGCGCAGGCGCAGGAGCTGGGCGATGTTGGACGAGTTGATGTAGGAGACGCTGCGGAAGTCGAGCACGGCGTGGGGCTTGTCCTTGGCGTCGGCGAGGCGGTCGCCAATCATGCCGAGCTCGTCGGAGAGCGCGGGTTCGTCGGCGAGTTGGGCGAGCAGGATGTCGTCGGACCAGTCGATCGCCATGGGGGCCTCCGTCGATCCAGCTTACTCGTCCGCCTCGGCGGGCGCGTCGGCGGCATCCGGGGTGTCGGCGGCGTCGTCCTCGGCGTCGGACTCCTCGACTCGGGCGGCGGAGACGACGTTGTCGCCGTCCTTGAGCCCGACGACGCGGACGCCCTGCGTGCCGCGCCCGATGCGTGAGATGGAATCCGCGGCCATCCGCACGAGCTGCCCGCCGCGCGAGATGACGACGACGTCGTCGTCGTCGTAGACGCCGATCGCGACGACCGAGGGCCCGTTGCGGGTGGTGGTCTTGATGTCCGCCCGACCCTTCCCGCCGCGGGACTGGGATCGCATCGGGCCCGACTCGGGCGACACGCGGTACTCGTCCACGCTGGTGCGCTTGCCGTACCCGTTGGCGCAGATCGTGAGCAGGCTGAGCCCGCGGTCGATCGCTTCGGGGTCGGTGTGGGTGATCGCGGGGTCGTCGGGGTCCACGTTCATTGGCACGCGGACGACGCCGACGATTTCGGCGTCGTTGGCGAGGTCGATGCCCTTGACGCCCGCGGCGGTTCGGCCCATGTCGCGCAGGCCGCCCCGGTCGTCGTGCTCGTTGAACCGGATCGACATGCCGTTGGATGTCACGAGCATCAGGTCGTCGTTGCCGGTGGTCAGACGGACGGCGAACAGCGCGTCCTCGTCCTTGAGGCCCACGGCGATCAGGCCCGAGCGGTTCACGTTCGCGTACGCCTTCAGGGGCGTGCGCTTCACGATGCCCTGCCTGGAGACGAACGTGAGGAAATGGCTGCCGGACTCGAAGTCCTTGATCGCGAGGTACGCGCACGTCCGCTCGCCGGGCTTGAGGTCGATGTAGTTGACGATCGCCCGGCCCTTGCTCGTTCGGGTGAGCTCGGGCAGCTCGTAGACCTTGATCTTGAAGACGCGGCCGGTATCGGTGAAGCAGAGCAGGTCGTCGTGGGTGGACGCCACGAACAGGTGCTCGATGAAGTCCTCGTCCTTGGAGTCGGACGCGCGGATGCCCTTGCCGCCGCGCGCCTGGGCGCGGTAGGTCTCGAGGGGCACACGCTTGGCGTAGCCCTGGTGGGAGATGGTGACGGCCATCTCCTGCTCGGCGATGAGGGCGGCCATATCGATGTCGCCCGCGGCTTCCTCGATGCGGGTGCGCCGCTCGTCGCCGTAGCGGGCCTTCATCTCGTCGCAGTCGGCGACGATCATCGAGCGGACGCGCCCGTCGTCGGCGAGGATCGCCTCGTAGTCCTCGATCTGGGCGACCAGCTCGGTGTACTCGTTGACGAGTCGTTCGATCTCGAGGCCGACGAGCTGGATGAGGCGCATGCCGCCGATGGTCTCGGCCTGAACGCGGGTGAGCAGCGTGCCGCCGTCCGCGTCGCCCGCGCGGACCCGGTCCATGAACCACGCGGGGATCTGCGGCGCCTGCGGGTGGCCCGCGGGGATCGTGAACCGGCGGTCCATCAGCTTCTGGATCGCTTCCTCGCGCGTGCGCGACGAGCGGATCAGCGCGATCACCTCGTCGATGTCGCACACCGCGAAAATCATGCCCTCGATGACGTGGGCCTTCTTCTTCGCCTCACGCAGCAGGTGCATCGTGCGCCGGCGGATGACCTCGAAGCGGTGGTCCGCGTAGCACTTGATGAGGTCCTTGAGCCCCATCGTGCGCGGCTGGCGGTTCACCAGCGCGATGTTGATGATGCTGAACGTGCCCTGCAGCGGGGTGTGCTGGTAGAGCTGGTTCTCCACCACGTTCGCGTCCGCGCCCTTCTTGAGCTCGAGCACGATCCGCGTCTGCGCGTTGCGGCCGGACTCGTTGCGGACGTCGGAGATGTCCTTGAGGCGTTCGTCTTTGACCGCTTCGACGATCTTCTCGACGAGTGTGTTCTGCATGAGCGAATACGGGATCTGATCGATCACCAGGCTCACACGCCCGGACTTGGACTCTTCGGTGTGGCACACGCCCCGGACGGTGACCTTGCCACGCCCGTGCTCGTAGGCGTCGAGGATGCCCTTGCGCCCGTGGATGACGCCGGCGGTCGGGAAGTCCGGGCCGGCGATGCCCTTGCGGATCAGGTTGCCGTCGTCATCGACGGCGTCCGTCATCAGCTCGGGCAGCGTGATGTCCGGGTTCTCGACGTAGCGGACGATCGCGTCGAGGACTTCGGTCGGGTTGTGCGGCGGCAAACTCGTCGCCATGCCGACCGCGATGCCCATGCCGCCGTTGACGAGTAGGTTCGGGAACTTGCCCGGCAGGACCTTGGGCTCCATCAGGCGGTCGTCGTAGTTCGCCTGGAAATCGACGGTGTCGAGCTTGAGGTCCGCCATCAGGTCGAGGGCGGCGTGGTGCAGGCGGGCCTCGGTGTACCGCATGGCGGCGGGCGGGTCGCCGTCGATCGAGCCGAAGTTGCCCTGCGGATCGACGAGGGGCACACGCATCTTCCAGCGCTGCGCCATGCCGACGAGCGTGGGGTAGATGACCGACTCGCCGTGCGGGTGGTAGTTGCCCGAGGTATCGCCGGCGATCTTGGCGCACTTGAGGTGCTTCTTGCCCGGGCGGAGCCCGAGGTCGTTCATCGCGACGAGGATCCGCCGCTGCGAGGGCTTGAGACCGTCGCGGACGTCGGGCAGGGCCCGGTCCATGATGGTGCTCATGGCGTAGGTGAGGTAGCTGTCCTGCAGCTCACGCTCGATGTCGAGCTCGATGACCGAGCTCGGCGTCGCGCCCTCGGGGGTCAGGTCTTCGGGCAGATCGGGCGGCGGGGCGCCGTCGGTCGGGTCGGACATGCGCGGGGGCTCCGGGCGGGCCCGTCCGAGTGACTCGGGGGGTCCCGCGGGTGCCCGCGTCGGCGTGCGGAACGACCGGCCGACGGGGGCGAAATCAGTCCGCCGATTCTAGGCGAGATCCCCGGATTTTGCCCGATTCCGGGCCCGTTTCGGAGACCCTTGGGAAGGGGCCCCGAGCCTGAGCAAGCGGGCCTCAATCACCGGCGAATCTGCCCGTCGTTGACGCTCGGGGCTCTCTGAATCTCACCCGCCCGAGGCGTCCGCGGCGCCGGGCATCCGCTCGGCGACGGCCTCCATCGATTCGAGGGTTTCGCACACCGTGAGCAGGCCCATCGCGGTCGCTTCGGGGGTGATGGTCTGGTCCCACAGCGCCGCCCGAACGCCGCCGACGGACCTGCCGGGGCGGGCGAACATGTGGGCGTTCGAGTCGTCGGCCATGAGCTGGCGCACGAACCGGAGAGAGGCGAGCAGGCGAACCAGTTCGCCCGGCACCTCGCCGGAGACGGGAGACCCGCGGGTGAAGGCCTCCTCTCCCACCATCGTCGCGATGAACGCGAGGGGTCGCGTGAGGTTCCACGTGGGCAGGGGTGAGGCGGCGCTCGTGAAGACGACGCCGCCGGCGAGGTCGCGGTCCTCGTGCGCCAGGTCATCCGTGCGGAGCTGGTGGTCCCATGTCAGGCGTCTCATAGCGCGCAGGGCGGGAGCCGCGGGCGTGCGGCGTCCCGTGATGCCCTCGAGTTCGAGTTCGGCCCAGCCCAACCAGGGCATCTGCCCGACGAGGTAGCTCGGGCCCGTGTCGCGGTAGACGAGGCGGACGGCGCGGTCCAGTTCGTCGGCGTTGAACGCGCCGGAGCCGAGGCGTGCGTGATCCGCGACGAGCGCCCCGGCGATCAGCCCCCACGCGGGTTGGGGCAGCCCGTCGGCGTACCCGCTCGCGGGGTCGTACGAGCTGTTGAGGGTCGCCCGGCATTGGTCGAGCAGTTCGACGAGCTTCGGGCTTTGGGAGACGCCATCCGCGCCGAGTTCGGCGAGCGCGAGGACGACCGCCGCGGCGTTGTGCGGCGTGTTCCAGGGCTTGAGCTCGTCCTCCTCGACGTCGCCGAGCTTCTCGAGCACCCCCACCGCTGCGAGCCGCGCGGCGGACGACCGGGGATCGGGATCGCGCACGTCGGCGTATCGCAGCAGTGCGAGGGCGGCGACCGCCTGCTCGACCGGGTTGGCGAAGGGTGGGTCGTAGCGCCCCGTGGTCGGGTCCTGCGCGCCGAGGAGCCCGTACGCCTCGACGCCGGGCCAGCGGAGGTTCATGAGATACTCGGCCATCGCGTCGCCCATCGCGGCGATGGTGCGTGCGTTGATCTCATCGCCGTCGATCGCGCGCCCGCCGCGGTGGATGAAGACCGCGCCCGCGCCGGCACTCGGCTGCCCGAGGTGGACGGACTTGAACCGGTAGATCGTGTACCCGCGCTCGCGGAGCTGCTTGGGGGTTGCCAGGGCGTCCTGCGCATCGGTGCCCAGCGCGTTCACGAGACCCACAGCAGAGATCGCGGCGCCGATGCCGCGCGAGAGCATCGCGCCAGGGAAGGCCGCCTCGACGCGCCCGTTGTGTTCGATCGCGACGCCCTCGAGCCCGGGGCTCAGCCCGAGCGCGAGGTCCTGCACCGAGTCCGCGTGGTAGGGCACGAGCGCCCCGGCGAGCTCGACCGAGACCAGCACGCGCGCGCGGTCGGCGACCGTCAGCGTGGGGTCCATGTGACGCACCGCGCCGAGGGCGGCTCGGCGGATCACCTCGGGGTCCGCGTCCAGCGATGCCGCCGAGTGCCGAGCGAGCCGGCGTCCGTCAAGCGAGACGGCGACCGACGCCGCCTGGACGCTGGGTAGGCCCGCGCCCTCGGGCAGCCCGCCCGGCACGTCGCCCGAGCGCACCCACGTCTCGACGGCGTCGAAGGTCCGATACACCGCGTCCGGCGCGGGGGGCGCGAGGTCCTGGGCGTGGGCCCCCGCGACGGCGAGCACCAGGGCCAGGACCGCCGCGTGAGGCGCGCTCGCACCACCCGTGTTGCCCCGACGCCACGGCGTCGTCACAAACCGGAGGGCTGAACGTCCGAGAAGGACCGGATCGGCACCCCTGCGGCGCCAGATCGGGCGAATTGGGGTCTGGCACACCACTTGAATGGGGTTGATCAGAGCCCGGGAAACCGGGTATAAACAGAGAGAGGACAAGAAGATGCAGACCTTTGCCATGACCGTGTTCCGCCGCCGACTGCTGCTGCTGACCGTTCTGAGCTTCGCAGCCCTGTGCTGATTGGTTCGAGCGCCCTCCAGGAGAGACGGGCACTCCCCGCCGGGTGCTGAGGAAGACACCCGGCCCGAACGATCCACGGTAGCGACCCCCACGAGCCCGCACCGCCCACGCGATGCGGGCTCATGACGTTTTGGGGCCAGAGGGTCTGACGCCTGATCTCCGAGATGGGTGCCGTGGAGACGACGGAGTCTTCTCCACGCACTCGGCTCGCATCGTGGAGAAGCCGAGGACGGCGTCTCCACGGCACCCATCCGTTGAGCCCGATTTGTGCGCACGAAAAAGGGCGGGCTCGAGAGCCCGCCCCTTCAGGATTCAACCGGTCCGACCGAGCGGTTTAGAGCTCGATCTTGTCGGTGCCCATGGCGCCGTGGTCGCCCATGCCGCCTCGCGAGGGCATGTCGCCGCGGGGCGAGAAGTCGTCGCGACCCCCGCCGCCGCCCGAGTCGCCGCCGCCCGAGGCGTCGCCCCACTGGGCACGCTTGAGGGACAGCCCGATCTTGCGGTCGGAGATGTCCACGCGGAGGATCTTGACGTCGATCTCCTCGCCGGCGGTGACCACGTCCTGCGGGCTCTCGACCTTGTGATCAGCGAGCTCCGAGATGTGCAGCAGACCCTCGAGGTCGTCCTCAAGCTCGACGAAGACGCCGAAGTTGGTGATCTTCGTGACCTTGCCGCGGATGACCATGCCCGGCTGGTAAGCGCTGGGGATGGCGTCAATCCACGGGTCCTCGGTGAGCTGCTTGATGCCCAGCGAGACGCGCTGCTTCTCCTGATCGACGTCGAGCACGACGCACTCGACCTCGTCGCCCTTCTTGTAGAGCTCGTTGGGATGCGTGACCTTCTTGGTCCACGACATGTCCGAGATGTGCAGCAAGCCGTCGATGCCCGGCTCGATCTCGACGAACGCGCCGTAGTTCGCGAGGTTGCGCACGGCGCCCTTGATGATCGTGCCCGAGGGGTACTTCTCGCTGACGAGCTCCCAGGGGTTGACCTCGGTCTGCTTCATGCCGAGCGAGATCTCCTGCTTGTTCTTGTCGATGTCGAGCACGACGACCTCGACCTCATCGCCCACATTGACCATCTCGGAGGGATGGTTGATGCGGCGGGTCCAGGACATCTCGGAGATGTGCACGAGGCCCTCGATGCCGTCTTCCAGACGCACGAACGCGCCGTACGACA
>JAUHXM010000164.1 GCA_030426605.1 Phycisphaerae bacterium | reverse complement strand
CCGAGCGGATCTCCGGCATCCCCCATCGTATGACAGGCCGCCCGCTCCGCCCGCGGATCCAGTCCTCGCGCCGCTTCTCGCGGAGAAGCTCCTGTGCACCGGTACGCCCCTGCAGCAGATGCGGGTCGGTGTACTTGCCCACGCCGTCGAACTCTCCCCACGCGTTCGCGTCATCGAGGCCGAAGTCGATCTGCCAGGGCTCGCCGTTCGGCCCCGGGAACGGCACCTGGATGCGAGGACGGGCGAACCCGACGTCTACGAGGTAGAGACGACTCACGCTCTCGCCCGGCGATTCCGCACGCCCGTCGGCGAGGCCCGCGAGCTCGCGCGCCTGGCGGTTGCCGCGCATGCCCGGCGCACGGTCGATGCGGTCGGTGAGCCCGGCGAGCCACCGCGCCGCGGCATCCTCGTCAAAGGTGCGGTCGCTGGAGTTCCAGGCGATCAGGCGCACGCCGGCATCCGCGATCGCGATCGCTGCCTCCCGCGGCGCCGTGCGCAGCAGGTCGTACACCGTGCGCTGCACGCTGGTGCAGGCGATGCCGTCGACGAGAGCCACATCGTCGTCGGGCAGGCCCGCTCTGTGGTGGGCGATGGTCGCATTCGCGGCGAGGTGGCCGCTCGTGCGCTCGCCCGTGACGTGGGCACGGCGCGGGCGGACACGGAACAGCGGGAGCCTGTGGAGGACCGCCGCCGCGGTATGCGAGAAAACCGCCCCTCCCCCGCGCATGTCACGGGCTGCGGCACGGACCTCGAGCAGGTGCCGCTGCTCGCTGTGGAGGTGCGACCAGTCCTCAGCCCGCGCGAAGCTGCCCGGGCGCAGCCGTCGCAGCACGCCACGGTCGACCTCTGACCGCAGCTCGGCGGGCGTCATCGAACGAAGAAGCTCCTCGCGCGTGAGAACGGGCGGCGTGGACAGTGCTTCGGGATTCGACGGCGTCATGCCGACATCCGACCGGACCGGGGGCGCCCGTGGAGCGGGCGGGCCGAGGCTGTGGACGAGTCGCCCGGCCTGGCAAGCTGTGGACGAACGGACGCCGCGGCGTCCCCTGCTCTTCGGGTCGGCTGCCGCGGGGTCGCTGCCCGACCCCTTGCCCTCGGCGGGATGGGTCACGTCGATCACGCGGGCCATGGTCATCCCGTGCCCCGAATCAACACCCCTCTGCCCGAATCAACACCCAATGGAGGCGGCCGCGGCCCGCCCCGACGGTGAATCAACACGTCTCGCACGAGTCAACACGGGTTTGCGCGCAATCCGGTATTGATTCGTGCGGGACGTGTTGACTCGCGGTCAGCGCCACGGGGTGGGGGCGCATCGGGGCGCGAACGCGAGAACCCGGGCCGAGGCCCGGGTTCCGCAAGGTATCGGCGCGGGTCTCAGCCGCCGATGGCCTGCACGATGTCGACCTCGGGGTCGCCGGTGAGGCTGATGACCTCGCCATTGATGGCGACCGTCGGCGTGCCGATGCCGGTATTGCCGGGGGCGATCGGGGTCTCCCCGGTGCGCGCCGTCACGTACTTCGCGTAGGTCTGGTCGGTCACGCACGCGTCGATCCCGGTGACACCGGCGCTCGAGGCGATGTCGAGGATCTGCTCGTCGGTGAGGCCGGTCGTCCCCTCCGAGGGCTGGTTGGTGAACATCGCCTGCATGAACGGCAGCGCCGCATCGCCGTCGGCGACCGCGACGCAGTACATCGCGTTGGCCGACCGGGTGGAGTACTCGGTGCCC
>JAUHXM010000115.1 GCA_030426605.1 Phycisphaerae bacterium | reverse complement strand
ATCCGGGCCGCGAGTTCGGGCCGATCGCCGATGCGGTCCTCGATCTCGGTGGCGCTGGTGCGCACGGCGTCGAGCACCGTCACGTCCTTCCCCAGCTCGTCACCGCTCGCGGACTGGAGGACATCGAGGAGGTACCGCAGCGTGGCGTTCGCGTCGTCGCGGGCGATCACCGCGGCAGACTCCGCCTCGCGTGCCGCGTTGCGTTCCTGCTGCGCCTGCTCGCGGGCCGCCAGGGCGTCCTGCTCGGCATCGAGCGCGAGGTTCCGTTCGTGCTGCATGATGACGAGCGAGACCGCGAGCACGACGACGATCGCGAGGACGCTCAGCGTCAGCACCGCGGCGAAGGCGGTCGCGACGCGGTTTCGGCGAACGAAACGGCTGAGCAAGTACATCTTGCTCGGCGGGCGCGCTTCCACGGGCTCGGACGCGAGCGCCCGCTCGATATCGCGCGCCAGCGCCCGGGCGCTCGGGTACCGGCGGTCGGCTTCTACTTCGATGGCGTGCATCACGATCCAGTCGAGGTCGTCGCGGAGTTCACGTTCCAGCGCGCTGGGCGTCGTGCCCCGTGCCGCCGCGATCGCGTCGCGCCCCGTTCCCGATGACAACCGCACTGACGGACGTTCGAACCGACGGTTCTCGAACAGGTCGGCCATCCGCCCGATACCCGTGCCCTCCATCATCTCGGGCGTCACGGGCGTGGACCCGCAGAGCAGCTCGTACAGCACCGCGCCGAGGCTGAACACATCGCTCCGTGTATCGACCAGCCCCTGATCAAGCGACGCCTGCTCGGGGGACATGTACCGCGGGGTCCCGATCACCTGGCGCGCAAGCGTCAGCACCGAGAGATCCGTGAGCGGGTCGTCGAGCGCCTTGGCGATGCCGAAGTCGATCACCCGGGGATCACCACCAGACGTCACGAGGATGTTGGATGGCTTCAGGTCACGGTGGATGATGCCTTTCTGATGGGCGTGGTGCACCGCGTCGCAGACTTTCACGAACAACTCCAGCCGTGCGCGCACACCGAGCCGGCCCGCGTCGCAGTGCGTCGTGATCGGGTCGCCCTCGACGAGCTCCATCGCGAAGAACGGGCGCCCGCGCTCGGTCGTCCCGGCGTCGTAGATCCGCGCGATGGCCGGGTGGGTGAGCCGCGCCAAGGCCTGGCGTTCAGCGTCGAACCGGGCGAGCACCGCGGCGCTGTCCATGCCGGGCTTGAGCAGCTTGATCGCGAGCTCACGCCGGATCGGAGCGTCCTGCTCGGCGTGATACACGACGCCGAACCCACCCTCCCCAAGCAACCCGCCGAGCGTGTACGCGCCGATGCGGTCGCCCGGGCGTTCGATCGAGACGGCCGGCGACCTGATCGCCGCACCCTCCGGCTCGCGCACCATGGTCGTGGCGCGGCCCCATGCTTCGGCGAGCGACCGCACGCGCGCGCGAAGATCGGTGTTGTCCGGGCACAGCCGCGCGAGCCGCTCGTCCCACTCGGACTCCGGGAGCGCGACGACCTCAAACAGCAGGTCCTTGACCCGGTCGGTATCCACGCGATCGCTCAAGGCGCGTCCTCCAGCAGCTGCGTGAGCCGGGCTCGGGCGAAATTCCAGTCTCGGATCGCCGTCCGCTTGGAGATATCGAGCAGCTCGCCCGCCTGCTCGAGGGTGAGCCCCGTGTAGAACCGGTAGCGCACGAGCGCCGCGGCACGCGCGTCTTCGCGCCCGAGCGCGTCGAGCGCGTCATCGAGTTCGAGGATGCGCTCGGCGTCGATCACGATGGCGCCGTCGCCGTCCAATAGCGTGAACGCGTGCCGGCCGCCCCCGCGTTTGTCGGCCGCGCGGGCGCGGGCATGGTCGATGAGCACCCGACGCATGGCCTCGGCGGCGACCCGGAAGAAATGCTTTCGGTCCGCGAAGGAGACCTCGACGCCCCCCACGAGCTTCAGGAACGCTTCGGAGACCAGCGCCGTCGCCTGCAGCGTGTGGTCCGGACGCTCCGACCGCATCTGAGACCCCGCGATCGCCCGCAGGTCCTGATAGACGAGCTCGAACAGGCGGGCGGACGCCTCGGTGCCCGCCTCGGCCTCGTTCAGCAGCGCGGTGACGTCCATCCGATCGGGCATCGCGTCATCCTGACAACGGCCGGGCGGGCACGCAAGTTCCGATCGGGTTCAACGCGTCGCGGCACCCCGGCCGCGGTTCTCGCGCTCGGCACGGCGGACCAGGACCCGGAGTCTGCGATGGACGATCAACCCAAACCCGACCGAGCCGATCGGGCATACCTCCGCTGGCTCGCGTCCCAAAGCCCCGACGCGGGCCCTGTGTCGGATGAGGATCTGGTGCGCGCCGCCTGGATCTGCGCCCGAACGGGAGGCGATGGGGCGGCGCTAAACTGCCTCGGCGGCATCGCTCGCGGGATGCCTGCCGACCGCCTGCGGCTGCTGCTCCACATCGTCCGCGAAGCGGACATCGCGAGCTCAACCCCCGCACGCTCGAGCCGGGAGTTCGTCTGGCGGCATCCCGGGTTGTTCGCGCTGGTGTACGACAAGCCCGGCGAGCGGCATCCGATTCGGGACGATGCGTCGGCACGGATTCTCAGGATCCTCAGACGCGTCACACGCGGCCGATCGTGAGTGGGTGACGAACGAAGCACCGGGGCGATGCCGTTCATACCAAAGAAAAACGGGACCCGTGGCGGGTCCCGTGCAGAGTCGGTGGGTGTGGTTGAGTCGCTTAGCCGGGAGCGCCGCCCACGATCGGGCGATCGTTCGGCGGCTTGGGCTTACCGGGTACGAGGCAGAAGCCCGGACGCCAGCTGGCGTAGAAGACGCTGAAGTCATTCGCGTCGAAGACGCCGTCGAAGTTCAGGTCCGCGTAGATCGACCCCTGGTTGAGCAGGTCGAGGAACTGGATGAGGTCGATGACCGTCATCTTGCCGTCGCCGTTGACATCCGCGGGGCACCCGGAGAGTGGGTCGAAGACCCACGGTTCAGGATCGCCCGGGTTCCCGTAGAGCGTGAAGATGGTCGTGATGTCGCCGGCGGAGAACCCCGCGCCGAATCCCATCTCGGACTCGAGCGCGTCGATCAGGTCCTCGTCGTAATCCGCGTCGAGCGGGTCGAGGTTGTACAGGGTCTCAAGATTATCCAGCACCACCGGGTTCGCGTCCAGCCACGCACGCGCCCGGGACGGCACCACGGCGATCGTCTGCAGGCCGTTGATCGAGCTCTGCAGCACGCCGAAGTGGGTCACGGAGCCGTAGTCGTAGTCGCCGATCACGTTGCCGAACTGGAACGCCTTCTGGAAGCGCCCCACGCCGATGCCGCCGAACAGCTCCGGCGGGCCGATGTTCTCCTCGAACACGGTGATGTACGTGTCACGGTCCGGGCGGGTGTGCTCGTCGAGCATCCCGAGCGTGGACGCGAATCCGTTGACGAGCGAGCCGAAGTTCGACCACGTGCAGTAGTTGTACAGCTGGCCCTCATCGGCGTTCGCCTGGTACCCGAACGCCGAGACATTGAAGCAGGTATCGAGCGGGCCGTTCACTTCGAGGAGGACGAAGCCCTGCCCGGTGTGGACCGTCGGGTCGTAGGCGATGAAGCTGATGCGGCCCTCGGTGACGGCGTTGATGTACAGGAACACGAACGCCGAGTTCGGGATGACCGAGAGCGCGTTCAGGTCGTTCGCGTCCGGGTCATCCGGCGGGTCGGTGAAGATGTCGATGATGTCATCGCTGTACTGGTACAGCACCGTCATCCGGGGCCAGAGCGCGAGGAACGCGAACCCGCGGGTGAGGTCATCCTCCCCGGGCATGACGACCTCGGTGCGGGGCACGTACGGCTTGACGCCGAGCCCGGCCAGGGCGCTGTTCGGCTGCGTCACCGGGTAGGTCACCGGGTCGAACCCATCGAAACCGACCGTGTCGATGTCGTTGAACTGAGACATCGACGCGAGCATCTCCGGCGTCCAGTTCAGGTCGGCGAGCTCCGCGGGAAGCGTGACGCCCTGGGCCTCCCCGATCTCGTGCTGCGTCTCGAGTTCGCTGTTCGAGAGCCTGTCGGTCGGTCGGTCGGCTGTCGGCGTCGCCGCGTGCGCGGCCCCGACCAGCATCGCGAGAGAGAGGGATGAGATCGCGTGGCGGAGGTTCATGGTTGGTCTCGCTCCAAAGCGGTTCTGTCGATCGCTGGGTGCACCGCTGTCGGTGCCTGCTTTCCTGAAGTCGCGGGTGGAAATCAGAAGGGGTCGGTGATCGGCTCGAAGCTCGGATCAACCGGCGGCTGCGGGGGCGGAGAGAAGCACGTCCGCCCCGAGAAGGCGTTGATGAAGGAGATGAAGTCGTTGATGTCAACGATCCCGTCCAGGTTCACGTCCGCGAGGATGTCGTTGTTGATGAACAGCTGGATGAAGAGGAACCAGTCGTCGATATCAACGTCGTTGTCGCCGTCAAGGTCTTCCGGGCAGTTCGGGGCGCCGTAGAGCTGACGCAGGCCGGCGGCGTCGCCGCGGCTCAGGGTCACCGCGTTCCCGATCACGGTCTCGTAGCGGGGGCGGAACTCTTCGACCACGCGGATCGTCTGCCCGCCGTTGCCGGAGAAGGCGAACCGCCCGTAGTGCATGATGGACTCGAAGTCGTAGTCGCCGAACTCGTTGCCCGCGGCGGCCTTCGTGAACTGGCCGAGCTGAGCGGGCGCGATGTTCTCCTCGAGAATCTCGACGTAATCATCGCGGTCGTTCCGCTGGTGCTCGTGGGCGAAACCGATCGCGTGCATCAGCTCGTGGATGATCACGGAACGCTGTGCGACCGGGTTGTCCGCGACATTCGGGTGCAGGATGACGAGGTTGGTGAACGGGGACATCTCGATCCCTTCGAGCACGTCGGTCCCGGAGGGGTGTCCGTCGTCGTCGCTGAACCCGTCAAAGAAGCCGGGGTTGTCGTTCGCGTCGAAGTCATCAATGCCCGCGTGATCGATCACCTCGACGATCGATGCCTGGCGCCGGTCGAGGAACGGGCGGGGTTCCCAGTCGGTGTACATGACCCCGGGGTTGTCGTCGTCGCCAAGGTCCGCCGCGACGCCATCCTGATCGATGTCGTCGTGGTCGAGCATGGGCAGCCGACCTGCGGGGATGTTGGGGAAATCCGCGGGGTTCCACCCGGGCAGGGCGATGAAATTCCCCATGTCGTCGGTGGGAATCTCTTCCTCATCGAGCAGCTGGAAGTTGTAATACGCGACCGCCGCGGGCGACGCCGCGAGGTTGGCCCCCGCGACGTTGTTGCCGGGCTGGATCAACACCAGCGGGCCGGTCAGCATGCCGAGCGAGATGGAGAAGCTCGCGCCGTCGCCGTCGAGGAAGTCGTCCGACCCGAACGGGAGCTCCGCGGCCGCACCGGTCGCGATCAGCAGGATGGGCGTGCCGCGCGGGAATGTGCTCTGCTGCTCAGACGGGTCTGTCTCGACGAACGTGATGTTGCACACCGCCTCGATGATGTCCATCGCTTCAATAACGATGGCCTCGGCCTCGTCGGAGACTTCCATACCCTCGAACGGGAACCCCGGGAATGGCGGGTCGGACGTGTCGATCGGCGGGATGACGTCGGGGTCCATGGGGTCGTCGAACCAGCTTTCCTTGACGATCCGGTACGGGACGAGCACCGTCGTGCCGCCGTAGGTGTTCGGCGTGGCCTGACCGGGCAAGGGGTTCACGAAATCGGTGGGGTCGTCGATCCACAGGGAGTTGGGCTCGAACCAGCGGTTGCCGTTCTCAAGGTTGTCGCCGTTGATCTGGATATCCCAGGGCTCCTGAAAGGCGTCGCCCTGGTTGATGTTCGAGCGCAGCCCGGTCTCTTGGGCGAACCGGAGCATGGCTTGCTGGAAACGCGTCGCGGTGGCGCAGTTGATCCCGCCGGCCACGTACCCCCCCTTGCCGGAGGACGGGGGCGTCATCTCCGCGGGCACACCGATGGCGATGCGGTCTGATCTCAGACCCTGCTCGGGGGCCCCGATGGCCGCCGCAGCACCACAAGCCAACACCAGCGCGGAAGTCATCATGACGTGTCGGTTCAGCATGGAAACACTTCTTCCTTGTTGTTGAACGGCGTGCCTTCTGCCCCTCGGTGGAGAGCGTCATCGACGCCCAGCAACCGCGATCGTCGCAGTATATCGGCCCTGCACGCCGAGCCCCTGTTCAAGCCGTGCGTTTTGGACGCCGGCTGGATGGGGCTGGGTGTTGCGGATCGGTCGGTGCCGATCCCAGGAGCCCAGCAACCACATATTCCGCGTTGAACGCCCTGTGGTTGCCTGGAATTGCCCTCTTTTACACGTTCTTTTTAGGGCGACACATGGTCTTTGAGGCTCGGCTCGGACGCTCCTCACGCGTGCGGGTGGGTCATCGAGCTGGGATCGAGCAGCTTTGAGAGCTCCTCAGCGGGCAGGAGCCCCTGTTCCAGCGCGAGCGCCCGGACCGTCTTCCCCTCGGCGTACGCCTGGTACGCGAGCTTCGCCGAGGCGTCATATCCGATCACGGGGACCAGGCTCGTGCACATCGCCAGGGACCCTTCGATGAGGGCCTGGCACCGCTCGCGATCGGGCTCGAGGCCCTCCAAGAGCTTGTCGTGGAAGACGTTGCACGATTCGGCGAGGAGGTTGATCGAGTCGATCACGTTGGCTGCCATCATGGGCATCGCGACATTCAGGTCGAGCAGCGACCCGACCCCCCCGAGCCCGCCGGTCGCGACGGCGGCATCGTTCCCGACCACCTGGCAGGCCGCCATCACCACCGCTTCGCAGATCACCGGGTTCACCTTGCCCGGCATGATCGACGAGCCCGGCTGCACCGCCGGAAGCTTGAGCTCCCCGATCCCGCACCGCGGGCCCGACCCCAGCCACCGGACGTCGTTGGCGATTTTGGACAGGCTCACCGCGATCGTGCGCAGGTGCCCGGAGGTCTCGACGATCGCGTCCTTGGCGTGCTGGGCCTCGAAGTGGTTCGTGGCTTCCCGGAAGTGGACGCCGGTGGACCCGGTCAGCTCCGCGGCGACCTTGGCGCTGAACTCCGGGTGCGTGTTGATGCCCGTCCCGACCGCCGTGCCCCCGATCGCGAGCTCGCTGAGCGTGTGCAGCGCCCGGTGCAGGCGCTCCTCGGCGTGCGCCATCTGCGAGGCATACCCGGAAAATTCTTGTCCGAGCCGGATCGGCGTCGCGTCCTGCAGGTGCGTCCGCCCGATCTTCATCACGTCGTCCCACGCCTCAGATTTGGCGCGCAGGCCCTGCTCGAGCCGGCAGACCGCCGGCAGCAGGCGCTTGGTGATCGCCATCGCCGCGGCGATGTGCATGGCGGTGGGGAAGGTGTCATTGGAGCTCTGGCCCATGTTGACATGGTCGTTGGGGTGGACGCCCCCCTTGTCCAGATAGCCGGCGTCCTTGGACGACCCGATCGGCGACCCGCGTTCCAGGCAGACCAGGTTCGCGATGACCTCGTTCGCGTTCATATTGGTTGAGGTGCCGCTGCCGGTCTGGAAGATGTCCACGGGGAAGTGGCGGGCGATGCCGCCCTGGTCGGGCAGGCCTCGGAGGATGTCGCGGCAGGCGTGGTCGATCGCTTCGCACCGGGCGTCGTCGAGCTTGCCCAACGCGTTGTTCGCGTTGGCGCAGGCCGCTTTCAGGTGGGCGTAGGCGAAGATGACCTCCTGGGGCACGGGCCGTCCGGAGATCGGGAAGTTGAGCACCGCGCGTTGGGTGGACGCTCCGTAGAGGACGTCCGCGGGCACCTCCATCTCGCCCATGGAGTCTTTCTCGATGCGGGTGGACGTCGTCGTCGGCGCGCTCATGCGTGTGCTCCTGAAACGGGCGGATCGCCCGTGTTCCCATGGTATGAACCGAGGACGGACGGATCTGCCCTGCCGGCCCGCCCGTACACTCGATCGGCACGAACCGGAGGGACATCCATGCGGCATCAGGCAGTATCGGCGGCGTGCATCGGCCTCGTCACCGCCGCGGGCGCGGCGGACGCTCAGCAGCGCAGTCTCCCCAAGCCTCAGGATCACCCGGTCATCCGGCTTGAGGACCCCGAGGAGAAGACCGTCGAGATCCAGGTCACCGTGAGCGCACACACCCGGAACGTGCAGACGAACGACGGCAGGTATGGGTCGAGCTACATCGTCCACGAGTGGGATGTCGAGTCGATGGTCGTGGTCCTCCCGACGATCACGAAGACGGGCAGCGCGATCGCGGTCCCCGAGTCTGTCCGTGGGCAGCTGTTCGTCGATGGGCGCGAACTCGACAACACCGCGACGATCATCGGGCCCTACCAGGGGCAGACGATGTACGCGCGGTACGAAGCGGGGCCCACCCTGGCAGACGGGTTCCGGGTCGTGCAGAAGCAGGACATCATCAGCTACGAGACGGTGTACGACGAGG
>JAUHXM010000114.1 GCA_030426605.1 Phycisphaerae bacterium | reverse complement strand
CGTCGGGTTGCCGAGTTGCTTGCGGAACTCGCCCACGCGCCGGTACGCGGGACGGAGGTCGTGCCCCCACTTGGACACGCAGTGGCACTCGTCCACGGCGAGGAGGGGAACCCCGCCGGGGCACGCGGCGATCGCGTCGGCGAACGCGGGCTTGTCCATGCGCTCGGGGGTCGCGTAGATGAGCTCGAGCTCGCCCGCTGCGAGCTGGGCCTGGCGGCGCTCACGCTCCTGCTTGCTCAGCGTCGAGTTGATGTACGTCGCGTTGATCCCCTTCGCGCGCAGCGCGGCGACCTGGTCCTCCATGAGTGCGATCAGAGGCGAGAAAACAAGGGCCGTGCCCCCCCGCTCCGCACGCTTCATGAGCGCGGGCAACTGGTAGCACAGGCTCTTGCCCGACCCGGTCGGCATGACAACCAGGGCGTGCCCGCCGCCGAGCACGCGATCGATGATCTCTGCCTGCAACGGGCGCAGCGCCTCGAGCCCGAAGCGGTCGTGCAGGATGGAGGTGATGTGTGTCGTCACGACTGCGGCTGCTCGATGATGTCATTCACTTCCTTGAGCACGTCGATACCTTCCAGATCCCACGCGGCAATCTCCTCCCACCGGGTATCGAGGCCGTGTTCACGGGAGCGGATGATGGCAGCAACACAGTTGGGGACACGCCCCCCGGCAAAATAGTGATCGGCGAGATCCTCGTGCGAAACACCGACCGATGCCTTCCGCAGCCGGATGGCCGACAGCACAATCGTCCGCAGATCGCCCCATCGAACTTTCCACGACACCAGTCTCATCAGAGGGATGGGAACCCCCGCGAGCCTGGCCTGGAGCGCCATTTGGAGCGCTTCACTGAAGACGAGGAAATACCCGAGGAGCACCACGCCGAGCGCGAGCACCAACACAATGACGAGCAACACGTCCATCGAGGGGATGGTAACACACGGCGGACCACGCCCCAGCAAGACACCCACGCGGGGCTGATCGACACGGGCCCGGAACGTGCGTTAGTCGTCGCCGTTGGCAAACTTCTCCCGCCACGCGTGCCCGTCCTCGGGCAGCGGCGGCAATTCCGGGTCCATGTGCTCGAGCCGGTCCGCGACGATCCGCGCGATCGCGTGATTCCGGTACCACTTCTTGTCCGCCGGGATGACGTACCACGGCGCGTGCTCCGTCGAGCACCTGGACAGCGCGTCCTCATACGCCTCGATGTAGTCCGGCCGGCGCGAGCGCTTCGTGAAGTCCTCCGCGTTGTACTTCCACGCCTTCGCGGGGTTCGTCACGCGCTTGAGCAACCGGCGCAGCTGCTCCTCGGCCGACACGTGCAGGAAGAACTTGAGCACCGCCGTGCCCTCGTCGTGCAGCATCCTCTCGAACGCGTTGATGTGCTCGTAGCGCCTCTTCCAGACCTCGTCGGGCACGAGCCCGAGCACGCGGACGATCAGCACGTCCTCGTAGTGCGAGCGGTTGAAGACGCCGATGTGCCCGCGGTCGGGCACGCGCTGGTGGACACGCCAGAGGTAGTCGTGCGCGAGCTCGTTGCTGGTCGGCTTGCCGAACGCCGCGACGCGGACGCCCTGCGGGTTCGTCGGCCCGAAGACGTGGCGGATCGTCCCGTCCTTGCCCGCGGCGTCCATGCCCTGCAGCACCACCAGCAGCGACCGCGTGCCCTCGGCGAACAGCCGGTGCTGGGCGTCGCGGATGCGTTCGACGTCCTCGGCGAGCCGGCGCTCGCCCTCGGCGCGGTCGGCGCCCGGGCTCCGGTCGGCGTCGCCGTCCTTGAGCCGAACACGCGAGCCTGGGTCGATCCGGAATGCGTTGTCGAAGTCCATGTAAAAATCGTAACCGCTTCCCGGTTCATGAGTTGGGCGCAACGGCACCGAATTCACCCGTTCGGGGCGATTGACAGGGTGACCCGTTCGAGTATGTTGATGGTGTCGAAGGTGCTCGGGCGGGCTTGTGCAGCCGGCCGGGTGAAAATGGGAAGTGTGGTGAAAAGCCACCGCGGACGCGCCGCCGTAACGGGTGCCGAAGCGAATTCGCCGGGTTCGATCCAGGATCCGGAGTTCCCCGCTCTTGAGCAGGGAAGCCACTGGGGCAACGACAGACGCCCCCGGGAAGGCTGAATTCGCAGAGCCCGGAGCCGGAAGACCTGCCCTCGACTGTTTGTGTCGGCCCTCGCGAAAACGGGCCCGCGGACGGTCTTGTGCGCCTCCCCCGGCACCCAAGACCCCCACGGACCACGCCCGAATGAGAGCCGACTGGTGAACCGCCAGGGGGACGCTCCGCGCGATTCAACGGAGCGGACAACCGGGCTCTCGGGCGCTTGGAGAGTCGCCCGTGGGATCCCGCACAACACGTTGGGACGAGAGAGAGATGGAGATCAAGAGAGTGTGTGCCGCGTGGGCGGCGGGCGCGGTGGGTTCGTCCGTCGCCTTCGCCGCACCGTTTGCGAGTTCCGTAGTGAGTTATGACGCAGGTTCAAATCCCGACGGCGGCGCGACGAACGCGAACTCCGCGCTCGGCGCCCCCACCTCCGACGACGGGTTCGGGACGGTCACCCCGTTCAACCCCGCCTTCTCGTCGAGCTCGGTCGTGTCCGTCGGGTTCGGCGGGCACCTCACCGTCCGGTTCGATCAGCAGGTCGAAAACGACGCCCTCAACCCCTTCGGCGTTGATCTGCTCATCTTCAGCAACGAGGGATTCGTGGACGCCGACTTCCCCAACGGGTTCACCGGCGACACGGCCCTCTTCCGCGAGTTGTTCGTCCCCGAAGCCGCCGCGACGATCGAGGTCTCACAGAACGGCTCGGTGTGGCACCACGTCACGACCGATTTCATCGATCTGTGGCCCACGCTCGCGACGCCGGGCGCAGATTTCACCCGGCCCGTCGACCCGTCGCTGACGGTGGACGACTTCGACAACTCGTTCCTGCCCGATATCGAGTCGCTCTACGCCGGCTCGGGCGGCGGGTTCGGGATCGACCTGGACGACGTCGGGCTGGACTGGATCCAGTTCGTGCGCCTGTCCAACAACGATGATTCCCTGTTCGCGTTCGAGGTGGACGCGTTCGCAGACGTCGCCGCGGTGCCGGCGCCCAGTGTGTTCCTGCCGGCACCGCTCTTTGTGCTCGCCTCAGCGTCGCGTCGCAGACGCTGAGGCGGGTTTTCTCCGCTGGTGCGGGGAGAGATCGCGGGACGGGCCCGATGGGGCCCGGCCCGCATTGCGTTGTGTTGCTCGTTGTGTTGAACCATCGACTCACATCCCGGTGCGTTCTGGCCGCGCTCGTGCACGCGGCGATCGGCACCGGCGCGCTCGCCGCCGATACGTCCGTCGTCGCCGAGGGCACCGCCAGCTCGGGTCTCGGCATCGGCGGCGTCGGTGTGTGGACGCACTACGCCGGCGGCCCCGACCGGAACGCGGCGATCCGCGTCTTGCCGAGCCTGCCCGCCGTGCCACCGCTCGACACCCCGGAATGGATCGCCGACGAGGACCCCATCGGACGCCCGATCTCGTTCCTCACGCCCTCAGGCGTCGTGGCCGATGAGCACAGCGTCTACGCCGTGGGCACCATCGACTTCGCCGACCACGCGATGCGCATCAACCGCCTGACGGGCGACGTGGAGTGGGCCGTGCCCGTTCCCGACGCGTTCTACGACTCGTGGTCCACCCCCGTGCTCGATCTCGCGACCAACACGCTCATCGTCACGACGGACGACTCGGTCATCGGGCTGCGCGTGCTCGACGGCTCCACCCGCTGGCAGACGACCCTGGCCGAGCCCGTGGTGAACGCGTCGCCCGTTGTCACGTCCGACCTGGGCCCGCGTGACCGGTGCTTCATCACCGACTTCCCGCTCGGCGCTAGCGGCACCGGGCAGCTCTACTGCATCAACATCGACGCCTTCCACGAGACCGACAACCCACACCTCCCCGGCGCCATCGTCTGGAAAGCGGACCTGATCGGGCAGACCTCCGGCAACTCGCCCGCGTACGCCGACGGCACCGTCTACGTCGCGTGCGCCGGACCCGTCACGCCGGTGCAGGGTTCCGTCTTCGCGTTCGACGCCACCCACTCCGGGCCAGGCGCCCCAACCCCGCTCTGGCGGTACGACAACACGGACGACGCCGGCTTCTTCGGCGGCGTCTGCACCGACGGCGGCGAGGTCTTCGCCTCGAGCTACACCTTCAGCGGCGACGAGTTCGGCGCCAACACCGTCTGCCTCGACGCCGTCACCGGCGCCCAGAAATGGTCGGCGCCTTCCAACCGGGCGGACACCACGCCCCTCGTCACGCGCGACCGCGTCTTCGTGTCCTCCGGCATCGCGGGGTTCGGGTCGTTCCCCACCGTCCAGGCGTTCGACCGCGCCACCGGCACCTTCCTCTGGGATCTCGCGGTCGATTCGTGGGATGACATCAACACGAACGGCGAGCGTGACCCCGGCGAATTCGTGGACGCCGGCGGGTGGACACTCCAGCCCCTCGCCATCACCACGACGGGCAAAGCCAGGCTCGTCGTCGGATCGATGCCGGCGTCCGCGCCGTTCGGATTCGAGCCGAGCGACCGACTCGTCGTGATCGACGCCTCGTGGGACGGGACCAGCGGCTGGCCCCAACTCGACGAGGCGACGGGCGCAGGATCCGCGCCGGCGTTCGCGGACGGCTGGATTTTCACCGTCGGACCCGACGGCGTGTACGCTTACGGACCCGGCGGAGTGACCCCTTGACGAGAGATCTCGCACACAACCGAGCGTTCACGCTCATCGAGCTGTTGGTTGTCGTCGCCGTCATCGCGCTGCTCATCGGGATCCTCCTCCCCGCCCTCGGCCGCGCGCGCGAGAGCGCCCGCACCGTCGTGTGCCTGTCCAACCAGCGCCAGCTCGTGACCGCATGGTCGGGCTACGCCCTCGACCATCACGAACGCCCGACGCCGTACCTCGAAGAGTCCGGCCTGACCCGCCGGTACTGGTTCGGCGAAGAACGCGACGGCGCCGCGCTCGTGGACGCGTCCCGCGGGCCGCTCGCGCCCTACCTCGCCGCGCAGACGGGCGATCGCTCCGTCTTCGAGTGCCCCGCCCAACGCGACGGCACCTACGCCCGCCAGGGCGACCTCGCCGACAACGCCTGGACCAGCACGTACGGGTACAACGCGTACTACCTCACGCCCGCGACCTCCATGCACTACGCGATCAACTCGTTCCCAGAGGTGCGGGCCACGAGGATCCACCGCCCCACGGACCTGTTCGTCTTCGGCGACACGATGATCGTCCTCGGCGGCGAGCTCCGAAACTGCGCGCTGCTCGACCCGCCCCTCATGTTCTCGCGCGGGCGCGGGTGGAAGCCGAACCATGCGCCCACGACCAGCTTCCGCCACACCGGCGCCGCCGCGACGGCCCGCGCCGACGGCAGCGCCTCCACCACCACCGCCCTGAGCGAGTGGCTCGTCCACATCGCGCCGACCTCGATCGGCAGCGTCGGCACCGAGAACGGGCCGCACTACGTTCCCGATTGGGAATCGTGGACACCCCGCAACACCCGCTGACCACCACCCGGGCGACGCACCAACGAAAGACGCCGCCCCCGGAGGGACGGCGTCGTTTGTTCGAGCTCGGGCCTCGCGATGGCGTCGTCAGACGATCAGTTCTCGGGCGCCGCCTCGGTGCGGCCGCCGATCACGACGTCCTTCACCTCGACCTGCGGCGCCGACGACACGCCCGCGCCGTACGCCTCGGCGGTCCGGGCCGCGTCCTCGTACATCTCGTCGTCGCCCGTCTCCAGCTCGGCGAGCTCGACCAGCGGCTGCACGCGGATCTCCTGGTACGGGCGGAACCCCGTGCCCGCCGGGATCAGGTGACCCAGCAGCACGTTCTCCTTCAGCCCGATCAGGCGGTCCTCCGCGCCTCGCAACGACGCCTCGGTCAGCACCTTCGTCGTCTCCTGGAACGACGCGCCGGACAGGAACGACTCGGACTGCAGCGACGCCTTGGTGATGCCCAGCAAGAGCGTCCGCCCCGTCGCGGGACGCGCCCGCTTCGCCTTGGCGATCTCCTTGCCCTCGGCCTCCGCCTTCGCGTTCGCTTCCTTGAGCTCGTCGCGGGTGATCAGGTCGCCCACGCGCAGGTTCGTGTCGCCCGCCTCGGCGACGCGCGCCAGGTTCGCGACCTCCGCGTTCTTCGCACGGAACGCGACCTTGTCCACCACCTCGTGCGGCAGCAGATCGGTGTCGCCCGGGTTCTCCACACGCACCTTGCGGAGCATCTGCGAAAGGATCAGCTCGATGTGCTTGTCGTTGATCGTCACGCCCTGCGCGCGGTACACGTTCTGCACCTCGTCGAGCATGTACGTCCACAGCGACTCCTCGCCCTTGATCCGCAGGATGTCGTGCGGCACCAGCGGGCCCTCGGTCAGCGGGTCGCCCGCCTGCACGAAGTCGCCCGTGTGCACGAGCAGGCCCTTGTCCGTCGGGACGTGGTGGTCCTTCTCGATGCCCGAATCCGAGATGACGCGGATCGTCATCTTGCCCTTGCGCTTGTCCGAGTGCAGCTCGACACGCCCGGAGATCTCGGCCATCACGGCCGGGTCCTTGGGCTTGCGCGCCTCGAAGATCTCCGTGACGCGGGGCAGACCGCCGACGATGTCCGCCGAGCCCGCCGCCGCACGCGGCTGACGAGCGAGCATGTGCCCGGCCTCGATCGTCTCGCCGTCCTTGACCTCCAGGCGCGCCTTCGCGGGCAGGTAGTGGAAGTCGAGGATGTTGCCCTGCTCGTCCACCACGTTGATCTGCGGGTGCAGATCGCCCTTGTGCTCGATGATGACGAGCGCCTTCTGGCCGCGCCCGGCGTCTTCCTCGCGCACCGTCTGGCCCAGCTCGATATCGACGAATTGCACCGTACCCGACTTCTCCGCCAGGATCGGCGTGCGGTGCGGGTCCCACTTCATCAGCACCTCGCCGCGCTTCACGGACTGCCCGGGCTTGACGTAGATGAACGAGCCGTAGTCCACCTTGGTCTTCTCGAGCTCGCGGCCCTTCTCGTCGAGGATCGCGATCTCGCCGTTCCGCTTGAGCGAGACACGGCACTCGTTGCCGTCCTCGTCCTTCACCTCGACCTCGTTGAGGTCGCGCAGCTCGATCGTGCCCGCGTTCAACGCCCGGTACTCGGTCTCCGACACGTTGCGCGTGCCGATGCCGCCCGTGTGGAACGTCCGCATCGTCAGCTGCGTGCCGGGCTCGCCGATCGACTGGGCCGCGATGATCCCCACCGCCAGACCCTCCTCGACCATCTTGCCCGTCGAGAGGTCCATCCCGTAATCAAGCGCCGAGCACCCGAACGTGCTCTCGCTCGTCAGAGGCGAGCGGACCACGACCGAGTCGATGCCCAGGTCCTCGATCTTCTGCGCCGCCTCGGGGGTCACCATCTCGTTGGCGGACACGATCGTCTCGTCCGTCACCGGGTTCACGATCGAGTTGACGCTGATGCGCCCGACGATCTGGTCGCTCAGCGGAACGTCAACCTGCTCGCCCTTGTAGATGGCGCGCTTCACGATGCCGCGCTTCGACCCGCAGTCGATCTCACCGATGATGACGGACTGCGCGATGTCGCACAGCTTGCGCGTCAGGTACCCCGAGTCCGCCGTCTTCAGCGCCGTGTCCGCCAGGCCCTTGCGCGCCCCGTGCGTCGAGCTGAAGTACTCGAGCACGTGCAGGCCCTCGCGGAAGTTCGCCCGGATCGGCGTCTCGATGATCTCGCCCGAGGGCTTGGCCATCAGACCACGCATGCCGGCCAGCTGCTTCATCTGCGAGATGTTGCCGCGCGCACCCGAGTCGGACATGAGGTACACGGGGTTGAGGAACTTCTTGCCCTCGCCCTTCTCGATGTCGGCGTACGAACCGTCCTCGTGGCGACGGTCGAGCTTGAGCGTCTCGACCAGGTTCTTCGTCAGGTCCTCCGAGCAGTGCGACCAGATGTCCAGCAGCTGGTTGTACCGCTCGCGGGCGGTGATGATGCCGCGGTCGTAGTTCTTCTCGACGCGCGCCACCTTCGCCTCCGCGGCGTCGATGATGTCCTGCTTCTCCTTCGGGATCCGAAGGTCCGTCACGCCGAACGACAGGCCCGCGAGCGTGGA
Organism: Phycisphaerae bacterium; assembly: GCA_030426605.1. GTDB lineage: Bacteria > Planctomycetota > Phycisphaerae > Phycisphaerales > UBA1924 > BQJQ01. Next base: position 316 of record JAUHXM010000114.1, on the reverse strand, counting down.
CTGCTTGAACCCGATGTTCTTCATCGCGTCGAGCAGGTCGATCGTCGCCGCACGACCGCAGTAGTCGTACGTGTCGTCGATGACGCGGGCGCACCCCTTCTTGCCGATCGAGCAGTTGTAGAACGGCATCCCCGCGCCGAGAATCTCGGAGAAGAGCACACGCCCCACCGTCGTGATCAGACGCCGGTTCTCCGGCATCTTCTCGACCGGCCCGCGCTCCTTGTTCACCACCTCGGTGAACCCGTCCAGACGCACCGTGATCGCCTCGTGGATGCCGACCTTGCCCTGATCGAACGCGAGGATCGCCTCGTGGGCG